>DASPXX010000017.1:0-40146 GCA_035637095.1 Thermoanaerobaculia bacterium
CACCGTGCTCGACCTGCCCACGGCCTACTGGCACGAGATGGTGGTGGGGATGGAGGCCGAGGCGCTGGAGCTGCCGCGCGGGCTGCGCCTGGTCATCATCGGTGGTGAGGAGGCCCTGGCCGACCGCTTCGCCCTCTGGCAACGGCGGGCCGACCCGTCGGTCCGGCTGGTCAACACCTACGGTCCCACCGAGACCACCATCGTGGCGACCCGCCGCGAGCTGTCGGACCTTGCCCCAGGTGGAACCGTTCCGATCGGCCGGCCGATCCCGGGTGCGCGGGCCTACGTGCTCGACCGATTCCTCGCACCTCTGCCACCGGGCGTGCGCGGCGAGCTGTGGATCGGCGGCGCTGGGGTGGCCCTCGGCTATCTGGGCCGCCCCGATCTCACGGCCGAGCGCTTCCGGCCTGATCCGTTCGTTGAAGGCGCGCGCCTCTACCGCACCGGCGACCTGGCGGTTCTGCGGGCCGACGGCGACCTCCTCTTCGCCGGCCGCGCCGACCGCCAGCTCAAGGTCCGCGGCTATCGCATCGAGCCGGGAGAGATCGAGGCCGCCCTGCGTCTCCATCCGGCCGTGCACGATGCCGTCGCCGACGTCCGCGGGCCTCGCGATCTCCAGCGCCTGATCGCCTGGATCGTGCCGCGCGAGGAGACCTCGGCGCCGGAAGCGTCCGATCTGCGGGCCTTCCTGCGCGACAGGCTCCCGGAGCCGCTGCTGCCCGCCGCCTTCGTCTCCCTGACCGCGCTGCCGCTCACGCCGAACGGCAAGGTGGACCGCCGGCTCCTGTCCGAGCCCACCGGCGCAAGGCCGGAGGGTGCCGCCCGGGCCGAGCCGCGGAGCGCCCTGGAGCGCACCATCGCGGAGGTCTACCGCGAGCTCCTGCGGGTGGACCGCATCGGCCTGCACGACAACTTCTTCGACCTCGGCGGCCATTCGCTGCTCATCGTGCGGGCTCACCAGAGGCTCAAAGAGGCACTTGGGAAAGAGATTCCGGTGCTCGATCTGTTCCGCTTCCCGACGGTCGCGGCTCTGGCCCGGCACCTCGGAGGTGAAGAGACCGGCAGCCTGCGGAAGGTGCAAGGTCTCGCCGTGCAGCAGCGCGCCGCGCAGCAGAGACAGAAGGCCGCCATGGAACGCCTCCGGCGGCCGGGGGCCTCCCCCTCTCCCGGGGGAAGGGGGGGCGATGGGAGAGGGGGATCGAGGGGGTGAGGTTGGGCGGGTGGCGGAAACTTAAGGAGCCTTGACATGAGCCAGGACCCGACACCGGCTTCGCCGGATACCATCGAGAGCATCGCCATCATCGGCATGGCCGGACGCTTCCCGGAAGCGCGCGACCTGGACGAGCTGTGGGGGAACCTGCTCGAGCGCCGCGATTGCATCCGCGACCTGAGCGACGACGACCTGCGCGAGGCCGGGCTCGACCCCGCGACGCTGCCGCCCAACTACGTCCGCTGCGACACCCACGTGGACGGCATCGAGATGTTCGACGCCTCCTTCTTCGGCTTCTCGGCGCGCGAGGCCGAGATTCTCGACCCGCAGTCCCGCATCTTCCTGGAGTGCGCCTGGGAAGCCCTGGAGAGCGCCGGCCTCTCCGGCGAGCCCGATCCCGGCTGGGTGGGCGTCTTCGCGGGAGTGAGCCTGCCCGGGTACTACCTGTCGAACCTGCTCTCCCGCCCGGAGCTGACGGCCACCCTGGGCGGCTTCCAGCTCCTCCTCGCCAACGAGCGCGACTACTTCGCCACGCGCATCTCCTACAAGCTCGACCTGCGCGGCCCGAGCCTGAACGTCCAGACCGCCTGCTCGACCTCGCTGGTCGCCGTCCACCTCGCCTGCCAGAGCCTGCTCGCCTACCAGTGCACCGCGGCGATCGCCGGAGGCGCGCGCCTCTCCGTCCCGCAGAAGACCGGCTACGTGGCTCCCGAGGGGAGCATCTTCTCGCCCGACGGTCGCTGCCGCTCCTATGACGCCAGGGGGCAGGGCGCCCTCTTCGGCGACGGCGTGGGCGTGGTCGTCCTGAAGCGCCTCTCCGAGGCCCTGGCCGACGGCGACCCGATCCACGCCGTCATCCGCGGCTCGGCCTGGAACAACGACGGCTCGATGAAGGTCGGCTACACCGCGCCGAGCATCGAGGGGCAGGCCGAGGTGATCGCCCTGGCCCAGGCCGTTGCCGGCGTCGATCCGGCCACAATCAACTACGTCGAGGGGCATGGCAGCGGCACTCCGCTGGGCGATCCCATCGAGGTGGCAGCCCTGACCCAGGCCTTCCGCACCGGCACCGACGCCAGGGGCTTCTGCGCGCTCGGCTCGATCAAGAGTAACGTCGGGCACCTGGAGGCCGCCGCTGGCATCGCCGGCCTGATCAAGGCGACCCTGGCGATGGAGCGGGAGGCGATCCCCCCCAACTGCCACTTCGCGACGCCCAACCCGCAGATCGACTTCGCGGACAGTCCGTTCTACGTGCCGACCGCGGTCGTCCCCTGGCCGCGCAGCGGCTCGGGAGCGGAGCCGCGGCGGGCGGGCGTCAGCTCCTTCGGCATGGGCGGGACCAACGTCCACTGCATCCTGGAGGAGGCGCCCGAGCGGCCCGCGACGGGTCCGTCCCGCCCCTGGCAGCTGATGATCCTGTCGGCGCGCACCCCGACGGCTCTGGAGGCGATGACCGACCGCCTGACCGGCTGGATCGCCGCGCATCCGGAGGCGAGCCTCGCCAGCCTCGCGGACACGGCGCACACCCTGCGCACCGGCCGGCGCACCTTCCGGCACCGCCGGGCGATCCTCTGCCGCGACCGCGACGACGCCTTGTCGGTCCTGCGCTCGCGCGATCCGCGGCGCGTGCTGGGGAGCGTCCAGGACAAGGCCGACCGCCCCGTGGCCTTCCTCCTCTCCGGCTTGGGGGATCACTACGCCGGCATGACCTTGGGCCTCTACCGCGCCGAGCCCACTTTCCGTGCCGAGATCGACCGCGCCGCCGGCCTGCTCCGGGCGGAGGGGCTCGACCTCCTGGGCACCCTGTTCCCCAAGGGGACCGGCCCGGAGGCGGAGGAGGCGGCGACCGGCGGCGCCGACATGCGCGCCCTCCTCGGCCGCGGCACCGCACCGGATCTCGGACCGCTCGACCGCACCGAGATCGCCCAGCCGGCTCTCTTCGCCGTCGAAATGGCGCTGGCGAAGCTCCTCGACGAGTGGGGCATCCGCCCGCGCGCCCTGGCCGGCTACAGCCTCGGCGAATACACCGCCGCCTGCCTGGCCGGCGTCTTCTCCTTCGAGGACGGCCTGCGCCTGGTCGCCCGTCGCGCCCGTTTGATCGCCGGCCTGCCCGCGGGCGCCATGCTCTCCGTGCCCCTGCCCGAAGAGGAGGCCCGGCAGCTGGCGACTGGCAACCTCTCCCTCGCGGCGGTCAACGGCCCGGTGCTCTCGGTCCTCGCCGGTCCCCCCGAGGAGGTGGACGCCCTGGCGGCCCGGCTCGCCGAGCGCGGAGTGGCCGCCCGCCGGCTCCCCACCACCCACGCGTTCCACTCGAAGATGATGGAGCCCCTGCGCGGCCCCCTGCGCGACCTGCTACGCACGGTCCGGCTGGCGGCGCCCCAGATCCCCTACCTCTCCAACGTCACCGGCACCTGGATCACCGACGCCCAGGCGACCGATCCGGAGCACTGGGTGCGCCACATGGTGGAGCCCGTGCGCTTCGGCGCCATCCTCACCGAGCTCTTCTCCGAGAGCGCCCGCATCCTCGTCGAGGTCGGTCCCGGGCAGGGGCTCGCCTCGCTCGCCCTGCAGCTCGCCAAGGGAGCCCCGGTAGCCATCCCGACCGTGCGCGCCCACTGGGACCGCCAGCCGGACGAGTCGATCCTCCTCGGCGCGATCGCCCGCCTCTGGCTCGCCGGTCTCCCGATCGACTGGGCCGGCCTCGTGCTCCATGAGCGCCGGCAGAAGCTGCGTCTCCCCACCTATCCCTTCGAGAAGAAGCGCTACTGGATCGAGCGCGCCAACCTGCCGTGGGCGGTCGCGCCCGTCCCCTCCGCGCAGCTCACCGAAGGGGAGACCCCCGAGCCCCCCCAAGAGACTGCGGCGCCGGCCCTCGACCTCCACGACCGGCCGGCCAACCTGCGCAACACCTACGTGGCGCCGCAGGGCGAGCTGGAGACCCAACTCGTCGGCATCTGGGAGTCGCTCCTGGGCGTCGCGCCGATCGGCGTGCACGACAGCTTCTTCGAGCTGGGCGGACACTCGCTCCTCGCGCCGCAGCTCCTGGTGCGCCTCCGCCAGGTCTTCGGCATCGACTTCCCGATGCGCGACCTGTTCGAGGCGCCGACCGTGGCCGAGCTCGCCCGGGCCGTCGACCTGGTGCAGCGCGAGGGCGCCGCCGCCCTGGCTGCCGCCCGCGAGGCGGTGGACCTGCGGGCCGAGGCCGTGCTCGACGCCGCGATCCGGCCCGAAGGACCGCGTACACGCCCGATCGAGGCGCCGGCCGAGGTCTTCCTCACCGGCTCGACCGGCTTCCTGGGAGCCCATCTCCTCGATGAGCTGCTCTCCCGCACCGGCGCCCGCGTCCACTGCCTGGTGCGCGCCGCCGACGATTCCCAGGCGCTGCGGCGCGTCCGCGAGGCCCTGGAGTCACGGAAGCTCTGGCGCGCCGGGCTGGAGGAGCGGATCGTCGCCCACGCGGGCGAGCTGGGCGAGCCGCGCTTCGGCCTGAGCGAGGAGACCTTCCAGGATCTGGCCGCGCGGATCGACGCCGTCTATCACTGCGGCGCCTGGGTGAACTTCACCTATCCGTACAAGGTCTTGAAGCCCTCGAACGTCGGCGGGACGCTCGACGCGATCCGTCTCGCCTGTGCCGTGCGCGCCAAGCCTCTCCACTACATCTCGAGCATCGCCGCCGTGCCCGAGGTGGAGTACGGTTTCCGGGACGATCCGACGGTCTTCGAGGACGACCGGGTCGACAGCTTCTCCGGCGTCTTCGGCGGCTACGGCGAGACCAAGTGGGTGAGCGAGCGCTTGTGCGAGCAGGCCAGGGAGCGCGGCCTGCCGGTCAACATCTACCGGCCGGGCGTCCTCTCCGGCGACAGCCGGACCGGGATCGGCAACACGCGGGACATGGTCTGGAACATGATCAAGGGGAACCTGCAGCTGGGGATCGCTCCCGACAGCGCTTCGCAGCTCGACGTGACTCCGGTCGACTACGTGGCCGCCTCCGTGGTGCACATCTCGCTCCGGGAGGACGGTCTCAACCGGATGTACCACTTCCCGCACCCGCACATCCCGCAGTTCAGGATCGCCTACGACTTCATGGAGAGGTACGGCTATCCGATCGAGCGTCTGCCGCGCGAGGAGTGGGAGCGGCAACTCCTGGAGCGTCTGCGCACCGAGACCGACAACGCCCTGGCGCCCTTCCTGCCGGTGATCGCGAACTACCAGGCCTACGCCGAGACCGCTGCCGTGGAGGGAAGACAGGGCATCATGCAGGTCGTCGGCTTCGACGATGCGAACACCCGGGAGGAGATCGCCGGCTCGGGCATCGTCTGCCCCGAGATCGACGATCGCCTCCTGAAGACCTACTTCGACTGGTTCGTGGAGAGCGGTTTCCTGCCGCCGCCGCCCCGCCGGCCGGCGCCGGTCGAGCCTGCGGCGGTGGAGGCCTGAGCCAGCCAGCTCTGCTCAGATCTCGCAATTTACCTCGGCTTCCGCGTCGCAGGTGTCGGTGCCGGCACCGCCGTCGGCGAAGTCGGTGCCCGTATCGCCGGTCAGGTTGTCGCCTCCATCTTCACCGTACAGGCAGTCGTTGCCGGAGCCGCCATAGATCGTGTCGTCGCCGGTGCCGCCATAGATGGTGTCGTCGCCGGCATTGCCGGAGATGGTGTCGTTGCCGCCAAACCCGTTGATGCATTCATGACTCGAGGTGCCGTTCAACGTGTCGCCGCTGCCGCTCCCGTTGATGGTCGAGGTGCAGGAGATTGCGAAGCAGTCGCCGCCGCTGGGGCACTCCGGGCTCCCGATGCAAATGTAGCTCCCACAGGTGTCCTGGTTACACTCGGGGCAATCGGGGATGAAGGGGCCGGTAGTGCATGTCTGGTCGCAACTTGAAGTGCAGTTGCAGAATTGGCAGGTGTTGACGGCTCCAGCCGGGGAGGCTGCCAGCGCCAAGACCAATCCCAAGGCGAAAGCAATTGCGAAACATTGGCCTCTCTTGCTCATTGGTCTCTCCTGTTAGGTAGAGGAGTCTCGACTCTGCTATAAGCTAGCACATGCGCAGATCATTCTGTCAAGGAGGTCCTTATGAAGCTTATCTTGAGGTTCGCAATCATCAGCGCCTGTCTTCTTGCTCCGGCCGGTGCCGGCGCTTCCGGTACGGGCGCGGCGCCTGCACCGCTCGAGGTCTCCGGGTTGGTCTTCAGGACCGGCGGGGCTCCGGCCGCTGTGCGGGCGGCGCTCCTGCCTTTGCCACGTAACTACGAATGGCGCCGCGCCGTGCTCGCCGGGCGGGCGGCGCCCGATCCCGCGGCGGCCGTCGACGCCGGCAGCGATGGGCGGTTCGTCCTCACGGCGCCGGCAATGGGAATGTGGTCGGCGGTGGTGACGGCTACGGGCCGGGTGCCCATGCGTTACATGCCCCTGGCTGTGACGGATCCCGTCGAGCTGCCGCCGCTCAAGCTGATGCCCGATGCCAGCATCGAGGTCAGGGTGCGATGGAAGGTCGGAAAGCCCGCGGCCGGCGTCTGGGTGCTGCTGACCACCGGGTCTCCGGAGCTGATGCGTGAGCTGCGGGCCGACGGATGGCAGATCGATTCGCGGCTCGGGCACACGGATGCGGATGGACGGATGAAGTTGCCCCGCATGGCCGGCGAGGCGGTGAAGGTCCATGCGTTCTCCGGGAGTGTCCGCGCCGTCGTTGCCGTCCCGGCCGGCGTCGCGCGGACGGAGCTGGTCCTGGAGCCCGCGTCGGGCGGCCGGGTCGTCGAGGTGCGCGAGGCGTCCGGTGATCCGGTCGCCGGCGCCGCGGTCTCGGTGGGCAGCCCGGCGTGGCCCGCCGGCATCACGGGCCGTGACGGCAGGCTCTCTCTTCCGGGGAATGAACCAGGCCCCTTCGACTTCCTCCTCGCGGACGGCCGCCGGCTCAAGCTGGAGTCGTTGCCGGCCGCCGGCGGCTCTGCGGACGATCCCGTTCACATCGATCTGCCGGCGTTGCGGCGCCTCGAAGGGAAGCTCCTCGACGCCGCGACCCGGAAGCCCCTCGCGGGCGCGCTGGTATGGCCGGGCGACGATCCGGGGGACGTCACCTTCACCGACGATCGAGGCGCCTATGCCGTCACGGAACGCGCCGGCCGCGCCTGGGTGCAGGCCGCGGCCCGGGATTTTCTACCGCGCACCGCGAAGCTTCCGCAAGCCGCCGCCGTCGCCCAGATGCCCGCTGTGGCCCTGGATCCTGCCAACACGCTCGCCGGGCGCGTGGTCGACACGGCGGGAGCGCCGCTCGCCCGGGTGGCCGTCACCGTAGCTCCGGACCGCCGCCGGGAGGACGAGGTCTTCCGCCTCGACCGTGCCGCGAGCCGCACAGTGACCGACGCAGAGGGCCGCTTCCTTCTGCGCGGCCTCGCCGCGTCGTCCTCCTACGATCTCACCGCGAGCCGGCCCGGCTATCAGGCGGCGAAAGCGACCGTGGCGGCACACGGCGAGGCCCGTCTCGTCCTCGAACGGGCGCGCTCTGCTCACGGCGTCGCCGTCGACACCAAAGAGCGCCCGCTGGCCGGTGTCGAGGTGACGGTCCGGTCCGTTCCTGCCGGCTCCGCTCCCGGCGAGGCCGTGACCGCCGTCACCGACGACCGGGGACGCTTCGAGGTTCCGGCGCTCCCCGGCGACCGGGTGGACCTCGAGGCCCGGCGGCAAGGCTTCGCACCCACGGTCGTTCTGGGAGTCGCGATCGCTCCGGGTCCGGGCCCCGCCGATCTCGGAACCCTGATTCTCGCGCCCGGCGTGAGGATCGAAGGCCGGGTCGCCGACGCCGCGGGCCGGCCGCTCGCCGGAACCGGCGTGTGGTTGACCGAGGCGGACCGCCCGCCGAGCCGCGCGCTGGCCGAGACGCTCCGGTCCCAGGAGTCCGCCGCGGTGAGCGACGAGGCCGGCCGCTTCGCGGTCGCGGATCTCGACAAGGGTCGGATGGTGAACGTCCTCCTCGCGCGCGAGGGATATCTGCCTGCCTGGGTGACGCGCGTCGAGGCCCCGGCCTCCAAGCCTCTCGCGGTGGTGCTGGAGCCGGCATCCCGCCTCCGCGGACGGGTCGAAGAGGAATCCGGCGAGCCGGTGCCGGGGGCGAAAGTGCATCTGCGCCCCGCACCGCCACCGCCTGGGACCGTCGGCGTGGAGCCACGGCGATCCGAGAACACGATGAACGTCCAGGCCGGCCGCGACGGAACCTTCGCTTTTGCCGAGGTCGCGCCGGGCCGGGTGACGCTCGAAGCCTCGACGGAGGAGTTTCTGCCCTTGGAGCCCGTCGAGCTCCAGGTGCCGCAGGACGGCGAGGTCCGTGACGTGCGCCTCGTCCTCGACCGCGGCGCCACCGTCATCGGCGGGGTCGCCACCACCGGCGGCGAGCCGGTCGCCGGTGCCCGCGTCCGCATCGGTCCGGTCTACGGCGAGTCCGATGCCGAGGGCCACTACCGCCTGGCGGGCGTCTCTCTCGGGGTGCAGGGGCTGGTCCTCAGTCATCCGGCCTACAAAGGGAAGGTCCGTGAGGTCGACGTCCAACCGGGAGAGAACCGGGTCGATCTCACGCTCGAAACCGGGTCGACCGTCTCCGGCCGCGTCGTCGACGAGGAGGGGACACCCAGGATCGGCGCCGAGGTGACGCTGAGAAGCCGCAGCGAGCGCGGTCCGCGCGGCTATCGGGCGTCGACCGGTGCCGCTGGCCGCTTCGAGATCCTCGCGGTCGCCGATGGCAGCTTCGACCTGGAGGCCGAGGCCGACGGTTTCGCGCCCACCACGGACTCCGGCGCCGTCGAGGTGGCGGGGCGCGACGTCACCGGCCTCGAGCTGGTGCTGCTGCGCGGGGCGACTCTCTCCGGCCGGATCCGGGGTCTCCAACCCGCGCAGATGGCGACGGTCGAGGTCACGGCCGACCGCGCCGGCCGCCCGGCACGGTCCGGGACGGTCGACCACGCGGGGCATTACGAGATCGCCGCTCTCGAAGCCGGCGACTGGCACCTGCGGGCGCGGCTGGCCGACGGTCGGCGCGAGGCCGAAGCGTGGGTGACGATTACGCCCGGTGATCGCAAGGTGGAGCGCGACCTGCAAATCGGAGGCGGCTTGGCGCTCGACGGGCTGGTGTTGCTGGAAGACCGGCCGCTGCCCCGGTCCCAGGTCAGCCTCCGCGGAATCGACGTGACCGCCGAGCGCGGCGTGGCGACCGATTATCAAGGCGCCTTTCGGATCGAGGACCTGGAGCCGGGCCGTTACCGGATCGAAGTGGTCAACAGCGAGCGGATGTTGAGCCATACCGAGGATCTGGAGCTCGCCGCCGACCGCGAGGTCGTGATCGAGGTCGCCACCGCGGTCCTGTCGGGCACCGTCGTCGCCGCCGGCTCCGGTGAAGGCGTGGCGGATGCCCTGGTCTACGTCGAGAGACAGCTCGGCGGGACCGAGCCCGGGCCGCTGACCACCGTCGGCACGAACACCGCCGGCGCGTTCGTCACCGCCAGCCTGGACCCGGGCCGCTACCGGCTCACCGTGCGCGGTGACGGCTATGCGCCGGCGGAACGCACCGTCGATGTCGACGCCGGTGTTTCATCGGAGCCGTTGCGGATCGAGCTCACGCCGACCGAAGGCCTCGCCCTCACCGTCCGGCGGGCCTCCGGCGAGCCACCGCTCTGGGCGACCGTCGTCGTCCTCGACGAGGGCGGCCACCCGGCCTACGTCGAGGAGCCGCGCCTGAGCTCCCGGGGCTATGGATATCTCCGGCAGGTCCCGCCCGGCACGTGGACCGTCCTGGTCAAGGCAAAAGGCTCAGCCACCGCGCTCGCCAGGGCCACCGTTCCCGGCGAGAAGCTGGAGGTGACGTTGTCCCCCGGGGCGACGCTGACGGCCCGCGTCCCGGCGCTTCTCGAGTCCCGCGTCGCCGCCTACCTGACCCTCGCCGCCGCGGACGGTGCCTCCTACTTCGGCATCAACCCCGGCGGGTTCCTCCAGCAGACCTGGCCATTGACCGGAGGCGCGGCCACCGTCGACGACGTTCCCGCCGGTGTCTGGCGGCTGGAGGTCACCGCCGCCGACGGCCGGGTGTGGACCGGCTCTGTGGTCACGACCGGTGAGACGGCGGCGACCGCGGTGATCCAATGAGTGAGCTTCCGGCGGAGCTCCTGGTAGGACCGTCGGACCCATTCGCCTCGGTCCGTGAGTCACGCCCGCCGGTCAGCAGACCGACCCTCTCGCGTGTTGCGACACCCTGCTCGGGAGCTCCGTCGCATCCCCCGGGAGCCGCGAGACCGCCATCCCTTCGGGCGCCGCAACCCTCGCGGAGTGCGTCACCCCCGTCCCGGCACGCGTCGCTCGGCCCGCGGCGTACATCACTGCCGTCGCGGCGTACATCACTGCGTCCGCGAGGGAGATCACTACCGTCTCGGGATGTATCACTTCCCTCGCGACGGGAGTGATGTCCGCCGCGAGGGGAGTGTCTCCCGCCGTGGGGGGAGTGATGCACGTGCCGAGGGGAGTGATGTACCCCGCGAAGGGAGTGATGCACCCCGAGACGGTAGTGACGTAGGTCTCGGGGGAAGTGCCTCACGTCGCGAGCGGAGTGTCGTCCGTCGGGACTGGAGTGATGCAGGCCGCGGCGGGAGCGACGCGGTTTGTGATGGAGGTCGCTCACGTGGGGAGCGGAATGTCTCGTCTCGCGGCAAAAGAACGCGACACGGTTTCGGGTCTAGTGCTCGGCGTGCATCGTGTCGATCATCAGGCGGGTCAGCCACCGCGGCTCCCGCACCGCTCACTCCGCCAGCTTCTTCAGCGTGTTGCGGTACTGCCGGCGGACCTCGGCGAAGGCCTGCATGGCGTCGTGGAAGTCGGGGTCGTAGGGAGTCAGCAGCAGGCCCTTCTCCGTTTCGATGGCGAACATCCGGTCTCCCGGCCCGACTTGGAGCCGATCCACCATCTCCTTGGGCAATGTGGCCGTCACCGAGCCTCCCGCCTGCCGCAATGTAATCTCTTTGACCACGCGATCACCTCCCTGGTGAGGGTAGCACCAAAGTAGCACAACAGGAGCAGCTCAGACAGGGAGCTTCGTCAGGGCGTCCAGGACCTCGTGCGCCGTCTGGAAACGGTCCTGCGGGTCCTTGGCGAGGAGACGGGCGAGCAGCGCTCTCCACCTCTCCGAGGTCTCGGGGCGGCGCTCGCGGATGTCGAGCGGGTCCTCGTGCAGCTGCTTGATCGCCAGGATGGTCGGCTCGGCAAGGTCGAACGGCTCGCGGCCGGCGATCAGGGTGTAGGCGAGGAGGCCGAGCGAGTAGAGGTCCGACCGGCTGTCCGGCTCGCGTCCCCGGAACTGGTCGGGGGCCATGTACATGGGCGTGCCCATCACGCAACCGGCCTGGGTGAGCCGCGCCCCGATTCCGGCCATGGAGGCGATTCCGAAGTCGAGGATCTTGAGCCGGCTCTCGGTGACCATGACGTTGCCCGGCTTGAGATCGCGGTGGATGATCCCCTGGCCGTGCGCTTCCTGGAGCCCGGAGGCGATCTCGCACAGATAGGAGCGGATGCGCGCGAACGGCAGGGGAGACTCCTCCGCGACCACCTTCTCCAGGGTCCTCCCCTCGATGTGCTCCATGGTGACGAAGAGGCCGCCCGCGAACCGGCCGATGTCGTAGACCCGCACCACATTGGGGTGGCTGATCCGGCGGCAGATCTGCACCTCGCGCAGGAGGCGCGTCTCCTCCGCGACCCCTTCGTCCGGGGCGAGCAGCGTCTTGATCGCCACGAGCTCGTCGAGCTCGCGGTCGTGCGCCTTGTAGACCCGGCCCATCCCTCCCCGGCCGATCTCCGAGAGGATCTCGTACCGCTCCGCGAGCATCCCGCCGACCTCGGGGAAGACGGTCGGCCGCGTGGCCCGCTCGACGGCGGGTGCAGGAGCGACCGGAGCGATCGGAGCCTCCGGGGGGTTCTGGAGCCTCTCCAGCCGCTCCAGCGCATCGCGGTGACCGGGAGCGCGCGCGGCCACCCGCTCGAAACAGATGATGGCGGCTGCCGTCTGTCCCAGCGCCTCATGGCTCCGCCCCGCCCAGTATTCGATCTCCATCTCGATCCGGAGAGCCGCGTCCCGGGGGATTTGGTTCAGGCGATCGAGCGCGTTCTGGGCGAATCCCTCCTCGATCAGGAGCGGCGCCAGCAGGATGGCGCTCTCGCCGAAGCCATCCTCCTCCGGCCGGATCTGGAGCAGCAGAGAGGCTGCCCGGGCTTTGTCGCCGGCCGCGAGACAGCCGCGGGCGATCTGCAGCTGCCGGCTGTCGTGGCGCGGAACGCTCCCCGTTCCCGACGGCGTCCGGGAGGAAACCTCCGCCGCCCGCCGCGGCATCCCGGCGGCTTCGTAGCAGCGGGCGGCATCGCGAGGCCGGCCGGCCTTCTCGTAGGCCTGCGCGGCGCGGACCAGCTCCTGGGCGGCCTCCCAGCGATAGGCGGCGCGGCCCCAGTCCACGGCCGCCTCGTACGCGTCGGCGGACTCGCGGTTCAGGCCGTGCCGGGCCAGCAGCTCGCCGGCCTCGGCCGGACGGCCGGTCTGGAGGAGGATCTGCGCTTGCAGCCTTCCACCCTCCGGGTTCTTCGCCGCCAGGCGGGAGGCCTCCTCGATCCGTCCGAGCTTGAGATAGCACTGGACGGCCTCGCTGTAGCGCCCGGCACGCGCGAGAAGCTCGGCCGTGCCGGGGCTCGGCGGCAGGGAGCCGAGAAGCCGTACGGCCGTGTCGCCGCGGCCACTGCGCAGGAGCAGGTCCGCCCGGGCCAGGGTCAGCTCTGCGATCCGGCTCGCGCCGGCCGGGCTCCCCCCGGTGCTCCTCTCCAGGCTGCGGCATCCTTCCTCGACGACCTGCAGGGCTTCCTGCAGCCTGCCGGCTTCCTCGTAACAGCGTGCAGCCTTGAGCCACGCGCCGGCCTTCTTGTAGGAACCGGCGGCACGCGGGAGATCGCGGGCGGCGCGCGACGCCTCCCCCGCCTGCAGGAAGGCTCCCGCCCGCTCGAAAAGGAGGATCGCGTCCTCATGACGGCCCTGTGCCGCGAGGAGCTCGGCCGCCCCGAAGAGATCGAAGCTCCGGCCCTCGGGAACCCGTCCGAAGGCAGCCATCAGCGAATAGAAAACCAGCTTCTCGTCGTCGAGCAACTCGGCCGCGAGCTGCGCCGCACGCCGCCATTGTCCGGCGCGGGCGTACGATTCCATCGCCCGTTCGGAGTTGCCTGCACGCAGAGCCTTCTCTGCCGAGCGCACAGGGTCGCGCGACAGGAGCGCTCTCCCTCTGTTTGGAGTCGGAGCCATCGGATCTTCCCTCGCAGTCACCAGAAGACGGCCCAACTCTACCGCATTCCGGCTTACGAATCAGATTACGTGACCTCTCAATATGAAATCCCCTCCGATGGCGTGTGGCGGTGAGCGAATCGTTGAAGTAAATGTGATCGAAACGTTGACTCCGTACCTACCCGCCGGGGTGGGGGGGCTGAGGGGAAGCGGGATCAGCGCTCAGCGGACCGCCACGTACTCGGAGAAGATCGCCATCTCGACGTGCCGCTCCACCTGCTTGAAGCCCGCCTCGGCCAGGGCCGCGAGGATGACCGGCGGCGGCACGCACTGCTCGATCGTCTCCCAGTAGTACCGCATCAGGTCGCGCGAGGTGCGGCCGCCACGGCCCAGGCGGGCGACCAGGGGGATGATCCGGCCGAGATAGAGCTCCAGCAGGAAGAACGGCAGCCGTGAGCGCGGCGGCGTGACCTCCAGGATCAGCAACCTCCCCCCGGGCGCCAGTACGCGGTGATACTCCTCGAATGTCCTGCGCAGGTCTGTCACGTGGCGCAGGGCATAGCCCATGCTCAGGAAGTCGAACCACCCGTCGGGGAACGGCAGGGCCTCCGCCACGCCGCGCACCAGACGGCGCACGGCATGGCGCCGGGCCTGGAGGAGCATGCCGGTGCTCGGGTCGAGCCCGAGAGCCCGGCCGCCCGGCCCGGCGATCTCCTGGACGGAGGTCGTCACCGCACCCGTGCCGCAGGCGACGTCCAGGGCCTTCATACCGGGCGCGAGGCCGGCCCGGAGCAGGGCCTGCCGCCGGTACCGGCTCCCCGAGCCGAAGCTCATGGCCTGGTTGATCCAGTCGTAGTCGGCGGCCGAGTCATCGAACCAGGAGAGGACCTGCCGCCGGCGCGAGTCCTCGTCCGCGTAGTAGTGCGTCAGGAGAGGATGGGGACGGAGCGGTGTCGGATCGTGGGGCATGGCTGCGAGCTCGCCCCCATCCTACAATGAGGCGGCAGGTCTACTGCAGACGCATCTTCTCCAGCTTGTAGCAGGAATGGCTGATCTCCGGAGGCGCCACGCCCTGATACGGCGCGCGGGCGATCGTTCCGGTCGTCGAGACGGTGAAGAGCTGCGAGCCCGGAACCGTGTGCCGCACCAGGAGGACCCAGCCGGACATCGGTCCGGCGCAGTTCCCGTACTGATTGCCGCGGATGACGCTCCTCTGAATCGATCCCCATTTCACCGAAATCTGGGTCGCCGTCACACCGGCGCTGCGGTCGGCGTTGATCACGGCGAAGATGTCCCCCGTCTGAGCCGGCGGCATGAAGCTGGCGGTGGCAGCCCAGGCGGCCACAGCTCCCAGCGTCAGGACGAGAAGGGTCAAGATCAATTTCGCAGGAAGGAAGGGCGTTTTCATGTTGAACCTCCTGTGGAGTTGGCCCTCGCACCGCCAACCGAACCCGATGATCAAGCTCTGCAAGGAGGACGCCAGGATTCTTGGGCCGTGGGTTCCCCCCTCTCCCGGTTGGGGGGTGTGCGATGGGAGAGGGGGGGCCAGGGGGGCGAGGGCTCACCGGAAGCGGACGATATCGACCTTGTAGCAGGGATGGCCGACCTCGGGAGGCGCCATTCCCTGGTACGGCGGGCGGACGATCTTTCCGGTGGTGGTGAGCGTGAACAGATCCGAGCCGGAAGTACGGACCATGAGGACCCACCCGGACATCGGCCCGCCACAGTTCGCGTACTGATTGCCGCGGGCGAAGCTCTTGCGGACCGATCCCGAGGTCACCGTGATCGAGGTCGCCACCGCTCCCGCGCTACGGTCGGCATTGATCACCGCGAAGATGGGCCCGCCATCGGACGTCGGCCGGAAGCTGGCCGTCGCCTTCCAGCCCGCCAGAGCACCACCGGCAATCAGGATGAGGATGGCCAGAGTCATTTTCGCAGGAAGGGAAAAGGCTTTCATTTCGATCCTCCTCGGTTCCATGTGAGTCCCCGGCGAGCCCGGATCGGTTCAATCCGAGGACCGCCGCCCGTCGGCCCGCTCCTGGATGGCGCGCAGCCACATCCGGCGGATGAAGGAGCTGCCCGGGTAGATCACCCGCCAATAGGCGGCGAACCGGCGGCGGGCCGAGGCGTCGGTCGCGTAAACCCGGGTCTCGGTGGTCAGCCGCGTCCAGCCGCCGCCCTCGTCCTCCAGGCGGAAGTTCATCACTGCCTTGGCGTAGCCCGGCGCGTCGAGAGCCGCGAAGTCCTGCGGGCTGTCGATGGGGCCCCGGGCTCCGGAGGGAGCCACGACGATCGTCCCCACCACGACCTCGCGGCCGGGCTGGTCGGCGAGGAGCCGGAATCCCGAGGAGGTGGCCACCTCCAGGATCGGCCGCTTCGCCGGCGCGTTGAGGATGGACTCCCGCCCGCCCCTGCTGGGAAGGTGCGGCGAGCGGAGCCAGGTCAAGGTGCGGAAGAGCTGGATCTCCTCTGCCGTCACTTTCCAGACAGCCTCGTAGACCCGCGCCGGCGAAGCCCGCACCCGCGTCTCGTGATGCTCCAAAAACTGATAGGAGGGAATGATCTCGTCGAGCGCGCTGGTCCTTTCCGAGACCCGCCGCAACGGCGCGGGAAGCGCCACCCCCGCCAGGCCGAGAGCGACGCCGGACGCCAGCCAGGCCGCACCCCGGCGCCGGCTGCGGATCCCCAGGAAGCGCAGCGGCCAGATCAGGGAGACGAGCCCGAGAAAGCCGGCTGCGAGACCGGCATCGACCAGCAGCACGCCACCCAGGTTGATCGGATCGCGCATGGTGGTTGGATTGTAGACCTTCCGGCGGGCGGTGGCGCCCCCTCTCCCGGGCGGGTGGGAGAGGGGGACCAGGGAGTGAGGGGTCTACGGCCGGCCCGGAGGCCGCCCGTGCTGTCGTCCGCCCCGACCGCCGCCGCCCCCTGCGTGGGCGCGGGACCCACCCGAGCCCCCACGCGGCCGGCTCATCTGGCGGTGCACCTGCGAGCCCCCACGCGGCCGGCTCATCTGCCGGCTCATCTGCCGCTGCCGCTGGACGTGGACTCTCTGCGGTGGCCGGGCGGAGCGCTGGCGGACCGCCGAGGAGCGGCCTCCGCGAGAGCGGTGGGTGGTCACGCGCGTGGTCTGGCGGCTGACCGACCGTCCATGCCCACCATGCCCACGGACCATGGTCGACCGCTGCCTCACCATCGTGTGGCGGGACCGGCCGTTGGAGGCTGCCACGTGCCGCTCCGGCGGTCGCGGTGAATGCCCGCGAACCGTCTGGGACCGCGTGGGCCGGGCGGACCGGCCGTGCTGCCGGACCTCGTTCCTCCGGCTGGAGATCGATCGCTCACGGCCGGACCTGCCCCGGACCACGGTGTTTCTCTGCTGCACGGTTCTCTGCGCCATCACAGGATGACGCGCTGTCCTCTCCTGGCGACGCACTTCCATGGTGCGGCTGGAAGCGACGGCGCGGCCCCGGGACGACCGGATGGCCGCTGCCTCTCGGGGAGACATCAGCGCACGCCGGGCCACCGTGCGGGCGGGCGGCGGCGCCACACGGCTCCTCGCCACCTGCGGACGGAAGAGGGCCACGCGGCCACCCGTGATCCGCGTTCCACGGTGTCTGAAGCCCGGGCTCAGGTCAGCCAGCCGGTACCGCGGCACGGACCGGCCGATCAGGCGCTGGACGCGCGCGACCGGCACTCCGGCATCGTAGTAGCTCCGGGCGCCGAACCCGTAGCTCGCGATCCTGCGGGTGCGCGGGAAGATCCTGGCGCTGTCCACGTAGGAGACCGCGACGCCCCCGATGTCCGCCACCAGGAAGGAGCGGGCCGGCACGAAGACGTAGTCCGCGGCCACCAGATCGACGCGCGGAGGCGGCAGGGGCGCCCAGCCGATGTAGTCGTCACTCTCACGCCAGGAAACCTGGGCGGGAGCCCACTCGCTGCCGGGGATCCAGAGCCATCCGTAGTCCGGGTCGAGAACCCAGCGCCCGTAGTGGTAGGTGGCCCAGCCGAACGGCTCGTCCGAGATCCAGGTCCACCCTGCGTCGGTCAGAGCCCAGTGCCCGTCGGAATAAGGGCGCCAGGACGACGCCACGTGCCGCGGCGCCCAGCTCCAGCCGTAGGAGGGGCGATCGACCCAGTAGCCATACGGAGCGAGGTCGTCGTAGAAGAAGCCGATGTCCACCGACGTGCGGCCCGAGGGGCCGATGTGGACCCCCGCCGCGACCGACGTCTGGGCGAAGGCCGCCACGGAGGGGATGCCCAGGAAGAGCATCGTCAAGAGCACGATGAGTGTTGTTCTTTTCATAAGTCACCTCGTGCCGTCCTGCTGCGCCGGGATCCCGAGAGTGGGTTGGAGATTAGCGCGGGCGCCGCACCGACGGCTCTCGTCCATGAGATCTAGGGCAAGAACCGTGCCGCCGAGGGCGCGAATGCGGCGTCGACGGTCACCGGCCTCCTGTCACGGCGCCAGCAATTCCTGAGCGATCCGGTCGACCGCGGTCTCGCGGTCGATCCGCCCGGCGAGGAAATCCTTCCAGGAATGATCGAGGACGTCCCGGTAGCGGTTCCACGCCGGGAGCCGCCGGTACATGCCCGTGCGCTCGGGATATGGGACGATCTCCGGCAGCCCCTGGGACCGCAGGGCTTCCCGGGTCAGCTCGCCGGCGGTATAGAAGATCACGTAGTGCCACAGGTCCTCGGGAGGCTTTCCGCCGCGCTTCGTGAAGCCGCGCTCCAGAGCGTCGTGCAGCGGACCTTCGAGCCCGTCGGTGTGCGAAACCTCATGGAAGAGGGACTCCAGAGAGTAAGAATCCTGCAGATCCGGATCGAGGCTCGAGATCACGATCTGCGGCGGCGTGGCCGTCGTATACGCCCCGGCCCAGTTCGAGTAGGCGCAGACGTCGACCCGCACCGCCCCCGTGGGGAAGCGCCCGCCGTACGCCTCCTCGAGCCGGCGGGCCAGAGCCGGCCCGAACGTCTCCAGCTTCGGCCGGACCTTGTCGATCCACGCGCGGTTGGCCGCTTCATGCGCGGGCCACCAGTGCCGCCGGTAGACGGCCATCGCCGGCTCGTAGACCTCCGCGTGCGGCAGGGAGGACAGAGACTCGGGATGCGCCGAGATCTGTACGATCCGGCTCCGCAGATCGACCATCCCCTCGTCGAAGAGGAGATCGCGCTGGCTCAGCTCCTTCTGATAGTAGGAGACCGCCGCGCTCCACGCCTGGCTCTCCTCGGGGGAGAGCTCCGCCATCCGGGACCTCTCGGCCACCTCGACCGGCCGCGGACCGCGCCGGCCCGGACCTGGCGCCGGCGCCTCGGCCCGCGCCCATTGATAGAGGAAGTGGTGCAGGTTGACCCAGGGATCGTTGGCGAAGGTGAAGACCTGGGAGCCGGCGGGAGGAGGAGCCGGCTGCCCGGGAGGCTCCTGGCGCAGGGACGAGCACCCTGGCAGGAGGGCGGCGAGGATCAGAACGGGAGCGATCGGTCGCATGGAGAGATCTTGCCAGGCTGGAAGCCGTCCAACAAATCCGCCCCGACCTGTGTCTCTGGGAGTGTATGGACACACCAGCTCTCCTCAACCTGCCGGCCATCCCCTATCTCCGCCTGCGCCTGACGCTCCTGGCCGAGGAGCCGGCCGAGCTCCCGCCGTACCAGGGCTCGATGCTCCGAGGCGCCTTCGGGCACGCGCTGCGGCATCTCGTCTGCGTCGCCGGACCGCACCAGCCGTGCGAGACCTGCCGCTTGCGCCGGGGGTGCCACTACACACGGCTCTTCGAGACCTTCATCGACGGCGAGCCGCCGCCCTTCTTGCGAGGTCTGGACACCGCGCCGCGGCCCTATGTCTTCGAGCCGGACGTGGCGCATCTCGATCGCGGCTCGCCGCGCTACGCCCCGGGAGATCCCCTGGGCTTCGACCTCCTCCTCTTCGGCCAGGCCACGGACCTCGCCGGCTGGGTGCTCCTGGCGGTCGAGAAGATGGCCGAGGCGGGCCTCGGAGCCCGCCGCGCCCGCTTCGCACTGGACCGGGTGTGCGCCCGCGATCCCCAAGGGGACTGGAAGGTCCTGCGCGACGCCCGCCGCTGGACCGGCCGCGATGTACCGCCGCCGTCGGAGCCGATGCGGAACGGCCTGCCCGGAGATCGGCTCACCCTCCGCTTCCAGACCCCTCTGCGCCTGCCGGTGCAGGGCCGTCTCGCCACCCGCTTCACCATGAGAAACCTCGCCTTCCCGATCGTGCGCCGGGTCCTCGAGCTGGCGACCTTCCACGTGCCTGAAGCGGAGCCCGACTGGGAGCTCCGGCCGCTCCTGGAGCACGCCGGCACGATACGGATCGCCGCCTCGGACCTGCGCTGGTACGACTGCCAGCGCTACAGCAACCGGCAGGAAAGGAAGGTGGATCTGGGAGGCCTCCTGGGGCACGTCGAGCTGGAAGGGGACCTGGCGCCGCTCTTCCCGCTCCTCCGCGCCGCGGAGGTGGTCCATGTGGGCAAAGGGGCGACGTTCGGGCTGGGGAAGGTGGAGATTGGCTGATACGGAGGAATGAGAGATGGACTATCAGGACTTCACGATCGAAATCCGGTCTTGCCGGGAGAATCGTCTCGAGGCGACGGTGATCGAGACACCGGGACGGGCCACGGCGCGGTGTTCCTTTCCAGAGCCCCTGACCCGGGAAGAGCTCGACCTTCTGACTGCACCTCCGAAATCTGCTGCTCCTCCCCCCGCCTCACAACCGAGGGAGATCGGGACTCGGCTGTATAACGCACTGTTCCAGGGAGAGATCGATCGTCTTTTCCAGAGTTGCCGGGCCTCTCTCCGGGGTCGCAACGAAGGGATTCGCCTCCGACTGCGGATCAGCCCCGACGATCGGGAGGCTTCCTATTTGACTGGCCTGCCCTGGGAGTGGCTGTGGGATCCCTCGCAGGATGACTTCCTGGCGATCGATCGGAGCAGTCCGATTGTGCGCGACTTCGCCGTGGGTGCTGGAGACAGCCCGCTTCTGGCCGAGCCGCCGCTGCGCATCCTGGTGGTGGACTCCTCGCCGGTGACCGAGTCGTTCCTGAACCTGCGGAAGGAGTTGGATCGCATGGCGGAGGTGTTCCGTCCTCTCATCGAAAGCGGACAGGTGGAGCTCTTCGGCCTTGAAGAAAAGACCCGGAGTGCCTTGCGCGACGCGCTTCTCGACGAACACATCCATATCCTCCACTTCATGGGCCATGGGCTCTACAACACCAAGGCGGGTGGCGGGTGGGTGATTTTTGAGAACCCGGGAGGGCAGGGGGATCTGGTGAGCGGGGTAGTGCTGGCCAACCTGCTCAAGAGCACTCCGGAGCTCCGCCTCGTGGTGCTCAACGCCTGCAAGACTGCACAGTACAGCGGCTGCCCGGTCTCTCCCACCAACGCTGGTGTCGCCAAGGCTCTCCTGGAACAGGCCAGGATTCCTGCCGTGGTGGCCCAGCAGGTCAACATCTCGGATGCGGCGGCCATCTCCTTCAGCAAGCTTTTCTACAACCGCCTGGCGTCGGGCGACAGCATGGAGGAGGCTCTCACCGAGACCCGGCTGCAGCTCCAGGGTGAGAAGAATGCGGAATGGGCCACTCCGGTCCTCTTTCTGGCCGGGCAGAGCGGCAAGCTGTTCTCCCTGAAGCCGGCGCGGGGGCGGTCCGTCTACCGCCTGCTGGATCGCCTGTCCCGGCCGATCCGGCTGGGCATCCGGAGCTTCGATGGATGGGGAAAGGATATGGAGGACCGAAACGACGCGGTTCTCGATCTCGTGGAGGTCTTCGGCGGAAAGAGGCTCCTTCCCGCGGAAGAGTGGCAGAAAAAGGTCTTCCCCAAGGTGCGCGAGTTCCTGACCCGCTATGTCGATGAGCGCCGCTCTCTGATCCTGGATTTTGCCGCGCATTCCTCGATCGCTTTCGCCGCCGGCTGGCTGTTGGAGGCCAAGAGCGGCCTCGATGTGCGGGTGCGCCAGCGTACACAGACGCAGGGAGAGCGCGAATGGCATCCGAACGAGGGAGACGTGCCCGAGGGACCGATGTGGCACGACCTGCCAGATCTGGTGCTCGCCCCCGGGTGCTCCGATCTCGCTGCGGCTCTGTCCGTGACCCACAAGGATGTTGCTCAAGAGGTCAAACAACTGGTGGAGCGCGAGGACCTCCCGATCCGGCGGATCATCGACGCCACGATCTTTCCGGAGCCGGGCCAGCGGTCGGTCCGAGGCGGCGCCCACATGCTGCATTTGGCCGAGGCACTCCTGCCTCGCCTGCGGCAGCGCGCTCCGGAAGAGCGAAACGGGCGCCTGCACCTCTTCTACGCCGGTCCCAACGCCTTCCAGTTCTACCTCGGCCAACTCGCGCGCTCCCTCGGCCGGATCCTCCTCTACGAGTATGACTTCGACCAGCAGGGCGCTCAGGGCCAGTATTCACCCTCGATGGAGCTGCCACCTCCCGCCGAGGCCCCACCGAGGACCGCCTGATGTGTTGGCTCTCTCTTACCATTCACCCCTCTCTCGCTTGCGGGAGAGGGGCCGGGGGTGAGGGCCCTCCCATTGGCGCTTGCGTGAGATTTGTGGAAAGCTACGGAGGTGAGCCCTCCGCGCCCCGAGGACGAAGAGATCCTGGCCGCTGTTCGGGCCCTACAGACGGGAGCCGGTCCCGACGCATTCGAGACGATCTTTGCCCGCTTCTATCGCCCTCTCTTCCTCTTTTATGCAAACCGTCCCGCCCTGAGCGAAGAGGCCGCCGATCTGGCCCAGACCACGCTCATTCGCGTCTATCAGAACATCCACCAGTACCGCTTCGAGGCCAGCTTCCAGGCGTTCCAGGCATGGCTGTGGCACATCGGGGAGAATGTATGGAAGAACGCGGTCCGCGACCGGCAGGCGGTGAAGCGTGGCCCGTCGACCGAGGCTCTGGAAAGTGGAGAGGACGAAACGCCGGACCCCGCGCCCCGGGCCGCTGTCTTTGCCGGCGTGCCGGCCACGCCCGAGGATCTGGTTCTGAGGAGGGAGCGCATCAGAATTCTCCGCGAAGCGATCGACAGGCTGCCTCAGGGGATGCGCCAGTGCCTGGAGCTGCGGCTGTTCGCAGACCTCAAGTACCAGGAGATCTCGGATGTGATGGGTATCGGACTCAGCAGTGTAAAGTCGCAGCTTTTCGAAGCAAAGAGACGGCTCAAGCTCGTCTTGGACGAACACTTCCAGGGCGTGGATTTCTGAGAGGTCAGCTTGGGCGAACAGGACGACTTCGCCGCATCCCTCAGGGCCATCATGGCCGCGAAACGTGAAGAGCTGGGTGGCCCTCCAACACCGGAAGAGCTGCTTGCCTATCGGGACGGCCGGCTGGACCCTTCCGAGCGGAAAAGCGTGGAAGCCAGGATCGCCGTCTATCCGGATGCAGCCCGGACTCTCGCCGATCTCGCCGCATTCCCAGAGGTCGAGCCGGCTCCGGGAGTGCCGGACATCTCGGCCGAGGAGGTCTCCGCCCGCTGGCAGAGCTTCCGCCAGCGGCTCGCCGACCTTCCCGCACCCCAACCCGCAATGCCGGAGGAGCCGCGAGAGACACCGGTAGTCTCTCTGCACCCCGAGCCCAGCGCGGCCCGTGGGATTCCGGCCTGGTGGCTTGCCGCTGCCGCATCGGTTGCCCTGGCCGCCGGTCTGGGAGGAGGGTTTCTGGCCGGGCGCACCTCCCGGAATCCCGTCCCTGCCTCCGCGATCAACGTCGCCATCGCCGAGCTGAGGCCGGTCGAGGAAGGGGGAAACCGCGCCGCGGCATCGCCCGTCGAGCTGCCCCAGGATGCCGAGGACCTGGTGCTGGTCCTGGGCCTCGCCGACGCCGGTGACTTTCCGGACTACGAGGCGGAGATCGTGGATACGCAAGGCGTCCGGGTCTGGTTCCGCGGTGGTCTGCAACCTACGCAGCTGGGAAACTTCCAGCTGTCCTTCCGCCGGGGTGTCCTGGGGCCGGGGCAGTACCGGATCGATCTCTTCGCCCGTCAGCAAGGGGAGGGAGCGGAGCGGCGGCTGCTGGCACGCTACGAGCTGCGGATCGAGGAGGGCCAGGGCACCCTTTGAGGAGCTTGCTCCCTACCGTCGCGCTCCTGGCGTCATTCGCCCTCGCATGTGGCGGATCGCCAGACAAGTCACCCGTCGAAAAACGAGCCGTCGAGGAGTCGACTTTTGCGCAAGGAGAGCGTCTGCGCAGGAGCCATGATTTCGAGGCGGCAGCCGCGGCCTATCGCGCGGCGCTGCCGCGACTCCAGGCGGAAGGCAAGTATAAGGAGGCCGCCCAGACGGAGTCGGGCCTGGGCGAGGCGCTCCTCGCGACCGGCGAGCTGCGCCAAGCCGCGGAAGCCCTCGATCGCGCGGCAGCCCGGTTTCGCAGCCTGGGCGACCGCGCCAGTGAGGCGCGGGCACTCTCGCTTCTTGGAGCGGCTGCGAGGCGGCTCGGAGAAACCGGACACGCCTTGGACGCGCACCAAAGGGCGCTTCGACTCTACCGTGCGACAGGAAGCGGACTGGGCGAGGCCACGGCCCTCAACGACATCGGTCTGGTCCTGGAGGTCATGGGCGATCTGCAAGGGGCCATCGGCCATTTCGAGGACGCTCTCGTCCTGTGGCGGCGGCTCGGGCCGAAATCCTCCGAGGCGGTGACCCTGGAAAACCTGGGGAGGCTCTACTCGCTGATCGGCCACGACGCCGAAGCGATCGACCTTCTTCAGCAAGCCGTGAAGCTCCTCGGTAACAGAGCCAATGAACGGCAACGGGCCTCCGCTCTCCTCGACCTGGGATGGGCTCACGCCCTGGCAGGGAAACCCGAGGTGGCTCTGGATTGTTATCGGGAGGCCATCTCTCTTGCGCAGCGTTCGGGGAATCGTTCGACCGAGATGGGCGCCTGGGACCGCCGCGGCTCTGCGCTGCGGGCTTTGCACCGCTTCCGGGAGGCCGAGGAGTCCTACGAGCGGGCGCTCGCCATGAGCCGCGCCGCCGGAAGGCGCCTCGACGAGGGGCATACGCTGGCCAACCTCGGCTGGCTCGATCTCGAAACCGGGGCCTTCCAGAGAGCACGCCAGCATCTACAACGAGCCCGGGAGCTCCTGGCATCCAGCGGAGATCCCAACGGAGAGGTCTATGCCCGGGTCGGACTCAGCCGTGCCGAGCGGCGTCTGAGCGCTTTCGCGGCGGCCCGGACCGACGCCGAGACGGCCGTTCGCCTCGTCGAAGAGCTGCGCACAGGGCTCCGCGGCGCAGCCAGCCGCGGCCAGTTCCTCGCCACGCGCTACGACGCTTATGAAGAGCTGGTGTCTTTGCTCCTGGAGCTCGATCGCCGGGAGCCCGCCGCGGGCCATGCCCGCGAGTCTCTGGAGATCGCTGAGCGTGCCCGCGCCCGCAATCTCCTCGAGGAGATGAGCGCGGTCCGGGACGCGGGAACACAGCCGGAGGCGGCGGTCCGGCAACGCTCGCTGCAGGCCGAGGTCCAGGCCATGGAGGAGCGCCGGCAGGTCCTCGTGGCCCGGAATCCGCGGGACCCCCGCCTCCCAGGTCTCGATGCGGCCCTGCGGCAGCGCTGGCTGGAGTTGGACCGGCTCGCCCCGCCCTCCGGGCCGCAGCAACCCGGCCTCGCTCCGGCCACCGCGGCCGAGATCCAAGCCCTGGCTGACGACGAGACGCTATTCATCGTCTACCTCCTGGCCGAACCGGAGAGCTTCGCCTGGACCGTGGACCGCCACAGTGTAGTCGCGCATCGCCTTCCAGGCCGGGAGCGGATCGAGAAGCTCACCCGCCGGCTGGTCCTCGCCCTGCCACACAGCCAGGAGAGGGCTGTGCAGAGCACGGCGGACAGCGCGGCGCGCGCTTTGTCCGATGCGGTTCTCGCGCCGCTCGCCGGCCGTCTCGCCGGGCGCCACCGCTTGGCGATCCTGGCCGATGCCGCGCTCCACCTCGTCCCTTTCGGAGCCCTGCCGGAGCCCACCCTCTCTTCTCCCCCTCTCCCAGGGGATGTGAGTGCGGGTGGGAGAGGGGGCCGGGGGGTGAGGGACCTCCTGTTCCGCCACGAGATCGTCATGCTTCCATCGGCGACCGTCCTCCGGTGGCAGCGCCGGCGCCTGGCGGGTCGGCCTCCCGCGCCGGGTGCGGTGGCTGTGCTCGCCGATCCCGTCTTCTCGTCGGACGACGAGCGCCTCTCCAACAAGATCCCGGCTGAGGACCGAAACCGGTCCGGCAACGGCTTCATCCCCGGTCCATTCCGACGGCTGCCGTATACGGCTCAGGAAGCCGAGGCCATCCTGCGACTCGTGCCTCCTCAGGAGAGCTTTCTCGCTCTCGGTCTCGCCGCCCGGCGGGATCTGGTCACCGGCGGCGACCTGAGCCGATTCCGTATCCTTCACTTCGCCACACACGGGCTCCTCGACCCCATCCTTCCGGAGCGCTCGGGCCTCGTTTTCTCCCAGGTCGACGAACGCGGCCGGCCCCGCGACGGATTCCTCTCCGCGCCGGCCGTCGCGGCTCTCGATTTGCCCGCCGAGCTGGTCGTCCTGAGCGCCTGCCAGACCGGCCTGGGGAGGGAGATCCGGGGAGAGGGGCTGGTCGGGCTGACCCAGGCCTTCTTCCGTGCCGGAGCCCGACGCGTGGTGGTGAGCTACTGGAACGTTCAGGACCGCGCCACGGCGGAGCTCATGGCTCGCTTCTACCGAAGTCTCCTTGTCGAAAAACTCCCCCCTGCCGCCGCCCTCCGTGCTGCCCAGCTCTCCATCCGCCAGGAAGAGAAGTGGAGCGCCCCGTCCTACTGGGCCGGCTTCGCGCTCCATGGCGATTGGCGCTGAGATCCATCCAACAAAACCCCTCTAAACCGTGTCCTGGAGATCAGAAGAGACCGGCCGGCTCATCGGCCGGTAAAACCCAGGAGGTCCACATGCGCAAGCCCTGGTTGGCAGACACCCAGCCTCCACCGCCCGACACCGACGATGGCTCGAAGAACCCGGAATCCCGCGGGGACGGCAAGACTCCGCCTCCGGAAAAGGGCTGATCGATCCGCGGGAGCGCCTTGCCAAAGGCGCTCCCCTTTGTGTCGCTACGAGCTTTTGAGCTGGAACGCTGGCTGGTACTGGCTGGTCGAATCCAGCCATTCGTACGCGTAGATCCTTCCGACGTTCGCGAGCTGCTGTCCGAGAAGGATGGCGAAGGCTGGCGGGCCGGCGAAGAAGAGATGTACGTCACCTTGCCCTATCTTGTTCTGCGCGGCCACGATCGCCTCGCGGACCGCGACCGACATGCGATGTGCGGCGTCGGGTGCGAGACCCTGGAGGACAGTCATCGACGAGGCGGGTCTGGGCTCGAAATCCAGGCGTCTTCCATAGGCCAGCCCAGAAGAAGTCAAAAAGCTCTCCACGGTCCTCGCGATCGGGCGGCTGATGCCGATCGTGACGACGAGTGTTGGTGAAGGAGAGCTGCCCTTCGGTGGATTCTTCGCCTTGAGCGTCCAGAGATCCGGTGCTGGAGGGCGGGGAACGGGAGGGCCGGCCCAGGTTTCGCCGGTGAGGATTTCGACGACCTCCAGATCCGCGCTGAAGTTCCTCCGCAGCTTGAAGCCCACCGCGAGAGCCATGGTGAGATGGCACTTTGGAACGAGTTGGAGAGCGAGACCGGGCCAGAGCCGGAGCGCATTCGCGAGCGCGCCGAGAGCCGGATCGAGCTCCCGATCGTAGAAAGTGGCATCGGGCACTCGCCCGAGAGGCTCGTAGTCGGCCGTCCAGTCGAGGAGGAGATGGAGCGGCAGATCGTTCAGCCCCGGGCCTTTGCGGGTCGCGAGGCCGATCCGCAGGCGGTCGCCCGCGCGAGCCCCGTCGCGCAAGGTCTCCATAAGCGAGAGCAGGACCGCATCAGCTGCGGCGGCGATCTCATGGTCCAGATCTCCACGGCCGATCCTCGCGAGATCCATCTCGTACCCATTGAACCGCCCGATGTCATAGTCGGCCCCAGGCCCACCGGTTCCGAGCCGCTTGAATTCCGCCACGAGCGTCTTCAGATCCTCCCGGAAGATTGGGACGATACCGAACCCCTTTTTGCGCTTGAGGTTTTGGAGAGCGTAATCTCTTTCCTTCTCCCGCACCCACTCGCTCAGAACTGCGTTGGAGGTGAGGTAGAACGCGAAGCCTGAGGATTGATCGGCGGCTCTCTCGATCTCGTCCTCGGCCGGTCTCCCTTTGAGCAAGTCGGTCCGATCGCGCCAGAGAGGGACGCCGCGACGGCGAAGCGCCAGGTCGAGTGTCTCCACCTCCGGGCCATCCTTGGCGGAATAGCTCAGGAAAACGCGCCGGATGGAATCGGTCATCAGCGCTTCCCGTTTTTCTCCTTGTCCTCAAGATCTCGCTTCAGCTTCTCCAGAGTGCTCAGACTTTTTGTCCCCACAGCGCTGAGCTTGCCGGAGCCGGGGGAGGGCGCCGGGCGGCGCTCTTCGCGCTGCCGAGGCCCGGGCCGGCGTGGTGTCTGGGACTGCGGGCGTTCTCTGGGATCGGAGCGGTGGTCTTGCGGCTCGGGCCGCGCACTCTCGCGCCGGACCAGCAGGAGGCGGGCCGTCCAGCCGAAGAGGCTCTTGTAGTCTTGCCCCTCCAGTTCTTCCTCGTTGAGGACGGTCCGGAGCTCACTGATGGCCGCCCTGAGCTGATCGCCATATCCTGCGCCACGTCGGATATGCCCACCGCTTCCCTGCTCGATGAGGTCCAGAAGCTGCCTCAGACGATGGACATCGGGCTCCGGCTCGCTCATGAAATCGGAGACGAGAGCCAGGAGTACGTTCTTCTTGACGGGCGCCAGATCTCCGTTGAGGCGGGCGGCGAGGCGCTCAGCTTTCTCGACGATTTCGGTCGCAGGGATCGCCATCTCTGTTCCTCTCAGGTTTTCTCGAGGGTTCGTGCGAGCTCGCGCAGAGTGGGCCAGAACTTCTCGGCCCAGGAGGATGCCTTGGCGGCGGCGATCCAGTCCGCGCAGCGCTGCCGGGTCGCGCCGCAGTCAAGGGGCCGGACCGCCCGCCCGCCCGTCGATCTGCTCATCCTCAGGCTCTGGGGTGTGACCGTGACAGCTCCTTTGCCGTCGTACTTGACGCCACCCAGGCGGAGGTGAAAGCGCGTCTCATCGTCCGCTCCCAAGCCCATCGCCAAAAGAAGACGGCCGAGTTCCTCTGTAGTGGCGTTCCAGAACGTCATCCGGCCCTCGAAAGTTCCCCTGTAGGTCTCACGGGTCAGATCTTTGTCTCTCTTCTGCCAGCTCCTCGTGTCTTCGTCGAGATAAACGGCTTCCGCCAGATCATAGATCCGAAAATCACCACGGGTCTTGTCTGCGTGCGGAAGCCAGGGAGTGGGGACCTCTTCAATGCGGATCTCGACGGCCTCAGCGCTCACCGGTGTAGCTTCGCCGAAGCTCACACGTCCGCTCCAGCCCGGGACACCGAAGAGGGTGCAGGCTTCGCAACAGGACCAGCGAGAGCAGTGCTCCTCATCGCGGTGGCTGCGGTCGGCCCGCGCGAAAGGATCGCAGGAGAGCGAGAGGATCTCGTAATTTGTTCGGACGGCGCCTTTGATGCCGCTCCCCGGCAGGACCGGGATCCCAGCGGCGCGCGCGGCCTGTTGGGCCACGACCGCCGTGGCGCCCTCTTCGGTCAGTGCGAGCCGGCCCGTGCCGGGGGAGACGAACTGACCGGGAGCGGTCGCGAACGTCAGGGTCAGGATTCCCGTGAGGAGATCCGGACGCCAGATATCGTGGGGCTGTGGCGGGTGGCGGACAATCTCGTCCGTCGGCCGCGAGATGCCGTGTTGGGCCATCTCAGCTCCTCCGATCCAGGTAGCGCTGGAGAGGGCCGGCAACCAAGGTGTCGGTGAGCCGTCCGACGTGATCTCCTTCATAGGTCAGGAGCCGGAAGAGTCCCTGACGACCGGGCTGACCTCCTGCGGGTGCAGCCAGAGAGTCGCGCGCCGGAAGAGAATAAGGATTCCCTCCCGACCCCTGCGGGCGTGCGCCCGTGATCTGCCCGGAATCCTGGTTCAGGAACCCGAGATCCACGCGCCAGCGCTCCAGACGGACGGTTCCCATGCCGCGTGCCTTGCAGCCTCCGATGCGGATGAGACCGTTACAGAGATCCTGGAGCGCTGCGAGCATGAGACCGAGTTGCCAGAGGGAATAGTTCTCGGCCTGGATGCGCGCATCGAATGCACCAGAGACCACGACTTCCGCATCATAAAGCACGCCATGGCTGCTTGCCGAGGCCTGCGATTTCCGTTCGATTCCCACGCCAGTGCGCACCTCCGTCCGGTTGGTCGCGTCGAACAGATCGTCGGGAGGATAGGCGTCGCCGATCCGGAAGCGGCCGGCGAGCTTGAGAGAGCCGAAGGTGAAGCAGGCGGGGCACTGCCCATTGTGTGGATAACTTTCGCTCGAATCGCCGAGGTCGCGCCTTCCGCAGGTGGTTCGGTCCCTCGTCAGAGTCGGGTCGCATGAAAAGTGTCCGGCGCTGCGCAGGAGCCTTTCGGCATGCGAGCGCAAGACGCCCTTCAAACCGGAACCAGCGAGAAAGACGGTGCTCTGGCCGTTGCGGTGGGTGCGCTGGAACTCCATGTCCGCTACGCCGGGGTCGAGCCCTACGGATTGGGCCCGCACGAGGATGGGACCATCGGGGACGATGCGGACATCGATCTTGGCTGTGTTTTGCAAAGTCTGGAACATATTGCGCCTGTTCTCTCGTCTCAACGTTTTCGACTCAGGCCACGGCATCCGCGAGCTGCTGCAGGCTGCCGAGGGATTCCCCGAGATTTTCATCTACCGGCCCGAATTCCTGGCGGGATTCAGTCCGGGTTTCTCGTCGGAGGATCTGTGCCGGTCTGAGGAGCTGAGGGGTTGTGACCTCGACCTGAATCCAGCCGAGGCCGCGGGCTGACTTGCCTCCCAGAAGGAGGAGCCCCTGGTCGAGCATCCACAGCGCCTGGGCGAGCAGGCCGAGCTCGTAGTCCGCCGGATTCTTGAACCGAATCCGGCCCAGAAAGCGAGTCCCGGCAGGCACTACTTCGAGGTCGTACTTCACGCCTGTCCGGGCCGTGCGGGTGTCACGGTCGATGCCCACGCCATCGCGCAACTCCACGGCGACGTCATCGGTGCAGAGACCATCAGAAATCTGGAGGCGCGAGCCGTAGGAAAACTCTTTCTCTTTGTCCGCCGCCGCGCCGAACAGGCGGTCCACCAGACAGAGCTTCTTCCAGCCTGCGACGAACTCTGCGGGGAGAACGGATGGTGCGGCGTCCTCGCGGGAGCGGACGCTGTCGAGCCTCAGCGAGTCGCAGAAACTCGCGATTCCAGCGCGCAGTACCCCTCGCAACGAGGAGCCGGGAACGAGGGGTCGGCCCGCTGCGTCGCGCATCACGGGAAGATCGCTCCCCGCGAGATCAGCGCTCTTGCCGGCTCCAATGTGGAGACCGGTGCGGCAAGTGAGCCGGTAATCGAACAACATGAGCTTTTCCAGAACCGCATGTGGCCGCGGCTGGAGGTCTTCCATGTTCATCGCGTGCCTCCTGGCTTCCTCTGGGATTCCCGAACGCCTTCGATATATACGTAGTGGCGCACCAGGTAACCGAAGAACTGCTGGATGGCGGCCTTGCGGGAAGCGCCATCCTGAAGCTCGGTTTTTTCCCCGATCGCTTCGAGCACGCGAATCACACCTTCATGGATCAAGAGCCAGAAGTCGCGAGTGGTTTTGCGCCCCGTCTGATAACGGATGAAGTTGCGCAGCACGGATATCTCCGACTCCTCCTGGGTGATCTGGACGAGATTGCGGAGCTGTGCCGTCTGTTTCTCGAGATTACGATTACCTTTCACGTTCTCGAGAATTCCTTCGGCCTCCTGGACCAGCCATCGTTTCGTTGCGGCGTTGAGAGCGGCTCCCATCGTTCACTCCTTCTCGATCAGCTCGAAGATCCCGAATCGGCCGCAGCCGCTCTCGGTGCTCCCTCCTACGCCATGACGGAGGCGAGGAAGGAGGCGGCGGAGGCGGTCGTCCAGGCCTTCGCGGGGCATTTCGTACACGAATACGCTGCCGGCTCCCACGGCCGGCTGGAGGTCCTTGAGGGCGCCCTCCTTGCGACGCTGGTCGTACCCTCCCGCGGCGCCCTGGGGCAGGAGGAAGCTGCGGGTCAGCTGGGGCTCTCCGTCTCCGTCCGCCACGGCCGTTTCCGCCAGCGGGTGCGGCTGACGGCGGTCGGACGGAACAAAATCCGACAGCGCGACTAATGCCAGAGGGACCCGGCCGTCGCTGTCCGGCGGAGTGGAGAGACCGGCGCGCGCGGCGAGCTCGCGCGTCTCGCGATCCAGGCGGTCGGCCAGCGCGAGGATCTGGCGCTCGGCCTCCGCAGGGTCCGGTTCTCCCGCGAAATCGATTTCCAGATCTGCCTTCCCCAGGCCGTGATTGCGGCCCGCGCCGAGGAGGACCGGCTGCTCCGCGGCACGAGCCAGCAGGCGGGCTCCCGCGGCGTCCAGCCCTTCGACCCAGGCCGAGAAGCGAACCGGGTGCGGAGTCTCCTTCTTCCCAGGAATCCAGGGCTCGATCTGCTCGATGGAGAAGAGCTTTCCATGGGCGGAAGCGCCGCTGTAGCGGTCGATCGAAAGGCGGGTCCGAATGCGCCGCACCAACTGCCCGCCGGGCCGCACCTTGTCCGGATCGAACCGGGCCGGACCGTCGTCGGCGCGCCAGTGGCAGCCGGTGTCTTCCAGGAGCCGGTTGACCCGGTCGCGGGCGAGCTCGTTCAAGAGGATGTCCCGCCGCTCGCCTGTGCCGCGCCGTTTCCTCCGGGTCGCCGGCATGATGCGTGGCTCGGCTTCGGGGTCCGGAACGAAGAGAGCGTCACCGAAGCTCGCCGCCTCCTCTCCAACGAAAAGGCTTTGGAAGGCGGGGTCCCGTTCGGGATCGACCCCGGACCGGATCAGCGACCAGGCGACCGCGCCGCACACGGTGGCGCCGGGCACATACGTTCTCGTCGCGTGGTGGTTGCCCTGGGGACCGCCGTCCCCGAAGTGGGCGGGCTCGCGGAGGGTGAAGACGAGGCGGGCACGGGTCGCGGTGTCCGGGTCGCCCCGAACTTGCGAGGCCGAAGGCGCCGCCGCATCGTCGATCCAACGGATGGCGACGGAACCGCCTCCTTTCGATTTGCCGGCGCCGAGAGCGTCGGTGGTCTCGACCGCTGCCTGGAGGTACTTGCGATCCTCCTCCTGCACGTCGCGGCTGATCTCCAGCTCTGCCTCGAAGACCAGGGGCTCGCTGGAGGTCTCGGCCACCTCACGGAAGAAAAGCTTCTTGTCCTCGGCCGTAGCGCTGTAATCGTCGATCTCCAATCCAGGCCGGACGCTCAGCGCCCGGACGGCCCGCTCAGGATCGCTTGGCAGGGCATCCCCGAAACGGAGACACCCCTCGCGGGCGTTGGTCCGTTCGCCGAGCTTTCCCGAATAGCCGAAGAGCCGGGCGACCGGGCTGTCGAGATTCTCCAGAGGCTTCTCACGGTCCAAAGGATAAGGATCGACGTCCGGCTCGCCCGCGCCCGCCAGGAGCGCTTCGAGCTGCAAGCGGACCGCACCGCGCAGCGCCGTGGCCGGGATGTAGGGCATCAGCTGACCTTCATGGAAGCGGCGCGCCGTGGTCAGATCGACCCCAAGAGCCAGATCCTGATTGCCCGCCACGAGCAGATGACCATGGACCGTGATTTCGAGCCGTGGCATCAGCGCGCCTCCTTCCTGAGTCGGCCGAGCTGCTCGAGTTGGTTCAGAAAGGGGAGGAGCTGGACGCCGTCCGCGATCCAGGTCCCGGCCCGCGGTCCCTCCTCGTCCGGCGGCAGCTCGTGGACGAAAAAGCTTTCGACGCGAGCGGCGTCGATCCATGGCGTTCCGAGACAGCAGAGCCACTCCTGGTAGCGCTTGCCTGCCGGGGGCCGGGCGATCTGATAGCGCAGGTAATTGAGAAAGATGCGCCGGCTTTCCCCGGCTCCGGCCAGCAGGGCATGGAGCTGCGAGGTGGCCACACTCTTCTCCCGCGCCTTCTGCATCCGGCTGAGAAGCTGGGCGAATTTCTCCTGATCGAAAGGCCGGCAGGTGCGGAAGAAGCTTTCCTCTTCCGTCTGGTAGGCGAGATCGCGGGCTTCCTTCAGATCGTCCACCAGAGGCGAGGAGTCGGTCAGCAGCTCAAAGTCGATGGACGACGGAGGCGTCCGGTATGCTCCGCCATAGAACATCTGCTTGGCGTTCTTCTGGAGCTCCTTGGCGAGGGCATACTGGTAGCGCACCGGATAGCTGTGGGAGCAGAGCACGAGACCGATCCCCAGCGTGAGGTCCCCGACGCCCTCGCGGCGGAGGAGATCCGGCAGGTCAGCCACCTGTTGAACCTCCTTCGACAGCCAGGAGGGAAGCTCCCGAGCGAAGTGCACCGCCAGCGCCCCGGGGACGATCCAGATCGCCTCGTCCCCGCCCCCCAGATAGCTGAGGAAAAGCCGCTTCGGATTCTCGATCCTCCCGAGCCGCTCTCCTGCCTCCTGCCGGGCGCGCTCCGCGAGCTGCTCGAACACATGGCTGACAGCCTGGCTGAGAAAGCCGATCTCCGTCAGCGACCCGAGGCGCCCGAAGAGCGCCCCCATCGAGTTGCCGTCCGCATAGAGGAACCCGGTATAGCTGGACTTGGCCCCCAGCATCGGGTAGTGCCCTTGAAGCGTCTGGATCAGCTCATCGAACGAGACCCCCGCAATCTCGTCCTTTCCCGCAGACCAACGCAGATGGCAGGCGAAGCAGAGCACGTTGCCCGACAGCTCCTCGCGCGGCACCGGCGTCGGATGAGTGGCCGCCCGATCGCGGCACGAGATACAGCGGGGAAGCGAACCGTCCACCGGGGTACGAGGGTGAGGCACCTCATCCTTCCTGCGGCGCACGCGATCCCGCAGCCGCGCCAGCACCGCCTGCGTCCCCGAGACAAGACGCACGCCGTCGCGCGCCTTCTCCTCCTGAGGGCCGTCGGCGATGAAATCCTGCGGAGCCACCTCCAGGAAATCCGTGGTCACCCCGAGAGCGCCGTCAGTCTTCTCCCAATAGAGGTTCCGGATCTCCTGGCAGATCCCCGAGCCCCGGCCGCACTCCACGAGGATCAGCCCCTCGCCGCCTCCAGAGAAGATGGTCTGACTCTGGTAGCGGCGCGCGATCTCCGCATTGAGGTCGCGCAGGATCGTCGAGGCACCCGCGATCACCGGCGGGAGGCTCGATTCGTAGACGTACTCCGCGATCCGATCGGTATCAAAGAGGACGAGGTCGAGCGGCCGCCGGTCTCCAAAGATCCGGCGGGTCGCTGCCTCCACGGCCTTCCGGTCGCCCTGTCCAGCGGCAATGGCCGCGGCAAGCTCCTGCGGCACCACCGCATCGCGTCCGGCGACCTGCTCCAGGGCGGCGCGGGCCGCGCGCATCACCCGTTCCCGGCACTCGGTCTGGTTCACGTTCATCCTTCCTTCGGCGCTCGCGGCCCGGAGACCCCTGCGCCGCGACTCTGCCTACCAAGACACGGGGCGCGCCCGATTTGTTGGACGGAATCCGGAACTTCCTCGAACTTGTCCTGGCCGTCCAACAAAATCCCGGCAACCTGTGTCTAGGAGGGTAGTAGGGAGGAGCCAGTCCTCCCCGAGCTCTTTGACAACTGAAGTAAAACCCGACGGGCCAGGCCACCGCCCCCTGGGACCGCCGGCGTCCCGCCGGCACCAGGCATTCCGATGCCACCCGCGGCCCCGCCTTTGCCCAGAAGGCGGGCCGCGGACCTTTTTTTCCTCCGGCGAGGAGCCCCACCAGGGACGGCCTCATCCCCACCAGGGATCACCTCGCCCCTATCGGGGCCGGCCTCATCCCCATCAGGGATGACCTCGCCCCTATTGGGGATGACCTCATCCCCACCAGGGATGGCCTCGTCCCCAGCAGGGACGGCCTCCGCCCCACGAGGGATGACCTCATCCCCATCAGGGATGGCCCCATCCCCAAGAGGGATGACCTTCGCCCGAAGAGGGACGGCCTCCGCCCCAACAGTCCCGGCCTCCGCCCCTACAGTTCCGGCCTCCGCCCCGACGGTTCCGGCCTCCGCCCCGACGGTCCCGGCCTCCGCCCCGAGAGTCCCGGCCTCCGCCCCAAGAGGGAGAGCCTCCGGTACACCGGGGATGGCGACCAGTACACCGGGGAAGCCGAGCAGTACGGCGGGGACCGAGCTCGGTACGCCGGGGAAGCAGAGCAGTACGGCGGGGACGGAGCCCGGTACAAGGGTACTGGCGAGCGGTACACCAGTACTGGCGAGCAGTACGCCGGGGATCGAGCCCGGTACACCGGGGATGACGAGCAGTACACCGGGGAAGATGAGCAGTACGCCAGGGATCGAGCCCGGTCCACCGGGGAAGACGAGCGGTACGCCGGGGATGGAGCCCGGAACACCGGGGAAGAGGAGCAGTACACGGGGGAAGGAGCGCGGTCCACCGGTACTGGCGAGCAGTACGCCGGGGATGACGAGCAGTACGCGGGGGATGGAACCCGGTACGCGGGGGATGACAAGCGGTACACGGGGGAGGGCGTCGCGGAACCCAACAATTTCCCGGCTTCCGGTGTCCTATGAAGAGGCGGAGATTCCGCCAGTCCGCAAACGCCGGTTGCCGGGAGACCGCTCATGCTCGACGAGATCACCTCGCGCCACACCCTCTATGCCGCTTTCGACCGCGTCCGGGAGAACGCGGGACCAGCCCCGTTCCGCCACTTGCGCGCTCCGATTCCCCCCTCTCCCGGGAGGGGGGAGTGCGTGTGGGAGAGGGGGTTAGGGGGTGAGGGTCTCGAGCTACGGCACGTGGAGTAAACGACCATGGCGACTCTCTATCTGACAGAGCAGGGCTCGATGATCCGCAAGACGTCCGACCGGCTGGTGGTCATGAAGAAGCGCGAGGTGCTCGCCGAGATCCCCTGCGCCAAGCTGGAGACGATCTTCCTCTACGGCTCCGTCCAGGTCACCACACAGGCGCTCGCGGAGCTCCTCGACAACGGCATCGAGCTCGCTTTCTTCACGATGAGCGGCCGCTTGCGAGGCCAGATCACACCACCGAAGGCGAAGAACGTCATCTTACGGATGAAGCAGTACGAGCTGGTGTCGGACCAACAGCGCTGCCTTGCCCTCGCAAAGGAGCTGGTGGCCGCCAAGATCCACAACAGCGCGGGGCTCCTCCGGCGGCTCCGGATCCACCATCCCGAATCGGTTCCCCTGGAGCCGATCCAGGAGCTGGAGCTTCAGGCGGAGCGGGTGAGCACGGTCGCTTCCTTGGAGGAGCTGCGCGGCGTCGAAGGGAGTGCGGCCGCGCGCCATTTCTCGGCCCTGACAGGTGTTTTGCCGCGCGAGATCGGCTTCACCGGGCGCAATCGCCGGCCGCCACGAGATCCGATGAATGCTCTCCTCTCGTTCGGTTACGTCCTGGTCGGCAATGAGCTTCAATCCCTGCTCGATGGCATGGGATTCGATCCCTACATCGGCTTCTTTCACCAGCTCGACTACGGCCGCCCCTCGCTCGCGCTGGATTTGCTGGAAGAGCTGCGGGCTCCACTGGTTGACCGATTCAGCCTGGGGCTTCTGAGCCGGCGCCAGCTTACCCCAGCCGATTTCGAACAGACGCCGGAGAAGGGCTGCCGCCTCCATCGCGAGCCTCTGCGGCGCTACTTCGCAGCCTATGAGGCGGAGCTGGGGCGAACGATCCGCGTAGCCGATGAGGACCTCACCTTCCGGCAGGTCTTCCGCCGGCAAGCGGAAGGCCTGGCGCGGTCCTTGACAACCGGAGACCCTTACCGGAGCTTCCGATGGCCAACCTGATTGTGGTCTCCTACGACATTCCCGATGACCGCCGGCGCGTACGCCTCGCTCACGCGCTCAAGGACTTCGGCGCCCGCGTCCAGTACTCGGTCTTCGAGTGCCACCTGGAACCGGACGGGCTGGAGACACTACGTAAACGGCTCGAGAAGCTGGTCGAGCCGGCGGAAGACAGCGTCCGGCTGTACCGCTTCTGCCAGGACTGCGGGACCAAGCAGGAGATCTATGGCCAAGGCAAAGCGACCGAGGAGCCGAGCGTGTACATTCTCTGAGGTTTGTATTCCAAAGTTCCTCGCGATGGAGTAGAATATCAGCGGTCGGAACTCTGTGACAGCCAGTGGCGGCACGGAAACGCTAAGCAAAAGCCATACCAGACAAAAAGCATGCCAGCCCCAAAGTGCCATTTTGACGGGGAGGTCGTAAAAATGCCGGAAGTGCCTGGATTTCAAGAGGTTGCAAGAGAGGAGGTGAGCCCCAAGACTGTGGAAAACGAGAAGCAGAGGCGCCCCTCGGGCCGGGTCGTAAAAAGACCCAACTTAAGTGCCTGTGGACTCAGAGGGTTGGAACGGCCGCCCTTGGAACTTCCCTGATCTGTACGGTGGGATTGCGACGGAGATGTCCACCTGTTCAAAACGCGGGTTGAAATTCCTTGGAACTTCCCTGATCTGTACGGTGGGATTGCGACTTCGCGTGATTCTTGCAGATCCTGACCTCGGAATCCCCGAACTTGGAACTTCCCTGATCTGTACGGTGGGATTGCGACGATATCTATGACGGTCTCCTGTGGGGAGTACGTTGTCTTGGAACTTCCCTGATCTGTACGGTGGGATTGCGACGCAAGCATCGAGTTGGTCACCGCTCCGGCGGCGATGGACTTGGAACTTCCCTGATCTGTACGGTGGGATTGCGACTTCTACCATTATGGCCTCCCGAATTCGCTCCGGGAGAGCCTTGGAACTTCCCTGATCTGTACGGTGGGATTGCGACTCTTGACGGCTATAGTTGAGATCGGATCTCATAGTCGCCCCTTGGAACTTCCCTGATCTGTACGGTGGGATTGCGACTTCTTCACCGACGAGGCGACCACCGGCGGCCCGCCGGCTTGGAACTTCCCTGATCTGTACGGTGGGATTGCGACTATGAATCTGAATGTCTAACAAGCGACCTCCGCGCCCTTGGAACTTCCCTGATCTGTACGGTGGGATTGCGACCCAGCATCTCCGGCCCCATCCGGCGGCAGGATTTCCCTTGGAACTTCCCTGATCTGTACGGTGGGATTGCGACCATCTCCTTTCGGGTTTGATGTGCTCTCCACGTTATTCTTGGAACTTCCCTGATCTGTACGGTGGGATTGCGACTACGGAATCGACATCCTGGAAACGGGGGCGCCGTCGGGCTTGGAACTTCCCTGATCTGTACGGTGGGATTGCGACTTTCTGCACGCTTCTCAGCTCTTGCTGAAGGCGAGTCTTTGCCTTGGAACTTCCCTGATCTGTACGGTGGGATTGCGACCGCGACCTTCTTGACCGTGCGGACGTCGATCTGCGCCACTTGGAACTTCCCTGATCTGTACGGTGGGATTGCGACGGTCATGAGCAGTGACAATGGTTTCGAGGCGAACTTGTCCTTGGAACTTCCCTGATCTGTACGGTGGGATTGCGACATCACCGGAGTCGACGTTCCCAGCATGGAGGCGATTACGCTTGGAACTTCCCTGATCTGTACGGTGGGATTGCGACAGAAGATGAGCACGAGAAGCACTCCGAAGGGGTAGGTCATGCTTGGAACTTCCCTGATCTGTACGGTGGGATTGCGACTCTTATAAGGGAGCTTGGGGTTAACCCCAAGGATCAAGGCTTGGAACTTCCCTGATCTGTACGGTGGGATTGCGACGCTGGAAGCCGCGCCCCTGTACCCGGTGCTGGAAGCCGCCTTGGAACTTCCCTGATCTGTACGGTGGGATTGCGACCGTGCGATTCTGCGGAACATGGGATGCCTCCTTCGACTTGGAACTTCCCTGATCTGTACGGTGGAATTGCGACTTGCAGGTGGTGCCGTTGACCTTGCAGGGCTCCGCGGCCTTGGAACTTCCCTGATCTGTACGGTGGGAAATCGGTTGGACGGCGTGAGGTTGCTGCCGCCCCTCTGGGGCTTGTGAATGGTTTGAGGCTCGTTACCCGGGGTCGCCGCTCCTTCGTCGCTCTGACCCCGGGCTACATTCCAGAGCCCCCTCCGGGGGCTCTTCAGAAGCGGCGGGCGGAATTTCCCTGATCTTTATGGTGGGAATGCGACTTGACCGCGGTGACGAACGCTGGCGCGCCGTCCCGCATGCTGGAACGGCCCTGATCTATAGGGTGGATTGGTGGAAGACCCCCGGAGGGGGTCGCCGGAATGTAGCCCGGGGTCAGAGCGACGAAGGAGCGACGACCCCGGGTCAGGGGAGAAAAGAATTCCCAAGCCCCGGAGGGGCGGCAGCACGGGGACCACTTCGGGCGGCTTTGTGAGAGAATGCGCGGCCATCATGGCCGATACCTTTACCAACCTTCTCATCCACTTCGTCTTCAGCACCAAGAACCGTATCCCTTTCCTCCAGGAGCCTCTGCAGGAACGCACCCATGAGTACATCGGAGGCATCGTTCGCGAGGAGAGGGGGATTCCGCTCGAGATCGGCGGGATGCCGGACCACGTTCACGTCCTCGCTCGCATCAGGCCCGATCGCTCGGTGGCAGAGATGACTCGCACGATGAAATCGGCTTCCTCGAAATGGGTGCATCAGACGTTCCCGG
>DASPXX010000018.1:0-24400 GCA_035637095.1 Thermoanaerobaculia bacterium
GCCCTCACCCCCGGCCCCTCTCCCGCGAGCGGGAGAGGGGTGCAGGTTAGCCAAAAACCTAACCCTCTCCCCTCTCCCGCTCGCGGGAGAGGGGCCGGGGGTGAGGGCCGGGTGGGCGGGGTTTCTGCTTCTTCTCCTCCTCACCGCCTGCGCCCGCGGCCCCGGCGACGCCCGCACCACCGTCCGCTTCTGGGCCTTCGGCCGCGAGGGGGAGGTGGTGCGCGAGCTGGTGCCGGAGTTCGAGAAGCGCCACCCCGAGATCCGCATGGAGGTCCAGCAGGTCCCCTGGACGGCCGCTCACGAGAAGCTGCTCACCGGCTTTGTGGGCAATGCCACTCCCGACGCCGCGCAGCTGGGCAACACCTGGATTCCGGAGTTCGTCTCGCTGCATGCCCTGGCGCCTCTCGACGAGCGGATCAAGCGGTCGGCCGTGGCGGGCCGCGGCGACTCCTTCGCCGGCATCTGGGACACCAATGTGATCGACGGGGTCACGTGGGGAGTGCCCTGGTATGTCGACACCCGCCTGCTCTTCTATCGGACCGACCTGGTGGCCGCCGCGGGCGGTCCGTGGCCGCCGCGAAGCTGGGGCGAGTGGCGCGACGCAATGGAGCGGATCAAGCGCCGCGGCGGGCCCGGCCGGTTCGCCATCCTCCTCCCCGTCGACGAATGGACGCAGCCGGTCATCTTCGGCCTGCAGGCCAACGCCGGGCTGCTCTCCGACGGCGGCCGGCACGCCGCCTTCCGCGATCCCCGGTTCCGCAAGGCGATGGCCTTCTATCTCGACCTCTATTCCTCCAGGCTGGCGCCGAGCCTCGACCTGCAGAGCGTCGTGAATCTCTACCAGCAGCTCGCGGAGGGGTATTTCGCCATGGTGATCACCGGCCCCTGGAACCTCGGCGAGTTCCGCAACCGGCTGCCGGCCGCGATGCAGGACCGCTGGGCGACCGCTCCTCTGCCGCCGCCGGAGGCAGGGATGCCCTATCCGGGGATCTCGCTCGCGGGCGGCTCGAGCCTCGTCCTCTTCCAGAAATCCCACGCACCGGAGGCGGCCTGGACGTGGCTGGAGTACCTCTCCGAGCCGGCCCAGCAGGCGCGCTTCTATCAGCTCTCGGGGGATCTGCCGGCCCGGCGCGCGGCCTGGAAGCTCGCCGGGCTCGCGGACGATCCCAGAGCGGCGTCCTTTCTCGTCCAGCTCGAGCACGTGGCTCCCACACCGAAAGTCCCGGAATGGGAACAGATCGCCACCCGGGTGGCCGAATGCGCCGAGCAGGTGATGCGGGGAGGCCGCAACCTCGACGCGGCGCTCGCCGACTTGGACAAAGACGTCGACCGGATGCTCGAGAAACGGCGCTGGCTGCTCGATCAGGCCGAGGAGCGCGGGAGGGTGGGCCTCCCCCTCTCCCGGCCGGCGGAGGGGCGATGGGAGAGGGGGACCGAGGGGGTGAGGGCCGCGGAGGCACGGCCGTGACTCCGGACGCGGACGAGGCCCGCGGCTCGCGGGCGGAGCGGCGGGCGGCCTGGGTCCTGATGTCCCCCGCGCTCGGCGCCATCGCCGTCTTCTTCGCCGTGCCGCTGATCGCCGCCCTGCTCCTCTCGCTCACCGACTTCGACATCTACGCCCTGGCCGACCCGCGCAACACCCGGATCGTCGGCGCCGAGAACTACCTTCGCCTGCTGCGCGATCCCCTCTTCTGGAAGGTGATGCGCAACACCCTCGTCTTCGTCGTCCTCGGTGTGCCGTTGACGCTGCTCGCCGCGCTCGGCGGCGCGCTCCTGGTGAATTCGCGGCTGGCGCGTCTGCGCGGCCTCTTCCGCACCGTTTTCTTCGCGCCGGTGGTCACCACCCTCGTGGCCGTGTCGGTCGTCTTCCGTTACCTGTACCACCCGCGCTACGGGATGATCAATCAGATGCTCGGCGTCATCGGCTTACCGCCGATCGACTGGCTCGGCGATCCGGCCTGGGCCACGGCGGCGATCACGCTCCTCGCCGTCTGGCGCAGCTTCGGCTACGCCCTCGTGATCTACGTCGTCGGTCTCCAGGCGATCCCCGAATCGCTCTACGAGGCGGCGGAGCTCGACGGCGCCGGCACCTGGCGGATGCTGCGCAGCATCTCCCTGCCTCTCCTCAAGCCGACCACGCGGTTCGTGGCCGTGCTCACCACCGTGAGCCTGTTCCAGATCTTCGCCGAGCCCTACGTGATGACCCGCGGCGGTCCGCTCTACGCGACGACCTCGATCACGCTCCTGATGTACGAGCAGGGTTTCCGCTGGTGGAACCTCGGCCGCGCGGCGGCGATCGCCTTCGTGCTGTTCGCGCTGATCATCGCCGCCACAGGCCTCCAGGAGCTGCTGCGCCGGAGGTGGAGCTCGTGAGACGACGCAAGCTCGCATTTCTCGCCGTGAACGGTACGCTGCTGCTCCTCGCTCTGCTCACGGCCTTTCCCCTGCTCTGGATGATCTCGGCCTCGTTGATGCCCACCGGCGAGGCGATGACCCTGCCGGCGCGCCTGCTGCCGTCGCGGCCGACTCTGGAGCATTACGGCACGCTGTTCACCCGCCTCGACCTCGGGCGGACTCTCCTCAACTCGCTTCTCCTCGCGACCGCCATCACCGCCATCTCGCTGCTCTGCAACTCGATGGCGGGGTACGCCTTCGCCAAGCTGCGCTTCCGCGGCCGGGACCGCCTCTTCGCTCTCCTCTTGGCGACCCTGATCGTGCCGCCGCAGGTGACGGTGCTGCCGCTCTTCCTGGAGATCCGTGCGCTCGGCCTCGTCAACTCTTTCGGAGGCGTGATCGTGGCGGCGATCGCAACGGTCTTCGGGATCTTCCTGATCCGCCAGTTCGCCCTGGGCATCCCCGACGAGCTCCTCGACGCCGCGCGCCTCGACGGCGCCTCGGAGCTCCGCATCTACTGGACGGTCGTGCTGCCGCTGCTGCGGCCGATCCTGATGACGCTGGGAGTCTTCACGTTCCTCACCTCCTGGAACGATTTCATGTGGCCGCTCATCGTGCTCACCGACGAGAGCAAATACACCCTGCCGGTGGCGCTCGCCAACCTTTCGGGAGAGCACGTCCAGGACACCGAGCTGATGATGGCGGGAGCGGTGATCACGGTCTTGCCGGGCCTGATCCTCTTCCTCTGCATGCAGCGGCAGTACATCGAGGGCATCACCATGGGGAGCGTCAAGGAGTGACCCTACGGCAGAAGGAAATAGGTGGGCAGGATCTCTGTGAGATGCAGGCACTCTATGAATTCAAAGAGACCGATGCAACAGAGAAAACCGCCGCCTTCCATGATTTCACCGCGGAGGGCTGTAGCATTGACCGAAACGTTCCCGTCCGTGAAGCTCGACCAACGTGGAAAGAAGAGAGGGACTCTACCTTTGTACACCGAGTACTCAGAGAAGTTCTCACTCAAGAACCTCTCTTCGGTCCGGATGATGTGAGGGTAGTACACGACGAAAGCGAGAACGAAAAGAAGGGCGGCGGTCAGAGTTTCCGTACAGAGACCCAGACCGATACCGCCGACAAGGGAAAAAAAGTACAACGGGTGTCTGCACATGGAATAAGGTCCCACGGTCACGAGCGCTTTCTTTTTCCGTCCTGCAATATAGGAAAGACACCACAAGCGACCGCAGAAGCCCAGCACAGCGAGCAGAACTCCGATCAAGAAGAGCGTCTGGCCGACGAGGGGGACGCTGGACCAGTAGCTGGAGCCGAGAACCAGCAGGGACAGGATCCCGAGCGCGAACAGCCGACTCACCAACAGCCGCGTCCGGGTTCGGGTGACCTGAAGGGAATTCATCACTTGAATACTGTCCATCGAAGCTCCTCAGACGGAAGGTTCCGCCTTGGCCACACTGGTTCGAGATCCGGGTCGAAAGCGCCCAAGTATACAGACATCCGCCGTCGTCGTGCATCGTTCTCGGCGATCGTGCTTGCCACCCTCCTGCTGGGCGGCGCCGCTTCCGCTCCGGCCCCTCGCCTGTTGGACGACTTCGAAAACGCCTCGAGCTGGAAATCCGCCCCTTCGGACGGCGTCTCCCTCGATCTCTCTTCCGCCGAGGGGCTTCACGGCAAAGCCCTGCGTCTCGATTTCGACTTCCATGGCGGCGCGGGCTATGCCGTGGCGCGCAAGGAGCTGGCGTTCGAGCTGCCGGAGAATTACGAGCTCTCCTTCCGCGTGCGCGGCGAGGCGCCGGTCAACAACTTTGAATTCAAGCTGATCGATCCCACCGGCGACAACGTCTGGTGGGTGAATCGAAAGAATTTCACCTTCCCCTGCGAGTGGACCGAGGTCCGCTACAAGAAGCGGCACATCCAGTTCGCCTGGGGACCGGCCGGCGGCGGCGAGGTCCATCAGGTGGCGGCGCTCGAATTCGCGGTCACCGCCGGAACCGGAGGCAAGGGAACCATCCTCCTCGACGAGCTGACCCTCCGCGAGCTTCCTCCGGAGCATCCGTACGACCGCATGCCCGAAGTGACCGCCACGCCTGGAGGAATCTCTCTCGATTTCCTGGAGAGCCGGGAGTACGGCGGGCTGGTGATCGATTGGGGATCCGGCTCCTGGGCCGGCCGCTACGAGGTCCAGATCTCCGGCGACGGCGCCACCTGGACCACGATTCACACCGTCGACGGCGGCAATGGCGGCCGAGATTATCTCTACCTCCCTGAAACCGAGTCGCGCTTCCTGCGCCTCCATTTCCTGGAAGGCACCGGGACCCCGAAGATCGACGTCAAGCCCCTGGACTGGGCCGCCACACCCGAAGCCTTCTTCACCGCCCTCGCGAAAGACGACCCGCGCGGCGCCTATCCCCGCTGGCTCACCGGTGAGCAGTCGTACTGGACCGTCGTCGGCGTCCCGAGAGACACCGCCGAGGGGCTCTTCAACGAAGACGGCATGCTGGAGAGCGGCAAGGGAGGGTTCTCGATCGAGCCCTTCCTCGCCCAGGACGGCCGCCTCGTCACCTGGAACGACGCGAAGACCACCCCATCGCTGGCCGACGGATACCTGCCGATCCCCTCCGTCACCTGGGAAAAAGGCGATCTCTCCCTGCGGATCACCGCCTTCGCCACAGGAGAAGCGGGGGCCTCCGTCCTGCGAGCCCGATATCGCCTTCACAACCAGGGAAAAACCGAATCGCGTCCGCGTCTCTATCTCGCGATCCGTCCCTTCCAGGTCAATCCCGCCTGGCAGTTCCTCGGCAATCCGCCGGGAGGCGTCTCTCCGATTCGAGAGATCGCCGCCAATGGCCGGACAGTGACGATCAACGGCGAAAAGAAGGTGACGTTCTCGGCGGAGCCCGCAGGTTTCGGTGCCGCCACGTTCGATCAGGGAGTGATCACCGATTTCCTCGCGCAAGGGAATCTGCCGGAGCGTTCGAAAGTGACCGATTCATTCGGCTATGCGTCCGCGGCGGCAAGATGGGATTTCCGGCTCCAGCCTGGGGAGACGAAAGAGGTGGAGGTGGCGATTCCGCTGCATTCCCCCGCCCGACCCTCACCCCCTCAATCCCCCTCTCCCACCCGCACTCACACCCACCCGGGAGAGGGGGAAGCCGGGCCAGGAAGGGAAACGCGGGAGGGGGCGCCCCTCGCCCGGGCGGGCGTGAGTGCGGATGGGAGAGGGGACGGGGGTGAGGGTCGGGTGGGGGAAGCCTGGCATGCCACCTTGGACCGCGTCGACCTCCGCATCCCCGCCGCCGAGCCCCTCGTTCGGACTCTCAAGAGCAACCTCGCCTACATCCTGATCAATCAGGACGGACCCGGCATCCAGCCCGGCTCGCGCTCCTACGAGCGCTCGTGGATCCGCGACGGCGCTCTCACCTCGACGGCGCTGCTGCGCCTCGGCCACTTCGAGGAGGTCCGCGCCTTTCTCGCCTGGTATGCGCCCTATCAGTTTGCGAATGGCAAGGTCCCCTGCTGCGTCGACAGCCGCGGCGCCGATCCGGTGCCGGAGAACGACAGCCATGGCGAGCTGCTCCATCTGGCGGCCGAGTACTACCGCTTCACCGGCGACCGGGAGCTGATCGAGCGCCTGTGGCCTCACATCGAAAAGGCCGTGGGCTATATCGACGAGCTGCGCCAAGAGCGCCGGACCGCGGAGTACCGGACGCCGGACAAGCTTCCCTACTTCGGCCTCCTCCCCGAATCGATCAGCCACGAGGGCTACTCGGACAAGCCCGTCCACTCCTACTGGGACGACTTCTTCGCGCTCCGCGGTCTCGAGGACGCGGCCGATCTCGCCGGCTCCCTCGGCCGGACCGACCAGGCGACGCTCTGGGGCGCGATCCGCGACCAGTTCCGGGCCGACCTCCTCACCTCGGTGCGCAGGACCATCGAGCTCCACAAGCTCGACTACATTCCCGCTTCCGTGGAAAAAGGCGATTTCGATCCCACCTCGACCAGCATCGACATTGCGCCCGGCGGCGAGCTCGAAGGTCTCCCTCAGACTGAGCTGCGGCAGACCTTCGAAAGGTATTACCGGGAATCGATCGCGCGGCGGGACGGCACCCGTGACTGGGACGCCTACACGCCATACGAGCTGCGCACCCTCCGCACCCTCCTCCGCCTCGGCTGGCGCGACCGCGCCCACGAGCTGCTCGCTTTCTTCATGACCGACCGCCGGCCCGCCGCCTGGAACCAGTGGGCCGAGGTCGTCTGGCGCGATCCCCGGACGCCCAAATTCATCGGCGACATGCCCCACACCTGGGTCGGCTCGGAATTCATCCACTCCTTCCTCGACCTCCTCGCCTACGTCCGCGAGGGCGACGGAGCGCTAATCCTGGGAGCCGGCCTCCCTCCGAATTGGAATTCCGTGAGCGTCAAGGGATTGCGGACCGAGTACGGCCCGCTGGAATACTCGGTGACGCCGGAAGGCAACGGGGTGCGCTACCGGATCGCAGCCGGGTTGACGATGCCGCCCGGTGGGATCATCGTCCACTGGCAGGACAAGGAAGCCGCCGTGCACGAGCTGCCGGCGACCGTCGACCTGCTCCCCTGAGAGCCGCTGAGAGAGGACGTCATGACCACGTACGGCCACTTTTCGAACGACGGCACCGAATATGTGGTGACCGATCCCCGGCCGCCGCGGCCATGGGTGAACATCATCGCCAACCCCCGGGTCGGCCTCGCCGTCTCACAGACCGGCAGCGGCTTCTCGTGGATCGACAACTCGCAGCTCGCCGTGCTGGTGCGCTGGCAGCAGGAATTCGCCGACGACCGCTCCGGCCGCTTCCTGTATCTCTGGGACCACGACACCGACGAGGTCTGGTCGCTCGCGCCCGCCCCCTGCTGGCCGGCCTACGACCGCTACTCCTGCCGGCACGGTCATGGTTACACCACCTTCGAGACCGAGCACCAGGGACTGACGGCCCGCTGGACCTTGTTCGTCGACTCCGAAGCCACGGTCGAGCTGTGGCGGGTGCGTCTCGCGAACACGAGCGGCCGGCAGCGCCGGCTCTCGGTCGTGGCCTTTCTCGAATGGAACTGCGGCGTGGCGCCCGCGCCCCGGCGGGAGTTCCAGAAGCTGTTCCTCGAGACCTCCTTCGATCGGGACCAGGGTCTGATCCTCGCCGGCAGCCACATGTGGGATGTCTCCTCGAAGCACTGGGGCCACTGGAACACGAGCTTCCCCTTCTGGAGCGCCTTCGCGGCAGCCACGCCGGTCGCCGCGGCCGAGGGGGACAAGGCGGCTTTCCTCGGCCGCTCCGGCAGCTGGCACAGGCCCGCGGCCCTGTGCCGCGACACGCCCTGGCCATCGCTCTTCGGACGCCACCACGATCCCGTCGCGGCGCTCCGCTGCGATGTCGAGCTGACCGCGGGCGGCGCTCACGATCTCGGGTTCACCCTGGCCACCGCCGAGGACCGCGACGAGGCGGCGGCTCTGGCCCGGCGCTTCGCCGTTCCGGAGGTCATGGACGCCTCGCTCGCCGCGGCCGTCGCCGGCTGGCGCGACCGCCTGGCCGGCCATCGCATCGAGACCCCTGATCCGCTCCTCGATGCTCTCGCCAATGACTGGCTGCGCTACCAGGCGATCTCGGCGCGGCTCTGGGGCCGCGCGGGCTACTACCAACAGAGCGGCGCTTACGGCTTCCGGGACCAGCTTCAGGACTCGCAGGTCTGGCTCACCATCGATCCGCCGCGCTGCCGCGCCCAGATCTCCCTCCACGCGGCGCACCAGCTCGCCGACGGCTCGGTCTACCACTGGTGGCATCCGCTCTCCGAGCAGGGGCACATCACCCGGATGACCGACGACCTCCTCTGGCTCGCCTTCGTGACCGCCAACTACCTCAAGGAGACCGGCGACTTCTCGATCCTGGACGATCGCGCTCCCTACCTCGATGCGGAGCCGTATCCCCTCCACGATCACGTCGAGCGCGCCTTCGCCCGCGTCTTCGCCCGCACCGGGCCGCGCGGGCTCCCTTACATCGGCGCCGGAGACTGGAACGACGGGCTGTCGGCGCTCGGCCTGGAGGAGCGCGGCGAGTCGGTCTGGCTCGCCCATTTCCTCGCCGGCCTGCTCGCCGACTGGAGCGAGATCCACCGCCGCTGTGGCGAGCCGGAGAAAGCCGCCGGCCTCGCAGCGCGCCGGCAGGCCCTGGTCGAGGCGGTCAACCGGCACGCCTGGGACGGCGCCTGGTATCGCCGCGCCACCCGCGACGACGGCACCTGGATCGGCAGCGCCGGCAACCACGCCGGCCGCATCTTCCTCAACGCGCAGACCTGGGCCATCCTGAACGACATCGCCCCGCCGGAGCGGGCCGCCGCCTGCCTCGCGGCGATCAAAGAGCACCTGGTGAGCCCGGCCGGAGCCCTCCTCCTGGCCCCCGCCTACAGCGTCCCCGACGAGACGATCGGCTACATCACCCGCTACGCCCCGGGCTTGAGGGAGAACGGCGGCGTCTACACCCACGCCGCCACCTGGGCGATCGCCGCCGCGGCCAAGATGAAGGACGCGGACCTGGTCGGGCGCCTCCTCACCGCCATCCATCCCGCCAACAAGGACCCCGAGCGCTACTGGGCCGAGCCCTACGTCCTGCCCGGCAACGTCGACGGCCCCGACTCCCCCTACCACGGCCGTGCCGGCTGGACCTGGTACACCGGCTCCGCCGCCTGGCTGCCGCGGGTCCTCTCCGAATGGGTCCTGGGTGTCCGCCCCACCTGGGAGGGCCTGCGCTTCGATCCCTGCCTGCCGGCCGGCTGGACCCGGGCCGCCATGCGCCGCCCCTGGCGGGGTGCCCACCTGCACATCGAGATCGAGCGGGTGGCGGGACTGGCACCGGGAGAGGTGGAAGTGACAATGGATGGCGAGCCGCTCGCGGGCGGGGTGCTCGGGGAGGTGCGGGCAGGGGCGGAGGTGCGAGTGGGAGTGCGTTTTTAACAAGCCGTGGCCGTTTCGCGGCGGGCGGCTTCCCGGAAGAGGAGGAGGCCAGCCAGAGGCTCACGGGCGACGTCCAGATCGCGGAAGACTGTCACCCATTCTCGCTGGCGAGCTCGGAGGCAGCCTAGATAGATGATGGTGAACAGAAGTGGGCGCAGGAGGGGAAAATACTCCTTGTCGAACGGACAATTGATAAACACATTCCATTCATAGCTTGGCGCCGGCCCTTCGTCGCTCACCCTTTATCCTTCGGGGGATGAGGATCGTTCCCATACGAATCCTTGCTCCGGATTGTACCGTCCCGCTTGTGGACGTAGAGCTCGGAGCCTTGATTCTTGCTCAGCTCACGAGCATATGAAATAGCCTTCCCTTGCGTAGCGAAGGTCCTCGTGGCTTTCGCTGCCCCTCCCTTCTTCACGCTCCATCCCCCGTTGGGATTCGGGACGACGTGCTGTGCGTTTCTGGACATTTGGTACTCCGTTAATTTGTTTGGTAAATTCCTCATCTTTCTGGAACCTAGCTTACGACAGACCCGCGCTCGCGTCAATATGGATTGGATGACGCCTCGCAGGCGGATCCTCCTCGCAGGACTGGCGTGAACCTGCCAGGCCTGGGCCTCACTCAGCGCGGTGCGAGAAGCGCCCGCGCGTCGGCTGTCGCGGGGGTCACGACATGCCGGCCTCACCCCGGTCAGAGAGAGCCCTTGTCCCCAACGGTCACCATGCTTCCGTCCGGCAGCCGCTCCACACCCGGTCCCCAGGCGCCGAGGAGCTGGCGGCGCCACCAGTGGCCGGTGGCGCGGCGCTCGGCTCGATTGGTGAACCAGTATTGCCAGAGAACCGTGCGTACCTGCCGCGGCGGCGCGCCGGCGAAGGGATCGGACCGGAAGAGGGCGAGCACGCCGGGGCTCCTTTCGAGCAGCCGCTCCTCGGCGTGGACCACCCAAGGGTTCTGCTGCCAGGACCCCAGCGAGGCGAACCACAGGTTCCATTCGAAGCGCGGCTGGTAGGGCGCGTAGATTCCGGGCGCCTCGGCCGGGTCCTGCGGCTTGTAGCGGAACGGATAGGGAATCCACGTGCGGCCGTCCCGCGTTCCCTGGAACTCGATCTCCCACCGCCCTCGGGTCATCACCGCGAACAGGCCGTAGGCGTTGGCGATGCGGAACGGCGCCAGCACCGTAGCCGGCCAGGCCAGGGGTCCCGGACGGTACGGCAGGAAGGCGAAGATGGTGGCCCACAGGACCAAGGTCAGCGCCACGGCGGCGCCGATCATCCGCCAGCGCGGCGCCGGACGGACGTCTGCCGCCGCCGGCGGCCGGAGCCCGAGGCGCGCCAGGACTCTATCGTCCAGCAGGAGAAAGCCGAGGACGAGCACCAGGTAGTTGAGGAAGGCGTAGTTGGCCGAGAGGATGATGCCGATCTGGAGCACGGTCACGATCGAGAAGCAGGCGAGGCGGAACGGGCGCGGCAGCCAGGCCAGCCAGACCAGGACGAGCTCCACGACGAGTGTGAGCAGCGCGGTGGCAGCGTGGAATCCGTGCGGGAGCTGGTGGGCGTACCAGCCGATCCAGGTGGGCAGCGGACCGGTCTCGTAGTAGTGATCCATCGCGGTCAGATGCCGCCACTGCTCGTCGCCGCTCATCAGCTTGACCAGTCCCGATTCGAAATAGATCCGGAACCATTCCCAACGCAGCAGGAAGAGGCTGGCCCGGGAAGGCGGATGATTCGCCCCGAGGCCCGGCCGCAGCCCGCGCGGCGCAAAGAACAGGGAGAGGAAGGCCGCTTCGAGCAGCATGCCGTCCGACTGGTAGGACGAGAAGTCCTGGGCGGCGCTGATGAACGACAGGAAGAGGACGAGGCAGATTGCGATCGATCCCCGCGGCCAGAGGTTCAGCGTGAGGAGCGCCGAAGCGATCAATCCGGTCCACACCAGAGCGGAGAGCGCGCCGCTCCCGGAGCCGATCCAGAGCACCGTGGGGACCCAATAGAAGCGGGAGAGGCCGGGCAGCATGCGCGCCACGTCGACGAGGTAGTCGCCGGCGGGCAGGATGCCGCGGGGGCCGATCAGGCCCTGGATCTGGAAGGCGAGCGAGTAGAAGGCCGAAAAGAAGATCAGGCCGAGGCAGCGCAGGAAGATCCAGCGCGGCCACAGCACGCCGCCCCCGGTCGCGGCGTCCGGAGCGAAGAGACGAGCGGCCAGCGTTCGCACGACACCAGGATAAGCGATCGTGCGAGCTACCGGCGCTCCCGGCGCAGCATGTGGTTCAGGCCCCCGACCCTGTACCAGTGGTAGCCGTACCCTTCGACGGTGATCTTGTGAGTGCCTCGCGCGTCCGCCTCGCTCTGGTCCACGATGAGCAGGTTGACCAGCTTCTCTCCCTCGGGGCCGGGCCGGATGCGGGCCTCGTGGGGCTTGTCGTCGAAGTTGTGGATCGTGACCAGAGAGTTGCCCCGCCAGTCGTAGCGCATCGCCAGCAGGCTGGGGGAGCCCGCCGACAGGATCTTCCAATCGCCCCAGCCGATCTCCGGGCACTCCTTTCTCACCCGGATCATGTCCGCCATCCAGTTCAGGAGAGACTTTGGATCCCGTCGCTGGAGCTCCACGTTCACGCGGGAACAGGAGAAAGGCCCCTTTTCGACCAGCGGGCGCACGGGCTTGTCGGCGAGCGTGAACCCGGCATGCGGCTCCTCGGACCACTGCATCGGCGTGCGGACCGGTTCCCGTTCCGGCTGCGCGAGATCGTCGCCCATCCCGATCTCGTCGCCGTAGCGGATCACCGGCGTGCCGGGCAGCGAGAAGAGGAGGCTGTAGGCGAGCTCGATCTGCTGCCGGTTGCCCAGCATCGGCGCGAGCCGGCGGCGGATGCCGCGGTTGTAGAGCTGCATCTCCTTCTCGGGAGCAAAGCGGGCGAAGACCTGCGCCCGCTGCTCGGCCGTCAAGCGCCCCAGATCGAGCTCGTCGTGATTGCGGAGAAATTGCGCCCATTGCGCGTTGCCGGGGATGTTCCTGGTGGCGCGCAAGGCCTCGACGAGAGGGCCGACGTCCGCCGTAGCCAGCGCATAGAACAGGTGCTGGTTGACGAAAAAGTTGAACATCATGTGGATGCCTTCGTCGGAAGCTCCGAAGTACTTCCGGGTCTCCTGGGGAAGCACGTTCGCCTCGCCGAGGAACACGGCGTCGCCGCGGCGCCATTGCAGGAACCGGCGCATTTCGGCGAGGTACTGGAACTCGAGCACGGGCTTCCCTCCGTCGGTTGACGGCTTTTCCAGGATGAACGGCACAGCGTCCACACGGAAGCCCGCGACTCCCAACTGCAGCCAGTAGCCCATGATGCGCCGGACCTCGGCCCGCACCTGGGGATTGTCCATGTTGAGATCGGGCTGGAAGTCGTAGAAGCGGTGGAAGTAGTACTCTCGCGCCTTCTCGTCGCGGGTCCAGGTCGATTTCTGCACGCCGGGAAAGACCATCCCCTGGTTCCAGCCCTTCGGGCGCTTCTTCGACCAGACGTACCAGTCCCGATAGATGGAATTCTTGTCGCTCCGCGCCTCCTGGAACCACCGGTGCTGATCGGAGGTGTGGTTCACGACGAGATCGATGATCACCTTGATGCCGCGTTTGTCCGCCTGCTGCATGAACTCGACGAAGTCGCCGCTCGAGCCGTTCCGCGGGTCCACGCCGTAGAAATCGGAGATGTCGTAGCCGTTGTCCCGGTTGGGCGTCGGCTGGAACGGAGCGAGCCAGACGGCGTCGATGCCGAGCGACTCGAGATAGTCGAGCCGGCGCATCAGTCCTTCGAAATCGCCGACGCCGTCACCGTTGGCGTCCATGAACGTCTCGACCTTGAGGCTGTAGATGATGCTGTGCTTGTACCAGAGGTCTTCGATCACGGGCGGGACCCTCCCTTCCACCGCCCGTGAGGTCGTGCAAGACCTTTGCCGCGGCCTCGGGTCTCTACCCTCTCTGCCGGGTGAGCAGCTCCAGATACGCGAGACGCGCCCGCAGCGCCTCCGCGACCATCCTCTCGTGGACGGCGAGGTGGTGGGCGTCGGCGGGGTCGGCGGAGAGATGGGATTCGACGTCGCCGTTCAGAGCGATGCGGGTGCGGGCCTTGAGCCGGCCTCCGGCCGGATCCGCAGGGTCGGCGGCGGCCCAGGTGGAGACGGTGAAGGTGTTGAGGTCGGTCCCGCCGGCTTCGCCGGGAAGGAAACGGGCCGGCGCGGGCGGGTCGGCTTTCGAGACGACGGTGAGACCGGGGAGGTCGATGGGTGCGAAATGGAGGCTCCGGAGGGGCTCGGGAACCGGCGGCAGCGGTCTCTCCCAGTAGATCGGACGGATGAAGGCCGCCCCTTTGCGCCCGGAGAGGCCCAGGGCGTGGCGCCACTCCTGCTCCACGTAGGGGGATCGACTGGCCGGGGTGGACCAGAAGAGCTGAAAGATGTCGGCCCTTTCGATCATCCGGAGGAGCTCGTCCGACCAGCTCTGCCCGCTCTTCAGGGTCATCACGTCGCGCAGGTAGTCCATCCCCAGCGCCTGGCAGGCCTTCTCCATGGCCTCGACCATCGGCGTGTCGTCGTGCGAGTAGGAAGCGAAGACGGATTGATAGAGGCGCGCGGATTGGAGGCCGGGACCCGGCTCCGGGGTGTCCTCCGCAGGGGCTCCGGGGCTGGGCACCACCACCGGCAGGCGGAGGTCTGCGACGAGGAGCGGCCCCACGTAGCAGGCGATCGAGCCTTCGATGACGTGCCCCACCCGGTCGCCTGTGGCAATCATGGTGAAGTCGGCCCGCTGCCAGGCGCCGGACCAGGTGAGCCGCGCCTGCGGCGGATCGAAGAGCAGCCCTTCTCCCTGGGGCACGACGAGGATCTCCGTGCCCGGGGCGATCGCCGCAGCGGACGAGGCTTCAGCGGCGCGGTATTTCGAGACTGCCTTGCCCAGCACCTGCCCGGCGTCGCCCGCCACCGCGCCTCCGGCGGAGAGGAGGTGGGCATAGACCAGGAGCTTCGCCGACTCCCCCACCGGCAAGGCCCGCGGATGCCACGCGCTGATGTGCACCTCATCGACAGCGGGGACGGCGGTCCCCAGGCGCGTACCGAAGGAGACCGAACCCTCTCCGGAAGGAGCTTCCACCTCCGCCCCTCGCTCGGTGCTCACCCTGGGAGCGGCGGTGAAGACGGGCAGCCGCACCGCCGGATCGCCCAGGATCACATATCCGCGGGCGTCGTTGTTGGAGGTCCACAGGCCGGCCAGCTCGTAGGGATCGGCTTCCTGGCCGCATTCGATATCTTCGAGCCGATCTGCGAGCACGGTGGAGAGCTCGGCGTACCGCTCGTTGAAGTACTCCATGGCGGAGCCCACGGGATGGCCGTCGAGGAGCCGGGTCAGGGAGCTCTCGAACACCGTGGTCTGCGCGCCCGCTTTCTGCCAGTGGAACGAATAGCCCCAGGCCCGCTCCACGTGTCCGATCACGGCCAGCGCGCCGCCTCTGGGGTGCGCAAGCAGAGAGGTGGGGAGCGCCGCCAGGAAGGGCTCGGGAGCGATCGCCGCGCGGTCTTTGAACGCCTGCTTGGCGAACTCGTCGAGCTGCGGCGTGCCGGCGCCGTAGCAGGCAAAGAAAAACGCGAACATTCCGAGGAGCCCGGCGCCGGCCGCCAGGTCGTCGCCGGCGAAGTAGAAGTCCTGGGGGATCGCGCCTTTCCACCCTTCCGGTCCCGGCCAGTCGCCGCACAGCAGCGCTCCCTGGTGCGGACGCTGGAGCGGGTGGCCCAGGGGAAATTCGAGGCCATGGCTCGCGGTGAAGAGGAGCGCCGGTGTCTCCCCTCCGCCCAGCAGGCGGGCGAGCCTGGCCTTCGTCGCCTCGCCCGCGAGGACCGCGTTCATCTGCCAGTCGGGCCGCGCCGTGCCCATCGCCGCGAGGAGCGGCTTCACCAGACTCTGGGAGCTCAGGCGGGTGGCGGCGTCGGCGGCGTTCTCGACGCCGAAGAAGCTCATCCGCCGCGGCAGGGCGACCTTGCCGGTCTCCGCCGCCACGACGCTCGCGGCGTAGCGCGCATAGTCCTCGGCGCGGTCGAAATAGAGACGGCCGACGGCGTATTGCACGTCGAGCTGGGACTGGAAGCGGTAGGGGATCTGCTCCGGGCTGCCGACGAGGAGCAGGTAGTAGGGCATCTTCACGGGATCGGCCGGTCCCGGACCCACCTTGTTGCGGGCGAGAAACTGCGCCTTGGGCTGCGCGGAGACCGTCTCGAAGACCTTGAACAGGTCGCCGGCCTGCTCGCGGCGCAGGTCGAGCAGCGGGGCGAGCGCCTCGCGCACCGCCGGCTCGACGTCCTTGGCGAAGATCACGCCCCAGCCAGCCTGATCGAGCCGCTTGGGGTCGATCCCCTCCTTCACGCCGAAGTGCCGGTTGCCCTGCTGCTCGGAGCGGAAGCGGAGCTCGGCGAGGTTCTCGGGCTTTTCCTCGCCGCGCAGGAAGCGCGCCAGCTCCTCCGCCGTCATCGGCGGCAGACCGTAGGTGCCGGTGGCGCCGTTGACACCGTTGAAGGTGAGGAGATCAGAGGGCTTGGTGTCGGACATGGTCTGTAGCTCCCGGCTCAAGGGGTCCGCTTCGTTTTCTTCAGCAGGATCTCTACTTTGCCCTCATCGTTCTCGGCCACTCCGACCACTACAGTGTATCGGCCATTCCTTTTCAGCGTGTGATTCTTGAGGAGGCTGTTCCCGTGGCCGCCGCTGTCGTCGTCGAACGCCTCCTTGTCGTAATCGGGGTCGAAGAGAGCAACATGGGGGTCGAGGCCGGGGGTCTTTCCGGTGACCCTGAGAGTGACCACCTCGCCGGCCTTTCCGTCGAAGACGAAGCGGGTATCATTCCAGATCTTTCGGGTGGCTGTCCTGCCAGACTTGAGCTCCTCTGGAGGGCTTGGTGGAGCTGGTTTCGGCACCCTTCTAGTGGCCGCTTGGCCAGGTTCGAGAACCTCTGGAGAGCTGGCTGGAACATTACCGGTTGGCGGTGCCTCTACAGGCGCTGGCACGAATGTGTTTATGGAGACATACAAAGTGACCATCCCACCGAGGAGCAATAACAACACAAAGAGCCTGATGCGGCACCTGTTCATACTCATCCCCAGCCTGAGTTTCAGGTTGCTCTTGATCAGTGTACCATCAGCTCAGGGCCGGCCGCGTGAAGCGCCTTTTGTGAGCAGAACCTCCACCTCGCCCTGGCTTTGGCCGTCCGATCTGACGATGACGGTGTACTGCCCGGTCTTCTTCAAGGCGTGATCCTTGATAAGACTGTTGCCGTGCCCGCCGCTGTCGTCGTCGAAGGCCTCAACCTGGCTCTTGGGATCGACGAGAGAAATATTCGGATCGAGGCCCGGGCTCATGCTGTTCACCTGGAGAGTGATCACCTCGCCGGCATGCCCTGCAAAAATAAAGGAAGAGAACTTCCACATGTGCTCGGTGACTGCGCGGCCAGGCTCGAGCGTCGTCAGGAGAGGCGGAGGTGGCGGTGGAAGGACCGGAGGGGGCTCAGGAGGGGGCTCAGGAGGAGGTGGTGACGGAGGAGGAGATACCTCCGGCGCAGTTGGCGGCAGAGGAGCCGACGCGGCGCAGGCTTGGAGAGCTATTCCAGCGGTGAGGAGGACCGCCGACACGAGGAACACCTGGCTTCTTCTCAGCATGGTTATCTCCTTTTGCAAGATTCAGGACGGCGGCTTCGCCTTTTCAAGCAGGATCTCCACCTTGCCCTGGGCCTTTCCGTCTGATCCGACAATGACGGTGTACTCGCCGGTCCGTTTCAGGATGTGATCCTTGATGAGACTGTTTCCGTGCTCCCCGCTGTCGTCGTCTGACGCCTCCTCGGCGTCCTCGGGATCGATGAGCGAAACATGCGGGTCCAGGCCGGACGCTTTGCTCGTCACCCTGAGGGCGATCACCTCGCCGGCCTTTCCTTCGAACAAGAAGTGAAGATCCTTTTTCCAGACCGTCCGGGTGACCGCTCGGCCAGGCACGAGGTTCTCTGGAAGAGTGGGCGCAGGAGAGCAAGCCGTCCCGGCGGTGAAGAGAACCAGCAACGCGATGAGCGCATGACCTCGGTTGAGCATCGTCATCTCCTCGGCTTGCAGGATTCGGGTTTTGGCTCGAAGTGAATCCAGGTCTGGCACTCCGCTTCGGTCAGCTCGCGCCCGGCGAGATCGCGGGCTGCGCTCTGCCAGTCGAGGTTCCAGAGCATGATTGTGTGATCGTCCGATGCTGAAGCCAGAGTGCGGCCGTCCGGGCTCATCGCCAGGCTGTTGACGGACAGGCCGGCTGTGCCATGGCGCAACCGGCCGATCTCCTGCCGCGCCTCCGGGTCCCAGACGATCAGCTCACCCCCCTGGTCTGCCGAAACGAGCCTCCCGTCTGGATTGAAGGCGACAGACGAGACCAGCTCTCTGTGGCCGGCGAGGCAGCCCCGGAATTTCCCGGAAGGCATCTCCCACAGGAAGACACACCTGGTGTCACCTTCCCGGCTGGCCGCGGCCACGAGGCGGCCAGCCGGGCTCTCGGCCAGCGCCGCAAGGATCTGCGGCGGGGAAGGCGGGTCGGGTTTGAGGAGAGATTTCTGTTTGCCGGTCGCGATGTCCCAGCCGAAAACCTGCCCCGTTTCGTCGCTCGCCAGCAGCGTCTTCCCTGCCTCACGAAAGAGGAAGCTCCAAATGGTGCCGGGATGGCTGGCCAGCGTCCGGCCCCGCGGAGGATCGAGGGAGAGATCCCACTGCACGAGGTCGCGGCCCTCGGCGGCGAAGAGGGACTCGCCGTCGGGACTGAAGACCAAGGCGTTGACCGGCTTCTCGGCCTTCCAGCTCGCGGCTTCTACAGCCTTCCTATCCTCTGTGTTCAACCGCCAGAGATGGAGGGTGCCGTCCACATCGCGGCTGCCGGAGGCAATTCGCTGGCCGTCCGGGCTGAAGGCCACCGCCCGGGTCGGACCGGCGCTCCCGGGAAGCTCGGTTCCGGTGCTGGAGGCCAGATCCCAGAGCCTCACGGTTCCCTTCGCGTCGGCAGGGGCCGGGCCGCTGCCATCCTCCCGTCGCCCTTCTCCCGAGACCAGCCGGCGGCCGTCCGGGCTGAAGGCCAGGCCCCAGACCTCGTCGCGGTGTCCGAGGAGCGGCCGGGCGAGGCGATCCGTGGCGGACGGCTTCCAGAGGATCACCTTGCCATCCTCCCCGGCTGAGGCCAAGATAGTGCCGTCCTGGTTGAAGGCGACTCTGGCCACCGGCGCATCGTGGCCGCCGAGGGGGTCCGCCGCCGGCTTTCGCGATTCCAGGTCCCAGAGAACGATGGTCCTCCCGTCTCCGGCAGCCGCCAGGGTCTTGCCATCGGGTCGAAAAGCGAGGCTGTGGATCGGTTTCCCGTCTCCCCTCAGGACTTCTTGCCGCGACGTGCTCAGATTCCAGAAGGTGATATCTCCCTTCTCGCCGGCCGCCGCGAGCGTGCTCCCGTTGGGATCGAACGCCACGCTCGCGACAGCTCCGCCGTCCGACGCTTGTACCTGCGACGACCTGGCTCCTGGGAGATCCCAAAGGTCGACGGCTCCATTCACCTCGCGTCCTATCGCCAGCCGGGCGCAGTCCGGGGTCACCGCGAGGCTCACGACACGCGGGCCTTTCTGCAGCGACTGCGGCGCCTCGGAGCTGCCGGGCCGCCAGAAGCTCAGCTCGTTTTTGGAGATCCAGGCGAGACGTGCGCCGTCCGCCGCGCCGCAAAAGGCCAAGCCGCGGACCACGGTCTCGAGCGGCGGCGTGGTCTGCCGGCGCGGCGGCGTGACGCTCAGGTCCCAGAGGCCGAGCAAGCCCACGTTGTCCGTCGTCTTCCCGCCGGCGGCGAGCCAGCGGCCGTCGGGGCTGAACGCCACGATCCTCACCTCGAACGCCTTGTCGAGGCGCAGGGGCGACCCCGGTGACGTCTTTCCGGTCTCGGTGTCCCAGAGCTCGATGGCATCGGACTCTCCAGAGGCGGCGAGCATCGAGCCGCCGGGCCGGAAGGCGACGCTCAGCCTCTTGCCCGGGCCGCCCTGCAGGAAGCGCCAGAGACGAGGATTGTGCTGGAGAGCGGTCAACAGGCTCCGGCGCGCCTCCAGGGTAGGAGCGATCCGGCCCGCCTCCAAGGAGAGGAGGAGAGCGAGGTCGAGCTGCCTGTCGAGGAGCTGCGATGATTGCAGCGCCAGCTCGCGGGAGGCGGAGCGGCGCGCCTCCTGTTTCACCGCGGTATAGGACAACCAAGCCCAGACCAATGCCGCGAGAGCCAGGACGCTGGTGAGGGTCGCGCCGATGGCCAGCCACCGGATGCGCCGCGCCTGCCGCCGCTCCCGCTCGGCGAGCGCGTAGGCTCGGCTCGACTCGGCGAGGAAGCGCCGCTCGACCTCCGTGACCAGCGCTCCATTCTCCGCCGCCCAGCGCACCCCCTCCGCCACTTCCGGCCCGGTCAGCAGCAGCCCGGGAGGCCGCCCCTGCCGTTCCCAGAGCGCGGCCCGCCGTTGGGCCTCGACGAGATGCTTTTCCCGCCAGGCGGCGTTGTTGCTGATGACCGGCTCGATCAGGCGATCGTGGGCCAGCTCATACCACGTCGCTCCGGCCCGCTTCTCCGCCCTGACGAGATGCGTGGCGCGGAGCGGTTCGATCAGCTCGTTGGCCAGGCCGCCGCTCGCCTTGGCCTCGCGCAGCACCTGCCCGCGGATGCCGCCGGCGGTGATCAGCTCTTCGCCGAACCAGTCGCGGATCGCCCGCTCCCGGCCGAGATCGTCCGCAGCGATCCGTGCCACCGAATCGGCGTAGTAGGCCGCCAAGGCTGCGGTGACGTCGCCGAAGCGCTCGAGGTCTTCTTCATCGATCGTCAGGTCGTCTTCCGGCATGGCGTCCCAGAGGCGGCGGCAGACCACCTGGAGCTGCACGGGCTCGACGTGCTGGCCGGTCTCCTCGAGGAACGAGCCGTCCGGCTGCTGCACCTTCATCGTCGCCAGATCGGTGACCAGCTTGTCGACCGCAGGAAACGTGCGGCCTGCTTCACCGGCAGGCTCGACCATGGCCTTCCGGGCAGCAGCGCGGTCCAGGAGATCGATCCGGAAACGGTTCTTGAGATGCGTGGGCACCTGCCGGGCATAAGGATCGAGAGGCGCCAGGTAATCCTCGCGGAGCGCGAAGAGAGCCCACACCCGCGGGTTGCGCAGCAATTCGCCGAGCTGATCGAAAAACCCATGCTTCGCCTCGACCGCCAGCGGATCAACGGTCAGGATCTCTTCAAACTGATCGAAGAGCAGGACTACGTTCTGCGGCGCCGACCGCCGCCGCGGGCGCTGCTCGAAGTAGGTGGCCAGGGTCTGCTGGGCGAGCACCTCCAACGGCCGGCGGAACGACTTGGGCACTCCCTCCTCGAATCCCTGCACCGCGCTCAGCACGTAGCGGTTGGTTCCCGGGTTCGTCCCTGAAAGCGCCGGCTCCGCGTTGACCCGGGTGGGGCCCCAGACGTCGAACGAGCGGGCGAGAAGCGGCAGGAGGCCCGCCTGAACCAGCGAGCTCTTGCCCGCTCCCGAGGGCGAATGGAGCAGCACGATGCGCTCGGCGTTCAGGCGAAAATGGAGCTCGCTGATCTCGCGCTCGCGGCCATAGAGGCGCTCCCCCAGTTCGAAAGGACGCGGGCCGACGAACGGGTTGGGACCGGCGTGCCGGTTCATCATGGACCGGCCGGCAGGTCGGGGCAGGTGCGCCGATAGGGGATGTCCCTGCCCAGGAACTGGTGCCATTCCGCCTGCGTCAGATTACGATTCGCCAAGCGGCAGGCGCGTAATTTCCAAGAATCTAGGCCTACATCCCAAAGAAGGATGGGTGGCAACTTAGAGGAGTCGTCGGTAACGCTGTAAGTGCTGGAGGACAGGAGTTTCCCCTCGGGGCTGAAGCTCAAGCTCGGGACGCCCACCCCTGCCGATCGGAAAGGTTCGCCGATGGGCTGGCTGGCCCCCACGTCCCAGAGTTGGATCGCACAGTCGGGGTAGTCACAACTACTGGATGCTAAAAGGGTGGAGTCGCGGCTGAACGCCAGACTCGCCACCGTCTTGGCAGCGCCGAAGGGTTCACCGAGCGGCTGTCCCGTCTTGACGTCCCAGAACTGCAGAGTGCAATCGAAGCCGAGGCCACTAGCGAGGCCAGCTACTGGACTGCTGTGTCCGCTCGCGACAGCCAGACGTCGCCCGTCTGGGCTGTATGCGAGGCTCAGCACGATCTTGTCGCCGACAGCAAAGGGCTTCCCGATCAATCGTCCTGTGTGCACGTCCCGGATGACGATGGTGTCGTGGCTCGATCCATCCTTCTGAAGGTTGGATTCGATGAGCGAGCCGACGTTATGAAGGCTGGAGGCGAGGAGCGAGCCGTCCGGGCTGAAGGCCATGGGAGTCCCCGCCTCCACCCACGAGAATCCACTGAGGGGGCCCGCGAGCTGAGCTCCTTTCTTGAGGTCCCAGACGATGATCGTCTGGTTCTCTGCGGTGGCCAGGAGTCTGCCGTCGGGGCTTAGAGTTGCGCCCATCCATTCCCCCGGCCCGGAACCTCTGAACGACCGACGCGTGTCGACTGGCTTGTCTTCCGCGACGCTCCACAAGTTCACCGTGCCATTCGATTCCACCAGGGTCAGGCGAGAACCATCAGCGCCAAAACCCATTCCCGTGAGGTTGCCCAGTTCCCCGCCGAGGGATTTGGCGAGGGGCTTCGCCTGTCCAGGCTTCCAGAGAAGGACCGTGCCGCTCCCGTGCAGAAACTTGTTCCCCGTGCCGATCGCGAGGCGAGCACTGTCGCGGCTGAAAGCCACGCTCGTCACTATTTCCGGCGTGATGAGCTCTTCGAGTGGCCGTGCCCTTTCCCGGTCACTACGGATGGTTTTCACATCCCAGAGGCGTAAGCTGCCCCCTAAGACAAAATCATTTCCACTTCCATCCACCAGGTACTCGCCGTCAGGGCTGAAAGCGACTCTGTTCACCGGCTGGCCCACCTTGAATTCCGCAAGCGGCTCTCCATCGTGCGTGCTCCAGACGACGATTTCGCCTTCGTCGTCAGGACGGATGTCCGGGTCGACTCTGATTCCGGCAACGAGGAGCGAGCCGTCGGGGCTGAACGCGAGATCGTTGAGGACGCGCTGCTCATCGATCTGGGCAAACTCCCTGGGCGGGCTGTCGTCTTTGAGAGCCCTGAGAGTGATCCTCCTGCCATGGCCGACAGCCAGCGTTTTTCGGTCGTCACTGAAAGCCACTACATCGCCCTTGCCGGAAAAGGATTCGTCGACAGCGGGGAGACCTTTCGCGTCAATCCAGATGATGTTTCTCTCGTATTGCTCGACGAGAACAAGGTGCTCGCCGCCCGGAGTGAATGCCATTTGCCCTATGATCTGGTTGAACTCGAGGGGTTCACCGATCGGCTGGAAGGTCTCGCTATTCCAAAACTGCAAGCTACTGTGTAGGTCAGTCCCCGAGCCCAGGTCCAGATCCCCGCTCACCGTCGCTAACCGCTTGCCGTCGGGACTGAAAGCCACGCCGCTGACTGTGTCTCCGACGAGGCGGAGAGGCGCAGCCAGAGGCTGGCCGGTAGCCACGTTCCAAAGACGGAGCCCTCCTCTTTTGCCGTTGATCCAGCCGCTTGCCGCCGCCAAGCGCTTCCCGTCGGGACTGAAAGCCACGCTCCACACCGCGCCCGGTAAGCCGTGTAGGAAGGTCTCGAGCCGAGGCTGGTGCTGAATCGCATTGAGCAACGCGCCTCGCGCTTCTGTGGTAGGAGCGATGCGGGTGGCTTCGGCGCTCAGGAGCAGGGCCAGGTCGAGCTGGCGGTCCAGGCGCACGAGAGCCTGCGAGGCGAGTTGGCGCGAGGTGGACATGCGGGTCTGTTCTTCGGCGCGCTGCCGCTGGGCCTCGGCCTCCTTGGCTTTCTTGTCGGCGAGGAGACTCTGCACGTTGGCCTTGTCTCGCTCCTGCTGGGCAATCTCTTTCTGGTTCTCTGCATCGGTTCTCGCGGTGTCCGCTTCAATGCGCTTCCCCTCAGCTTTCTGCCTCTGCGTTTCCGCTTCCTCCTTTTGCGTTTCCGCTACCTGCCACTGCCAGGCGGCAAGGCCACAAGCGGCGAGCGCGAGCACGCCGACGACCGTCGCGGCGATCAACCGCCTGCGGAGCCGCCGCGCCTGTTGGCGCTCGCGCTCGGCGGCCTTCTGAGCCTGGCGCGACTCAGCGAGGAACCTGCGCTCGACATCCGTCACCCGCGCCCCGTTCTCCGCCGCCCAGCGCTCCCCTTCCGCGAGATCCCCGCCGGCCAGCAGCAGCCCGGCCGGCCGGCCCTGGCGCTCCCAGAGCGCCGCCCGCCGCTGGACGTCGGCGAGGTGCTGCTGCCGCCAAGCGGCGTTGTCGCTCGTGACCGGCGCGATCAGCCGGTCGTGGGCGAGCTCATACCAGGTGGCCCCGGCGCGCTGCTCGGCGCGCACGAGGTGGGAGGCGCGGAGCCTGTCGATCAGGCTGTTGGCCAGCCCTCCGCTGGCGTTCGCCTCGCGCAGAACCTGGCCGCGGATGCCGCCGGCAGTGATCAGGCACTCTCCGAACCAGTCGCGGATCACCCGCTCGCGGCCCGGATCTCCCTTGGAGGCCGCGGCCACCGAATCCGCATAGTAGGCCGCCAGCGCCTGGGTGACGTCGCCGAAGCGTTCGAGGTCGTCGGCGCCGATCGTGCGCTTCTCCGCCGGCATGGCGCCCCAGAGGCGGCGGCAGACCACCTGGAGCTGCACCGGCTCGACGTGCTGGCCCGTCTCCTCCACAAACGTGCCGTCGGCCTGCTGCACCTTCACCTTCGCCAGGTCCTTCACCAGCTCGTCGACCGCGGAAAACTCGCGTCCGCCCTCGCGCGCCGGCTCGACCATCGCCTCGCGCGCCGCGGCGAGGCCCAGGAGATCGATGCGGAAGCGGTTCTTGAGATGCGTGGGCACCTGCCGGGCATAAGGATCGAGAGGCGCCAGGTAATCCTC
>DASPXX010000019.1:0-40352 GCA_035637095.1 Thermoanaerobaculia bacterium
AGTGGGTTGTTCCCCGTGCCGCGACCCTTTGGAGAGGAGTTTGGAACAGCCGTCATGGGGTGGAGTATACCGCACTTTGCGCCTCGATTACGCCTGTTGGAAGCGGCTTCGCCGGGGAACGCGTGGGTGGATTGATCGGACGGGATCGGTCGGATCCGACGGATCGGTCCGATTGGACGGGCTCTCTGCTACGCTTCAGCGCATCATGCGCAAGATCGTCTGGCTCGGCGGTGGTCTCATCGTGCTGCTCGGGGTGCTCGTGGCCCTGGCGTTCCTGGTGGACTTCGACTCGCCGCGTCTGGGCAAGGCGCTGCTCGACGAGGTCAGCGCGCAGACCGGCCTCCACATCGAAGCCGACGGCTTCCGGCTGAATCTGGTGCGCGGTCTGCGGCTGGACGGGGTCCGTTTCACCACCGACGGGCCGAGCGGCCGGCTGACCGTCCAGGCCGCCAGCCTCCTTGCGGAGCACCGGCTCGCCCCTCTCCTGCACCGCCGGGTGGAGATCGACCGCATCGTTCTCGACCAGCCGCGGATCGAGCTGGTGACGCCGCCCGAAGGCACCCCGGTCGCCAGGCCCGCACCGGCGGCGCGGCCCGTGCCGGCTCCGACCGTGGCCGCGGCGTCCGCCCCGAGCCAGGCCCCGGCCGAGGCCACGGTTCCGAACGGTCCGCTCCTCGCCGTCGACCGCATCTGGGTGCGCAACGGGACCCTGGCCACCCGGACCGAGGGGGCAGAGGCTCCGGACGTCGAGATCCGGGGGCTGAACGTCGAGCTCCGCGATCTCGCCCTGGAGGATGCGCCGACTGCGCTCCAGGGGCTGCATGCCGGAGGGGACCTGCACACCGGCGAGATCCTCTTCGGAGGCCTGCGCGCCACCGAGGGGAGCGGTAAGCTGCGGCTCGCGGACGGCCACTTTCGCCTCGAGGAGTTCGGGCTGAAGCTCCCCCAGGGCCGCTTCCTCCTCGGTGAATTCGACGCCGACCTGAACCGCGATCCCTTCGCCTACCGTCTCGCCCTGCGCGTCGACCCCCTGGACGCGAACGCCGTGCTCGCCGCCGGCCCCGGCGGAGGGTTCGGCCCCGGCCTCCTGGTCTTCGGTGCCAACGGGACCGGTACCGAGACGCGCGACATGTCCGGAGACGGGACCCTCTCGCTCGCCGCGGGCCGCCTGCCCGGGTCGCCTCTCTTCACCGCCATGGAAGCCGTCCTCGGCCGCGCCGCTCTGAAAGGCTCGGCCTACGAGCCGGTGACCGTCCCCTTCCGGATCCGGGAGAACCGGCTCCACATCTCTTCCTTCGAGCTGCGGACCTCCCTCCTCTCCCTCGGCATCTCCGGCTGGGCGGACCTCGCCGGTCCCCTGGACCTGAAGATCGCCGTACGCGCCCCCCGCGACGCCGTGGCCCTGGTGCGCGTGCCCGGAGAGATCCTCGACCTCGTCGCCGACGAAGGCTGGGTGACCGTCCCCCTGCGCGTCACGGGAACGCCGGATGCCCCTCGGGTGACCGCCGACGAGGAGGCCTTGCGGGCGCAGGGCAAGCGCGCCGCCAGCACGATCGTCCGCCAGCAGGTCGAAAGGGGAGTCAGCCGGGTGCTAGGAAAGCTGTTCGGCCACCACTGAGGTCCATCGCCGCGATCCCGGCCCCGTAGCCTCGATCCTCCCATCGTGCCACGGCGGGACCGTAGAGACGCCCCAGTCCCGGACCACCGAACCTGCCGCGACCACGGCGGTCGGGGCGTCTCTTTCCCGCGACCACAAAATCCCCGGATCGCGCGGGTGGGGGGCGCCCCGGCGTGTCCCGGATCGCGCGGGTGGGGGCGGACGGTCCCGGCGTGTCCCGGATCGCGCGGGTGGGGGCGGACGGTCCCGGCGTGTCCCGGATCGCGCGGGTGGGGGCGTTCCGGACCGCGCGGGGCACCCCGGATCACCAAACCTGCCGGCCCCACGATCGTCGGACATTCCATTTCCCCGCCCCCAAATTTCGATTTCCCACGCGTGAACGATCGCCGGTGGTCACGGGGAGAGACGCCCCGACGGCGGTGGTTTTCGGCAGGTTCGTGGTTCGGGACTGGGGCGTCTCTACGGTCCTGTCGTGGCGCGGTGGAACGGTCGAGGCTACGGAACGGCTGTTTGGACCGGTGGGTGATTGTATCCTCTGGATGTATATTGGGTTCTCGGGAGGATACATGGCGGATCTGCTCTACAGGAATCGTTTTCGGATTCCATCGGCGCGAAAGACGGGTTGGGACTATCGTTGGGGTGGGGTGTATGCCGTCACCATTTGCGTGCAGGAACGCCGCCGCGTCTTGTCGGAAATCTCTGAAGGGACGGTCACGCTCACCAGGCTGGGGGAAGCGGTGGCCACCTCCTGGCGAGAGATCCCGGAGGTTCACCCCCGGGTCTCCCTGGACGAATGGATTGTGATGCCAGATCACCTGCACGGGATTTTGTTCTTCGGTCCCATGGAGGCCGAAAGCCCGTCCAGTTCTCTGGGAGTCGTCATCGGCCAATTCAAGAAGCGCAGCACGAAGAGGATCCGGTCGATGAAGGCAGCCGATTTTGCCTGGCAGGAGAGATTTCACGACCAGATCGTGCCAAACGCCCGAGCCCTGGAGCGATACAGGGCCTACATCCGGCGCAATCCGCGCGAATGGAAACCATGACCGGAGGCCCGTTTCGATGTTTCCGTAGCCTCGAACCCCCCATCGCGCCACGACAGGACCGTAGAGACGCCCCAGTCCCGAACCACCAAACCTGCCGCGACCACTGCGGTCGGGGCGTCTCTTTTCCCGCGACCACAAAATCCCCGGATCGCGCGGGTGGGGGGCGCCCCGGCGTGTCCCGGATCGCGCGGGTGGGGGCGTTCCGGACCGCGCGGGGCATCCCCGGATCACCAAACCTGCCGCGACCACGATCGTCGGATATCCATTCCCCCGCCCCCAATTTCGATTTCCCGCCCGCGCGAACGATCGCCGGTGGTCACGGGGAGAGACGCCCCGACGGCGGTGGTTTCGGCAGGTTTGGTGGTTCGGGACTGGGGCGTCTCTACGGTCCTGCCGTGGCGCGATGGAACGGTCGAGGCTACGGAACGGCGGTCTACGGTCCTGTCGTGGCGCGGTGGAACGGTCGAGGCTGTGTAGGGCCGAAATCGATCGCACCGACGCGCCTCCCGGTCGCGAATAACGCGCAATACGCGACCTGCTCCTCCCCGGTTGCCTCGCGGCTTCCGCAAAGCGTGACCTCGGATGGCTGATTCTCGACTTGATTCGCGGCATTCTCGACTTATTTTTTTCGATTCTCGACTCGGTGGCAGGTATATGCGACCTGGAGCGGCAGATTCTCGACCTGCTTCTCGGTCTGGTGTCTCCAGAGTTGGGAGCAGGTCGCGTGGAGCGTGGTCCAGGTCGCGAATTGCGCGGTTTACGCGACCTATTCCTGAGGGGCGCTCACTCCCCCCTTCCGACTCTCGACCTGCTCTCCCCTCCGGAAAGGCGGGAGGCTCCCGCCCGGCGGCGGGTGGCGGTACGGGACGGCTGGTTGACAAGATCCGGCTGTGAAAACCATCTTCGAGCCCTTCCGCATCAAGACCGTCGAGCCGCTCCGCATGACCAGCCGCGAGGAGCGGATCAATATCCTGGAGCAGGCGGACTGGAATCTCTTCCGCGTCCGGGCGGACGACATCCTGATCGACCTGCTGACCGATTCCGGGACCGGCGCCATGTCGGCCGAGCAGTGGGCGGCGCTCAACCGTGGCGACGAGTCCTATGCCGGCAGCCGCTCCTGGTTCCGCTTCGAGGAACGGGTGCGCGAGCTGACCGGCTTCAAGCACATCATCCCCACCCACCAGGGGCGGGCCGCCGAGCGCATCCTCTTCACCTGCCTCGGCGTCGCCGGCAAGCTGGTGATCAACAACACCCACTTCGACACCACCAGGGCCAACGTGGAGGTCCTGGGCGGCCGGGCGGTGGACATCCCGGTTCCCGAGGCGCACATCCCGGCGGATGAGAGCCCGTTCAAGGGGAACATCGACCTCGGCGCTCTGGAGCGGTTGCTCGCCGGGTCGGCGGACCGGATCGCCTGCGTGATGATCACGGTCACCAACAACTCGGGGGGCGGCCAGCCGGCGTCGCTCGCGAACCTGCGCGCCGCGAGCGAGCTCTGCCGCGCGGCCGGCGTTCCTTTCTATCTGGACGCCTGCCGCTTCGCGGAGAACGCGTACTTCATCAAGCTGCGCGAGCCCGGGTGCGCCGACCGGACCGTCGAGTCGATCGCGCGCGAGATGTTCTCGCTGGCAGACGGCGCCACCTTCAGCGCCAAGAAGGACGGCCTGGCCAACATCGGCGGCTTCCTGGCGGCGAACGAGGACCGGCTGGCGCGGCAGGAGGAGGAGCTGCTCATCCTGACCGAGGGGTTCCCGACCTACGGCGGCCTGGCCGGGCGGGACCTCGAAGCCATCGCCGTGGGCTTGACCGAGGTGGTCGACGAGGACTACCTGCGCTACCGGGTGGCCTCGACGCGCTATCTGGGCGAGGGGCTGATCAAGGCCGGCATGCCGATCGTGCGTCCGCCCGGCGGCCATGCGATCTATATAGATGCCGGAGCGTTCCTGCCGCACATCCCGCAGACCGAGCTGCCGGCCCAGGCCCTGGCGTGCGCCTTCTATATTGAAGGCGGCGTGCGCGGCGTCGAGATCGGGACGCTGATGTTCGGCGGGAAGGACCCGGCGACCGGCAAGGACCGGGTGGCGCCGCTGGAGCTCCTGCGCCTGGCCATCCCGCGCCGGGTCTACACCCAGAGCCACATCGACTATCTGATCGAGGTCGCCGGCACCGTCGCGCAGAAGCGCCGCGAGCTGTGCGGCTTCCGGATCGTCGAGGAAGCCGAGCACCTGCGGCACTTCACCGCCCGGCTGGCGCCGGTCGAGGTGGGGGCGATGGTCATGGCGTAGGCGGCGGGGCCATGTCCGTCCCGAGCGGATCGTCGGTCCCCAGGTCGGTGTCCATGGGCGGGGGGACGACTCCGCCGTGAAGGGCGCCGCCGTGGTCCTGCTTCTCGGTGGTCAGCGGCTCGCGGGTCTCGTTCCCCTTCTTCTTCTTCTTCGGAGGCACGGCGGGCTCCGGGACCGCCGGCTCTGCCCTCGGGGCGTCGGTCACCAGGGGCTCGGTGGTCGCCGCGTCTTTCTTCTTCTCACTCTTCGCAGGCTCGTCGGACGCGAGGTCCGTCTCCATGGGCTCTGTGGTCGCCGGCTCCTGAGGCTCGGCGGTCTCCCGGGTGGGGAGCTCGACGATCCCCACGGGTTCCGTGGTCATGGGCTCGGTCGTGGTGGCGGCGAGGTCCGTCATCATCTCGTCCGCGGGCTCTCCGGACGCCGGGCGTTGGCGGAAAGCGAAGAAGGCGAGGACGGCGACGACGACCAGGGCGAGCGCGATGAGCGCTGCCGGCAGGCGGCCTCCGCGGGCTGGAGCGGGCCCCGGCTTTCTCACCACGCGGACCGGCTCGGGCACGGCTGCCGCGGAGGACGGCGGCGCGTCCAGGGTGCGGCGGAACTCTCCGCATCCCGAGAAGCGCTCGTCGGGATTCTTGGCCAGGGCGCGCAGGACAATCGCATCCAGCCAGGCGGGAACCTTCGGGTTCCACTTCCGGAGGCTCTCCGGAACGCGATGGATGTGGGCCTCCTTGAGGGCGAAGTCCGTGTCGCCGGACGCCGCCGCGTCGACGAACGGGGGGCGGCCCGTCAGCATCTCGTAGAGGACGCATCCGAAGCTGTAGACGTCGGTGCGGTGGTCGACGCTGCGCGGCGACTGGATCTGCTCCGGGCTCATGTAGTGGGGGGTGCCGAAGGATGCCACGGTCTGCGTGAGGTGCCGCCGTCCCAGCGACAGAGCGATCCCGAAATCGGTCAGGCAGGCATGCCCCTCGCGGTCGAGGAGGATGTTCGACGGCTTGACGTCGCGGTGGATGACCCCTTGCTGGTGCGCGTAGTCGAGGGCGTCGAGCACGTCGCGCGCCACGGCCAGCGCGTCGCTGACCGGCAGAGGGCCGTGGAGCTCGTGCAGGCGGTCGGCGAGGCTCTTGCCCGACATCAGGGACATGACGAGGAAATACTGGCCGTCCTCGGCGAAGAAGTCGCTGACTCCGACGATGCGAGGGTGGTCCAGCCGGGCCTGCTCCTGGGCTTCCTGGAGGAAGCGCCGGCCGAACTCGGGATCGGTTTCCAGATGCGGCGCCATGGCCTTGATCGCCACCTCGCGTTTCAGGATGATGTGCCGCGCCCGCCACACCTCCCCCATGCCCCCTTCGCCGATCTTCTCCTCGAGGACGTAGTCGCGGATCTTCTGTCCTTCTTGCATCCGAATCCTTTCTCAGGTCGCCGGTGGCGGCGCGAGGGCGGCGAAGCGCCACTCCGTCTCGCCCGTCCGGATGACTGCGGACTCCGGCAGGCGCCGTTTTTCCTTGACGAGCTCGCCGTCCACATACGTTCCGTTCATGCTCTTCTCGTCGTCGATCCAGAACCCTCCCGGCCGTTGCACGATGCAGGCGTGGTGACCGGAGAGCTGGGAATCCGCGGCGACGCGGATCTCGCACTCCTCGGCGCTGCCGACGAGGTTGCGCCCCTCGCGGACCGGGAAGACCTCCCCTTCGGGGCGCCAGGTATAGGTGACCAGCACACCGACCACGCGCCGGGGCGCCCCTGCGCCGCCGAAGACCGTGCGGTTGTGCTGCGGGCTGGCGGCGGTGGGAACCGCCCGGGGCCGATCCTCGGGTCCCTGGATCGAGCGGTGGGTCGCCTGCCCCTGGCTCGCGCTTTCGCTGGCGCAATAGGGACAGACCTCCCACCCTGGGTCCATGGGGTGGCGGCCCGCGGGGCAGAGGCGCAGGCTCATCGCGCTCCTCCCGGGACGGCGGACGGCGCGGGCTTGCTCGAATAGACGACGAGGAGATCGGTGTCCGGATGGTCCGCCGCCAGGGTCGGCGGCCAGGCGGCCGGCGCGTAGCCGAGCTGGTGGGCCAGGTCGGCGGCGGCCGGGCCGAAACCGGCACGGAAATAGACGCGGCCTTCCTCCAGGGCTCCGGCGAGGCCGGCCCCCAGGGGCTCGGGGGTGGACCAGTTGCCGCGGTACTCGCGCAGCACGCGCTGTTTCACCTCGGGAAGCGGGGCTCCCCCGGGCCGCAGAACGCTCACCCGCGGTTGCTGCGCGCCCGCGGGAGCCGGACCCTCCGGGACGGCGGCCCCGCCGGGCTCCGGGCTCGAAGGCGCCGCGAACGGGTCGGTCGGCTCCGGCAGGTCGGTCATTTCGGAGGTCGCGGGCTCTGGCATGGTCTCCTCGGGCGCCGCGGTCGCGGGAGGCTTCGGCGCCAGCCACTCCTTCCAGGGAAGGAGCAAGACTCCGGCCAGGATTCCGACCAGGACCAGGGGAAGGACGAGGAGGAAGCCCGGGATGCCGCGGCGCGGCGCCGGGGCCCGGACGGCGGCCGGCTGCGGCGCGATGGTCTGGTGCGTCACGGCAGGAGCCGCCTCGTCATGGACGACGAGGAGCTGCACGCTGACGTTGTCCTCGCCGCCCGCCTGGAGCGCCAGGTCGATCAGCGCCTGGGCGACCGCCTGCGGGTCGCTGTCCGCGGCCAGGGCCTCTGCGATGGCGGCGTCGTCGACAGAGCCGGACAGACCGTCGGAGCAGAGGAGCAGGCGGTCGCCGTCCTCCAGCTCCAGCGGGGGAGCGATCTCGAGCTCGATCTCCGGCGTCTGACCGAAGGCGCGGGTGACCACGTTGGCGTCCGGATGGTGGCGCGCCTCCTCGTCGTTCAGGATCTGATGGTCGAGCATCCGCTGGACGAGCGTGTGGTCCCGGGTCAGCCGGGCGAGCCGGCCGTCGCGCCAGAGATAGGCGCGGCTGTCTCCGGCGTGGCCGATCCAGGCGCGGTTCCCCTGGATCAGGGCGACGACGCTGGTCGCTCCCATCCTGGCCAGGTGCGGATCGCTCCCCTGCGCCCGCCGGTGGATGTCGGCGTTGGTCTGTGCCGCGGCCTGGCGCAGGGCCTCGTCCGGCGGGGTCTCGGGAGGCAGGGCGCGCAGGTGCACGCCGAGGCAGTCGATCAGCATCTGGGCGGCGGTGGCGCCGCCTTCATGGCCGCCCATGCCATCCGCAACGACGAACACCTCCCCGAAGGGAGAGAGGAGCCGGCTGATGCGGTCCTGGTTGTCTTCGCGCACCAGACCGCGGTGGGCGCCGGCTCCGATGCGCAGCGAGATCGAGCGGCTCTTGTCCATACGGCAGGGAGGGTATTCAAGTTCCCTGCCTGGTCTGGTTTACGGCCCGCCCGCGGCGGTGCGCGTGACCTTGACGGTGTAGCGGCATGGATTTCGCGAGCAGCTCCACATCCTGACGACGAGACTGAAGTCTCCCGATTCGGTCGGGGTATAGGTGAGGCTCGGAAAGTCGCTGTCCGATGCGTCTTCGGCGGCAGCCTCCGTGGCGCCCGGAGGCCAGAGGTACAGGTCGAGATCGCTGCAGTCGTTGTCGCAGCTGCCGTCGAGCTTGTAGGTATATCCGGCTTCGAGCGGGATCTGGCCCGTGGTTTGAGCTCTCTGGTCCAGCTCTCCTCCGAGCTCCGGCAAGGTCTCGGCGGACGGCGGCGGAGCGCTGGGCTCCGTGGTCCCCATGTCCGTGGCCATGGGCTCCGTGGTCTCCAGATCGGTGCCCATGGGTCCGGTCCCCATGTCCGTGCCCATGTCCGTACCCATGGGCACTCCGGTCGCCGGCTCCATCGCGGTCGTGCTCTCCTCGACATCCGCCTGCTCGTGCCGCATGTTGTGGATGATCAGAAAGAGGATGAAAGCCAGGACGGCGGCGATGGTGAGGGCGATCACTACCGTGGTTCCCACATCGCGGTTGACCGAGCCCGGCTTGTTCACGACGACTCCCGGTTTGGGCGGAGGAGGGGGCGGGGGAGGCGCGTCCAGGGCGCGGCGGAACTCTCCGCACCCGGAGAAGCGCTCGTCGGGCTTCTTGGCCAGGGCGCGCTGGACGGCCGCGTTCAGCCAGGCGGGGACCTGGGGATTCCATCTCTGGAGGGGCTCCGGCATGCGATAGACGTGCGCTTCCTTCAACGCGAAATCGGTGTCCTCGGCGTCGGCCGCCTCGGCGAACGGGGGACGCCCGGCCAGCATCTCGTAGAGCACGCACGCGAAGCTGTAGACGTCGGTCCGGTGGTCGAGGGTGCGCGGTGCGCGGATCTGCTCCGGGCTCATGTAGTGCGGGGTGCCGAGGGAGGCCCCGGTCCGGGTGAGCCGGCTCCGGCCGAGCGACAGGGCGATGCCGAAGTCGGTCAGGCAGGCGTGCCCTCCGATGTCGAGCAGGACGTTCGACGGCTTGACGTCGCGATGGATGACCCCCTGCTGGTGGGCGTAGTCGAGCGCGTCGAGCACGTCGCGCGCGATCGCCAGGGCCTCGCCGACCGGCAGGGGACCCTGGACCTCGTGCAGGCGGTCGGCCAGGGTCTTCCCCGACATCAGGGGCATGACGAGGAAGTACTGGCCGGCTTCGGCGAAGAAGTCGCTGACGCCGACGATGCGCGGATGGCTCAGCCGGGCCTGGGCGCGGGCCTCCTGGAGGAATCGCTGGCCGAACTCGTGGTCCGCCTCCAGGTGCCGCGCCATGACCTTGATCGCCACCGGCCGTTGCAGGATGCCGTGCTCGGCCCGCCACACCTCTCCCATCCCCCCTTCGCCGATCTTCTCCTCGAAGACGTAGTCGCGGATCCTCTGGCCTGGTTGCATGGCAGATCGTTATCTTATGCTCTCCGCCCCGCCGGAGCATCGCCGGCCTCTCCATTTGTCCCGTTTCCTCCTCCTGCCGCGTCGAGTATTCTTGAGGGCGGTTCTTTTCTTCTTGCCTCGACAGATGCTCGCCAGAGCAAAGGAGGACAGAGAATGTCGGAGACGCGTTCGCCCAAGGATGATCCCCAGGAACAGGCTCCTGCACACGAGACCCCGGTCGGTGAGGTGAGCCGCCGGGCCTTCATTCGCCTCGGAGCCCTCGCTGGGGCGGGAGCGTCGGTCGCCGGGTTGTGGAGCACCCAGGCCGGCCCCGCGGAAGCTGCAGCGCCGACCGATCTCGAGGAAGCCACCGTCGCCGAGCTCCAGGCGGCGATGGCGTCGGGCCACCTCTCGTCCGTCGAGCTCGTCGACTTCTATCTCCGCCGCATCGACACGCTCGATCAGCACGGTCCGAAAGTCAACGCGATCCTGGCCCTCAACCCCCAGGCCCGGGAGATCGCCAGGGCCCGCGACCGCGAACGCCGGGAATCCGGCCCGCGCGGTCCGCTCCACGGGATCCCCGTTCTGCTCAAGGACAACATCGACACCCACGACCGGATGATGACCACCGCCGGCTCGCTGGCTTTGGTGGGCGCTCCGGCCCCGCAAGACGCCACGGTGGCCCGCCGGCTCCGGCAGGCCGGCGCCGTCATCCTGGGCAAGACGAACCTGAGCGAGTGGGCCAACTTCCGCGGCTTCAGCTCGACCAGCGGCTGGAGCGGCGTGGGCGGCAACACGCGCAACCCCTACGTTCTGGACAGGAACCCCTGCGGCTCCAGCTCCGGCTCGGGCGCCGCCGTGACGGCCAACTTCACCTCGGTCTCCCTCGGCACCGAGACCGACGGCTCCATCGTCTGCCCGGCCTCATTGAACGGCGTCGTCGGCATCAAGCCGACCGTCGGTCTGACCAGCCGCGCCGGAGTCGTCCCCATCTCCCACACCCAGGACACGGTCGGCCCGCATGCCCGCACCGTGGCCGATGCGGCCGCCGTGCTCGGCGTCCTGACCGGCGTCGATCCGCGCGATCCCGGGACCGCGCACAGCGCGGGTCATTTCCAGACCGACTACACGCAGTTCCTCGATCCGGATGGCTTGAACGGCGCCCGCATCGGCGTCCTGCGCAACGGGGTGACCGGCTACAGCAACTACACCGACGCCGTGTTCGAGGAGGCCTTGCAGATCATGGCCGATGCGGGCGCGGTGCTGGTGGACCCGGCCGACATCCCCACCATGGACCAGCTGCTCACCGATTCGGCCGAGATCATCGTCCTGATCTGGGAGTTCAAGCGGGACCTGAACGCCTACCTGGCGGCCCGTACGGGCATCCCGGTCCACACCCTCGCCGACGTGATCGCCTTCAACGAGGCGCATGCCGACCAGGAGCTCCAGTGGTTCGGCCAGGAGCTGATGATCCTGGCGGAGCAGGAGATCTTCAGCCAGCAGGATTATGAGGATGCGCTCGAGCGCGGGCCGCGCATCGCCGGTCCCGAAGGGATCGACGCGGCTCTCGCGCAGTTCGACGTCGACGTCCTGGTGGCGCCCACCGGCTCGCCGGCCTGGACCACCGACCTGGTCAACGGCGACCACTTCCTGGGCGCGAGCTCGTTCCCGGCGGCGATGGCCGGCTATCCGATCATCAACGTGACGGGAGGGTATGCGTTCGGTCTGCCGATCGGCATCAGCTTCACGGGGACCGCGTTCAGCGAGCCGACGCTGATCAAGATCGCCTCCGGCTTCGAGGCCGCGGCGAACAACCGGGTCAAGCCGCGCTTCCTCAAGACCCTGCCGCTCGACGGTCCGAGCGGCGCCCACCGCATCAACGCCAAGGCCGCCCGCATCGAGCGGCTGATCGACCGGCTCGGCCTCAAGGCGAAGCTGCCGCGGCTGCGCGGGATCTAGAACCTCACCCCCCTGGCCCCCCTCTCCCATCGCACACCCTGCCCCCGGGAGAGGGGGGAACCTCATCCCCGAGGGTACAATGCTCCCGTGACCAGGACTCCCGATCCCCTGGAGATCGCCCGGACGCTGAACGGGCGGGTGCTCGGACAGGACGACGCCATCCGCGAGATGGCGGTGGCGCTCGCCAAGCATCTGGCCGGCCTGCGCGTGGGCAACATCCTGATGATCGGCTCCTCGGGGACCGGCAAGACCACCCTGATGCGCGCCGTCGAAGGGTATCTGGCCGCGGACCCGGAGCTCGCCGTCCGCTCGACGGTGGTGCGCATCCACGCCAACGTCTTAGGGGACGAGGCGCTGCGCGGCCGGCCGGGCGAGGCCGTGCTCGGCCGCCTGCTCGAGCGGGCCCGCGAGCAGCTCGGCCCCGCCGCGCCGGTCGAGAAGACCCTGGCCCGCGCCGCCTCAGGGCTCGTCTTCGTCGACGAGGTCGACAAGATCCGCTCGCAGGTCGGCGGCCAGCCGAACGTGGCGGGTATCCGGGCGCAGGAGGCCCTCCTCACCCTGATCGAGAACGAGGCGATCGCCTTCGAGCTGCCGGCCTGGGCCGGAGGCGGGCCGACCACGGTCGACTCCAGCGGCCTGCTGTTCGTCTGCGCCGGCGCGTTCGAAGGGCTCTACGACGCGGTCTTCGACCGGGTGACCATCGGCCGGGACCGCGGCGCGCTGCGGCCGGTCACCGTCATGGAATCCGGGAAGGTGGTCGAGAAGCTGATCTTCCGGCTGCGCGACTGGCTGCGCAACGAGGACCTCTTCGACTACGGGATGAGCCCGCAGTTCCTCTCCCGCTTCGACGCCGTGGTCCTCCTGAACGACCTCGCGGCCGACGAGCTGGTACGCATCTTCCTGGAGAGCCCGGACTCCGCCTACCATCAGACGCAGGCCTATTTCGAGAGCCGGGGCATCCATCTCGCCCTGTCGCCCTCGGCCGTCCGCCGCATCGCCGCCGAAGCCGCCCGCCAGCCCCGCCTCGGAGCCCGGGCCCTGCGCGAAGCCTTCCGCCGCGTCATCCGCGACTACGAGTTCGACCCCTCGAAGGCCGTCACCGGAGGGTCGCTGCTGATCGACCTGACGGAGGTCGAAGCGGCGCTGGGAACGGTTTAGGGGAGGAGGGTTCTCCCCGCCCGCCTCTCGCAGATCTTCCGGTAGCGCTCCCGCCTCTTGCGGGCTTCCAGGATGCGCGGGACGAGAGTGATCGAGATCATCAGGAGGACGGCGGCGGCAAGCTGGAGGTAGACCCCGGTCCGCGCGCCGGTCGCCGCCCGGGTGATCGCCGAGAAGAAGTAGGTGAGGATCGGCACGCTGAAGACGAAACCCAGCAGGCTCGAGCCCAGGAACAGCCCAGGACGGATGCCGGCCAGCGCCGCGCCGTAGTTGACCAGCACGAACGGCAGCGGCAGGAACCGCACCCCCGCCATGCTCCAGAGACCGCCCCGCCGGGTCAGCGCCCGCTCGACCCGCTTCATGTGCTTGCCGGCCAGATGGGCCACCAGGTCGTGCGCCAGATGGCGGCCCAGATAGTAGGTCGAGGCCGCGCCCAGAAACGTCCCCGCGATGTTGTAGACCGTGCCGTACAGGGGTCCGAACACCACGCTCCCGGCCACCAGGAGCGGAGTGGGCGGCAGCCCGATGGGGCAGAGCAGGACGAAGCCGGCGATGAGCGCGACCGGCGACCACCAGGCGCCGCGCAGGCGGTCGAGGGTCGAGAGGATCGCCTCCCTGGTCAGCAGGCCCGAAAGAGGCGACCAGCGGAGGGCCGCGAACCCGGCCACCACGATCACCACCAGGGTCGCGGCACGCACGATGGCCTGACGCGGTACCCGGCGGATCGGGTGGTGCGCCTCATGGCCAGGCTCGGAGTGCTCAACTTGAAGCTTTCTCATCAGGGCGAGGCGGACGATACGCCATGCCCTCTTCGGCGGCAAGCTCCTGCTAACATCCCGCCGGTGGGGCACCGCGCGCATCGAGGGCGAGACCGCAAGGGGGTGAAGCGAAAGCCCGGGACGCCGCCGCCGGCCGGCCGGGCACCCGGAAGGCTTCTCCTGCTCCTGGCAGCCGCGATCGTCCCGCTGCTCCTCTTCTGGCACACGACCGGCTTCGGATACCTGCTCGACGACACCGTGCTCTTCCAGAAGAGCCCATCGCTCACGGACCCGGCCAGCATCCCGCGAGGTTTCCTCACCGACGTCGGAGCCCTGCGCAAGAGCTCCGACACCCCGCTCGGCAGCTACTACCGGCCGGTCTTCCTGGCGCTCTCGACGCTCTATCACCAGGCGGCCGGGGGCGAGCCCTTCGTCTGGCACCTGGCCGCGGTGGCTCTCGCGGGGGCGGTCGGAGCTCTGGCGTGCGCGCTGTTCCTGCGGCTCGGCTTTCCACCCCTCCTCGCGCTCCTCGCCGCGGTGGTGTTCTCGTTGCACCCGGCCCACGTGAGCTCGGTGGCCTGGGCTTCGGGGCTCCAGGAGCTGCTCGCCGCGTTCTTCCTCCTCGTGGCGGTCCTCGCCCTGCTCCGGCGCCCTGGTCCGAAGAACGACAGGCGCGCCATCGCCACCGCCACCATCGCTTTCGTGCTCGCGCTGCTCTCCAAGGAGGTGGCGATCGGGCTACTGCCTCTGGCCGGCGTCTGGGCCTTCGCCCGGCGCGCCACCGAGCCCGAAGAGTCCCGGCGGTTCGGCAAGGCCACGGTGGTCTTCGGCGTCGCGACCCTCCTCTACCTCGGCGTGCGGGTGGCCGTGCTCGGAGGTCTCGCCAGGCCCTGGCCCCACGCGCCCGGCCTCGCCGCGGCGATCCCCTCCGTACCGCTCGCTTTCGTCACCTACCTGCGCCTGCTCGTCTGGCCGAGCGGGTTTTCCTTCTTCCGTCCGGAGCGGCCGGTCTGGGGGTTCCTCGACGCGCCGGTCCTCGTCTCCCTGCTGATCCTGGTCGTTCTCGCCCTCTTCGCGGCCTGGGCGGTCCGGAGGAGGCGCGAGCTGCTCCTCCCGCTCGCCTGGTTCGTGGTCTGGCTCCTGCCGGTGCTCAACTTCTGGGCTCTCGGTCCGGAGTGGATGGTCTCCGACCGCTATCTGTTCCTGCCCGCGCTCGCGCTCCCATGGCTCATCGTCCTGCTGGCCCCCCGGCGCGTCGCGATCGGGGTCCTGGCGGTCCTGGCGCTCGCTTTCGCCGCTCTCTCGCTGCGCTATGCCGCGATCTTCAGGGACGAGCGGGCCTTCGTCGCGGCGATGGAGGAGGCCGAGCCGACCAGCGCGATCGTCTTCACGGAGAAGGCGCGGCTCCTCCGCGACGAGGGCAAGACCGCGGCGGCGGAGGTGGCACTGCGGCGAGCCTTGGAGCTCGATCCGCTCTCTGCGGACAACCTGCACGCGCTCGGCGATCTGGAGATGCAGCGGGGAGACTTCACCTCCGCCGAAGCGCACTACCGGCGCGCGCTCGTCGACGAGCCCTGGGCCAGCAAGCCGTTCAAGCTGCTCGCGATCGCCCTCGCGCGGGCCGGCCAGACGGAGCGCGCCTTCGCCCTGGCGGAGGAGTCGGCCCATCGCTGGCCGGCCGACTTCGAGGTGCAGCTGCTCGACGCTCTCTTCCTCGGGATGAGGGGCGAGCGCGCCGCGGCCGAGAAGGCCTTCAAGGCGGCGCGGCGCCTGCGCCCGAACGATCCCGGGGTCGCGGGCGGCCTCGACGGAGCCCTCTCGCGGCTGTCCCCCATGCTGCAACCGGCCGCTGGAACTGGCTGAAAGACGCCACGGAGGCACACATGGCAACGCGTTGGGTCAAAGGATTCTCCCTGGTCACCGGCGGTCTCGCGGGGAGCACGCTGGCTGCCGTGGCGATCGGCAACCTGCTCTGGAAGCGGAACACGGCGCGCGCCGTCCGGCGGCTCGGCCCCGAGTCGATCTCACCCACACTCGGAGCATTCTCTCGCGAGCAGCTGGAGGGCCTCCCGGCGCCGGGAGGGCGAGGTGGAGTGGATCCTGCCCGAGGGGCGCCTGTCCTACTGGCGCGGGCGGATCGTGCGGAGCGAGTACGACTTCGGGACGTGAGCGGGCCGCGATTCGGGTACAATCGAAAGCATCGACACCCCACGAGGGCTCAGGAGGACCGGCGATGGTCAAGGGCAGCTTTCGAGTCCCTTTTTTTCTCGCTGCATTTGCCGCGGCTCTGTCGGTGATCGGCGGTCCGGTCGCCGCGCAGTCGACCGGTGACATCAAGGGACACGTCCAGGATGGCCAGGGCCAGGCCTTCGCAGGAGTGACGGCCAAGCTGCTCCAGGCAGGGAAGGCGGGCTCGCAGGAGCGGGCGTCCGATGCGGAAGGCAACGTCCATTTCGACGGCCTCACCTCGGGCGTCTACATCGTCACGGTCGCCAAGGAGGGGTACTCCCCGGTCACCTGCCCCGGCCTGCGCATCGTCGGTATAACCCGGCAGCTCCAGATCACGCTGATGCCTGCGGGCGGTCAGCAGCCATCCTCCTGCCGGCAGGCCGAATCGGATTGAGCGGCCGCCCGGCCGCCGGAGCATGCCGCAGTAAGAGCGGTCCGGAACCGTCCGGTCGCTCGTGGATCTCCATTCCTCCTGTGGGGAACGCTCGCCCCAGGAGGGATGGAGGTCATTCCTGCAGGGGGAACCGTTCCCCCTCTTGGGGATGACCTCGCCCCTTCCGGGGATGACCTCGCCCCTTCCGGGGATGACCTCGTCCCCGATGCGGGCCGCCTCCGCCCTTCTCCGGGCGGCGTCCGCCCCAAGAGGGGCGACCTCATCCCCAAAAGGGGCGGCCTCATCCCCAAAAGGGGCGACCTCATCCCCAAGAGGGGCGGCCTCATCCCCAAGAGGGGCGGCCTCATTCCCAAAAGGGGCGGCCTCCGCCCGAAAAGAACCTGCCTCCTCCCCGATGGTTCCGGCCTTCGCCCGGAGAGGGACGGGGCTCACCCTTCTCTTGGTCGTGTTCTGGACGGCGCCGGCCGGACCGCGAACGGCAGGTAGAAGAGGAAGAACAGCGCCAGCCCCACCACCTCCAGGCTGGCGATGTACCACGGCCACGGCCCCAGGTAGTCGAGGAGGCTCGGCCGCGCCGGCTTGTGCAGGAGGTAGCCGAAGTTCGTCCCCAGCCATAGATTCAGGATCACGGTCACGGCCGCGTAGACCTGGAGGCCGAGGAAGGCCCGCCAGAGCGAGCGCAGGGTGGGACGCATTTCCAGGCCCAGGGTGAGGAACAGGATGCCCACGATGATCCCTGAATGGGCGATGAAGAAGGTGAAGAAGGAGGGAGCGGGGAAGGCCTCCTGCAGGTCGGGGGTGATCACCGCCTGGAGCGTCCCGGCGAGCCCCCAGAAATAGGTCAGCTCATACGCCAGCCGGTGGCGCCAGAGGAGCGCCGCCACGCAGGTGAACGTCGCCCAGTCGCAGAGTTGGAGAGGCAGGTGCTCCTTGACCGACAGGCCCAGCCGCCAGACATAGAAGAGCAGGATCAGCTCGTTCAGGAGCAGGATGACCGAGAGGCTCCAGACGATCGGCGGGACTCGCCGTTCCCCGCCGCGCGAGCGCACCAGGAGGATGAGCAGCGCCGGGATGGCCAGGGTCAGGAAGAGGACCGCCAGGTGGGCCGGGCCGAAGAGGATGAAGCGGGGAGGGGGGCTCATGGCGTATAGAAGAAGAGGAATGAGCTGCTGTAGTCTATCGGCCTTTGAAGGAGGTCCGCATGGAGCACATCACTCGTCGGCGTTTCATCGGTTGGAGCATGGCCGGAGCGGCCGCCGCGGTTTCGGGGCTCGCCGGGTCCGGTCTCTTTGCCGCGGACGCGGGGGCCGCCCGGTTCAAGGCGCGCCCTGGCAAGCCCACCAAGCCGGCGCAGATCGGGCTGCACGATCTCGGTCTCGCCCAAGGCAAGGACGGTGTGATCTCGGTGCCGCCCGGCTACACCCCGGACAAGCCCGTGCCGCTGATCTTCTTTCTCCACGGCGCCCTCGGCCGCTTCGAGGGCTACAACGTCTTCGCTAAGATGGCCGCCGATCAAGGCATCGCGATGGTAATACCGGACGCCCGCAATGGAACCTGGGATCTCGTCCAGGGCGGTTTCGGGCCGGACATCGCCTTCCTCGAACGCGCCCTGGCGTACACCTTCGACCATGTGGCCATCGATCCGCGGCGCGTCGCCCTGTCCGGGTTTTCGGACGGCGGCAGCTATGCGCTCTCCGTCGGTCTGGCCAACGGCGATCTGTTCACGCACGTGATGGCCTTTTCACCGGGCTTCATGGCTCCGCCGAGCCGCACCGGCAAGCCGCACGTCTTTCTCGCCCATGGCAGACAGGACGAGATCCTGCCGATCTCCGGCTCCCGGGATGGCATCGTGCCGCAGCTGAAGCAATGGGGCTACGACGTGACCTACAGGGAGTTCGACGGCCCCCACGGGCTCAATCTGAGACTCGCCCCCGATGTCTTCCAGTGGATGCTCAGGTAGGGGGCGGTGGACCTCGGGACGCCAGCGGCCAGCTGAGCGTAAAATAGGGCATGCGAAAGACCGAACCGCTTCCGACCCTCCTGATCCTCGCAACCCTTTGCTCTGCCTTGCCGGCCGAGGCCGGGGTGAACTGGTGGACGCCGGTCGGGCCTGAGGGTGGGTACATCTCGTCTCTGGCGGTCGACCGCGCAACCCGGACCGTCTACGCAGGCGCGGGAGGGGGTGTCTTTGTCAGCACGAACGGTGGTGGGGGTTGGGAACGCAGGAGCCGCGGCTTGTCCGGCGGGTCGCCTGTGGCGGCTTCCTCGCTCCCGGTTCCGATCGTCTACGCGGCCGGAGACCAGGATCTCTACCGATCGACCGACGCCGGGGCTTCCTGGACACGCCTGGGCCTCTACGAGCTCGGCTGGAACGGAATCTACTCCCTGGCGGTCGATCCTTCCGACTCCTCGACGGTCTACGTGGGTACGCTCTCCAGCGGAGTCCTCAAGAGCTCCGACGGCGGCGCGAGCTGGAAGCAGGTCTTCAATGAACCCGTTGCCTGCGGGGTCATCTGGTCGCTGGCCATCGCCAAGTCCCCGTCCACGATCTATGCAGGCTGCGACGGCGGCACACAGGCTCCTTTCTTCGAGAGCACGGACGGCGGCGCCACCTGGGCAGCTCAGGGCTCCCTCCTGCCCGACGGCGGCAGGTCCGCTCATCTCGCCCTCGATCCGGACAGGGCCGGCGTTCTCTATCTGTCCGCATACATCTACGTGGACGTGGATGTGGTCTGGATCACCTACAAAAGCACGGACGACGGCAAGACGTGGACCCGCTTGAATGTGGAGGGCGCCCCGGTGCTGGCCGCGTCCTCGGGCCTGGTCGTCGTGGGGAAGCACCGCAGCACCGACGGCGGCAGCACCTGGCAGGAGCTGCCCCTCCCGTTGGTACCGACCTCCCTGGCGTTCGATCCCGCCGATCCGGCCACCTTGTATGCCGGTCTGTTTCCTGGCGTCTACAAGAGCACGGATGCCGGAGCGACCTGGAGCCTGGGGAACCGGGGGCTCTTCGCCTCCTCGATCCAGACTCTGGCGATCGATCCGCAGCAGCCGACTCTGTATGCCTGGGTCCAGGGGCTCGGCTTGCGCAAGGGGGTGGCCGGTGGAACCCGCTGGCGGCGCGCGGACGCCGGCCTGCCGCTCGACGCGATCTTCGGACGCTTCGAGACACCGGCTCTGGCGATCGATCCTGTGGTGACCTCGAACCTGTACCTCGGCTGGAAGAACGGTTTCGCCCGCAGCTCCGACGGCGGAGCGTCCTGGACGGTGACCTCGTACGACCAGTGCCTGTGGATCCGCGGGCTGGCCATCGATCCGCAGGACCCTGGCCGCCTCTACGCCTCGGGATCTCTCAGCGCATGGAGCTGCGCCTCGCCGGAGTCCTACTGCCTGACCTTCCGGAGCGTCGATGCCGGCGCGACCTGGACGTGTGCGTCATCCCCCGACATGGACTACGTGACCGAGATCGCGGTCGATCCCGGCCAGCCGTCGCGGGTCTACGCGGCCACTCTCGGCGAGGGGCTCTGGGTGTCGGCCAACCGCGGGGACACCTGGCGCAAGCTCAAGGGCCTGCGCCGCTTCACCAGCACCTTGACGGCGTTCACCGTGGACCCCACGGATTCGCGGCGCCTGTACGTCGGAGATCTGTACGGCAAGGTTCTCAAGAGCACCGACAGCGGAGCCACGTGGGCCGAGGTGACCCACGGCCTGCCCTCTAACGCGATGATCCGCAAGATCCTCGTCGATCCCGGCCGGCCGCAGACGGTCTATGTCGCCAGTACGCGCGGCGTGTTCATCTCCGGCAACGGCGGGCGCACCTGGTATCCCCTCAACGGAGGGCTGCTCGAGGCGCCCGGGCTGCTCGTCCTGGATCCGAAGAACCCCCGGAAGCTCTACGCCGGCACCTACAGCAACGGCGTCTACGCCCACGAACGCCGCTGAGGTCACCCCCCGCAGGTCGCGAAGGCGTTGGTGTCCTGGACCGGCTTGAAGGCCCGGCCCTGCGGGTTGACGTAGATTTTCGTGTTGTTCTTCAGCTTGTCGGTCACCGTGATCACCGTGCGCACGTTGGTCAGCCCGCCGGCGAAGACCCAGAAGCGGTCGTTCAGGGCGCAACCGTCGAGGACCTTGACCACCGCCTCCACATTGGCCGGGTCGAAGAACCAGAGATAGCCCGTCTGATCGGTGAGCTTGACGACCTTGGCGGCTCCGCTCGTCCCGTCGGGCGTCTCGTAGGTGGCCTGTACGGCGAAACGGCCGTTGTGCAGACAGAGGGTGAAGTCATCCGGAATGCAGCCGTTGCCGAAGAATTCGGCACGGACACCCACGGCCCGCGCCCGGTCCTCGACCTCTTGGAAGCGGGTCCAGTGCGAGCCGCCATCGTCCGAGCCGTAGATCCCGGCTGCCGGCGTGGTCGTGCTCTCGTCGGCGCAGAGGAACATGGACGGATTTGCGATCTGGTTCCAGGAGGCGCCGACGTAGATCGAGCCGGACGTGACCCCGACATCGAGGACGGAGCAGTCATAGCCGAAGAAGGTCGGAGCGGTGCTCGAGATGCCCGTCGCAGACACGGCACGGGAGCCCAGGAGGGTGCCCGGCTGGCCGCCCGGCCCGTTGTCGTCGTAGACCACGAGGTTGTAGGAGAGGCTGGTGGCGCTGGCGTCGCCGGCGATCCAGCAGATGCAGGCGCGGGTCAAGAGCGCCGGAAGCTCCTGCGGCGTGAGCCGCTGGACGATCTGGGAGCTGCTGCCGCTGACGTAGTAGCCGCTCTCGAAGGTGCCGTCATCCACCTGGACCCCGCCGGTGCAGGCGGCTCCAGAGGGCTCGAAGATCACTCCGGGAGCCCGCAGGCTCTGGATTGCGGGGGGGTTGTGGGAGGTCTGGCCGAAGGCCGCCGCCGCGGTGGCGGCGGACAGGAGCGACAGGGCCAGGACTCTCGAAATACTCATTGCTACCATCCTTTTCCAGAATCTGGACGCTCCAGAGTACCAGATGGGAGCGCCTCCGGCCGGAGAAGTCCTGCTCTGGACACTGGAATACCTGGTATACGGACGACAGGGGCAGACCGATGGGGGAGGGGTCGATCCGGGGTAGACTTCTTCCAGATCAATTCGTTCTCGAGAGAGGTCTGCCATGGTCCAACGCGACTCCCGTTGGCGCGGGCTCGCAGCCCTTGTGGCGCTGTCCGCGCTCCTGTTCCAGGTCTCCTGCTCGGTCAATCCGGCGACCGGCAAGCAGCAGCTCGCCTTCTACAACGAGGCGGAAGAGATCCAGCTCGGCAAGGAGTCCGACGAGGAGATCGTCGCCTCCGTGGGGCTCTACGACGACCCCGAGCTGCAGGCCTATGTCGAGTCTCTCGGCAAGGAGCTGGCCGCCCGTTCCGAGCGCCCCAATCTGCCGTGGAGCTTCAAGGTGGTGGACGATCCGGCGGTCAACGCCTTCGCCCTGCCCGGCGGTTACGTCTACGTCACCCGCGGGCTCCTCACCCACATGGAGTCCGAGGCCGAGCTCTCGGCGGTGCTGGGGCATGAGATCGGGCACGTGGCGGCGCGCCACAGCGTCAACCAGGCCAGCAAAGAGCTGCTCGCCGTCCTCGGTCTCGGCCTCATCTCGCTGCTCGACGACGACCTGGCGAAGGTGGCGGGGGCCGCGAGCCTCGGCCTCGGTGTCCTCTTCCTCAAGTACAGCCGCGACGACGAGCGCCAGGCCGACGACCTCGGGCTGCGCTACATGACGCGCGCCGGCTATGACCCGCGGCAGATGCCCGAGGTGTTCACCGTGCTCCAGGGGGTGGAGACGGTCGAGGGAGCGGGCCGGCTGCCCAACTGGCTGTCGACCCATCCGGACCCCGGAGCGCGCCACGACCGCATCGAGAAGGAGGTGGCAGAGCTGCAAGGCGACTTCTCGACGGCGACGGTCAATCGGGACGGCTACCTCCGCCAGCTCGACGGCATGGTCTTCGGCGAGAACCCGCGCGAAGGCTTCTTCGAAGGGAACGCCTTCGTGCACCCCGACATGCGCTTCCGTTTCGAGTTCCCCGAAGGGTGGGAGACGAGCAACGAGAAGACCTCCGTGTCGGCGGCTTCTCCCTCCGAGGACGCCGTCCTGCAGGTCTCCTTGTCCAAGGAGGAGACGCCGGAGGCCGCCGCCGAGGCCTTTTTCGGAGAGGACGGCTTGAGCCAGGGGGATGTCTGGGACAAGGGGATCCACGGCTTGCCGGCCGCCTGGAGCCGCTTCGAGTACGCGGACAGCGAGTCCAAGCTGAGCGGCACCGTGGCCTTCGTGAAGCACGACGGAAACGTCTTCCAGCTTCTGGCCCTCTCGACCGAGGAGCAGTGGAAGAGCAACCGGAAACCCCTGGAAACCGCGCTGGCCAGCTTCTCGCGCCTGGACGATCCGAAGGCCCTGAACGTCAAGCCGCGTCATCTGCGCCTGGTGAAGCTGCAGAAGGAGATGACTCTGGAGGACTTCGACAGGAAGTACCCCTCGGTCGTGAAGATGAACCTCCTCGCCCTGATCAACCATGTCCAGCCCGGGGAAAGTCTCGCCGCCGGGACGTTGGTCAAGCGCGTGGTGGAGGGGGGTTCCTGAGCGCTCTCCCAGCGCTGGAGAGAGCTCCTCCGTATACCGGCAGGAGGAACCCTCTTGTGAAAGCCTTCTCGCTCGTTCTCGTCTTTCTTTCTCTTGTCGCCGGGCGGCTCGCCGCGCTCCCTGCCGACGACGGCTGGGTGCCGTTGGGACCTCCCGGCGGAGATGTCATCCAGCTCGTCGTCCATCCACGGAATCCGCAGCTCCTCTGGGCCGTCACTCCCTATGGCATGTACAGGAGCACCGATGGCGGCGCTTCGTGGCACGAGGGGCTGCGGGAGGTCAAGACTCTGGCGGTCGCGCCCAGCGATCCCGATACCGTCTATGCCCTGACCGGTGTCATTCCGGTCCGCGTCAACCGGAGCTCCGACGGCGGGCGGACCTGGACGGTCGCGCTGCCGTGCGGCGGCCAGCCGCCTCCCTGCTGCGGGTGCGTCCCGCTCACCTCTTCCCGGGAGATCGTGGTCGACCCGCGGAATCCGCAGACTGTCTTCGCCGCGTCGAGCCGCGGCGTGTTCAAGAGCGTCGACGGGGGCGCGAAGTGGCGCCAGGTCGACGACAGCTTCGGCGCGGTCGCCACGATGGTCTTCCACCCCCAGAATCCGAGCATCGTCTACGCCGGCTCCAGCTCCGGGGTTTTCAGGAGCACGGATGGCGGCGATTCGTGGATGCCGTGGAGCCGCGGCCTGACGACGACTGTCGCTCACCTCGCGATCGATCCGCGGAATCCCAGCCGGATGTGGGTGGCCAGCTCCTTCGACGGTCTCTTCCAGAGCACGGACGGAGGTGTCCGCTGGAAGCAGGTCCGGTCGATCCTCGGCAACAGCACGGTGAGCGTCGTGGCGGTGTCGCACGCGCCCGGGGCGGCTCTCCCGGTCGTCTGGGCGGGGAACATCTTCACGATGTACCGCAGCCTGGATGGCGGCGCCACCTGGACCGCCGTGCTGCCGAACCGGCAGGTCACGGTGATTGCCACGCACCCCAGCCGGCCGGACGTCGTCTGGGCCGGCACCCAGCGGAGCACCCGGCGATTCACTCCCGGCATCTACAAGAGCGTGAACCGCGGCGCGACATGGAGCCCGTCGAGCGCGGGCATCTTCGACCTGTGCGCCATGTCGCTTGACTTCGATCCGGGCACCCCCGGTGTCCTCTGGACCACCTGTTCCGGGGTGTATCACAGCGCCGACGGCGGCGCCACCTGGACGGAGAGGAGCGGCAATCTCCCGGCCTTCGGCAATTTCTTCGTCGACGAGCTGCGGGTCGATCCCGAAGATCCGCAGACCCTCTGGGCCGGCACGAACCGCGGCGTCTATGTATCGGAGGATGGAGGCGCCACCTGGGAGGCGCGCCGCGACGGGCTCCACGTTCCCGGCGCGCCCGTGCCGTTCGCCCAGGTGATCACTCTGCGGATCGCGCCGTCCAATCCCGCCGTGGCCTACGCGGCAGACTACGCGAGGCTCTTCCGGACGGTCGACGCGGGACGGCACTGGACGCTCCTCCCGAGCCTGCCGCCCCTCTCCTTCCGGTTGGTGGACGTGCTGGTCGATCCGCGCGATCCGGACGTGGTCTTCGTCGCCGGGGGAGAGGTTCTGGTCAGCCGCGACGGCGGCGCCTCCTGGGACAAGGTGCCGGTGGGGAACGGAACCTCGATCTTCCGGGCGTTGGCGGCCGATCCGCGGGACCCTGACGTGCTCTACGCCGGAGGCGAGGAGGGGGTCTTCCGGAGCACCGACGGCGGCCATGCCTGGCAGCTCGTCGCGGCGATTCCGATCACCTGGCAGGGCGATCTCGCGGTGAGCCCCGCGGGCGGGGTCTGGGCCGGGGACATCGGCGGGATCTACTTCAGCCCCGACGGCGTCACGGGCTGGACCCGCGTACCGGGGATCGAGCCGTACACCCTCTTCCTCGAAGCCGATCCGCACGATCCGTCCACCGTCTTCGCCGGTACCTCCGCGGCCATTCCCGGCGGCTATTTCAACGGCCTCTTCCGGCACACAGGAGACTGAGCCATGCACCCGCGGGCTTCGAGCCGCATCGCCGTCCTGGCGCTCCTCGCGTTCGTTCCGTCCGCCCGATCCGTCCTGGCCCAGCCGGCCGGCGAGGTCTGGGTCCGGGAAGCACCGCTCGGCGGGGTGGTCACCGCTCTGGTGGCCAGCCCGCGCAATCCCAACCTGCTTTTCGCCGGGACGGACGGCGGCGGCGTCTTCCGCGGCACCGTCTCGAGCGGCGGGACGGTCTGGTCTCCTCTGGCCTCCGGGCTCGGTGTGGGGCAGATCCGGGCTCTGGCCCTCGCGCCGTCGGCTCCCGACGTCCTCTATGCCTCGGTTGGGGAGATCCCCACGGCGGGCGGCATCTGGAAGAGCGTCGACCGCGGGGTCACTTGGACCCCGGTCCGGCGCGGCCTCCCGCCTCCTCCTCCCTTCTGCGGCTGCGGCTCGCTGCTGCCGGTCAAGGCCCTCGCCGTCCATCCCCGGAATCCGGACGTCGTCTACGCCGGAGTCGAGGGCGGCGGGGTGTACAAGACCGTCGATGGTGGCGGGCGGTGGTTCCCGATCGGGCAGGGGATCCTCGGATTGACCTACGTCCAGTCGCTGGTCATCGACCCGGTCGTGCCGTCGACCCTCTATGCCGGCACGCGCGTCGGCCTCTACAAGAGCACGAGCTCCGGTGCCTCCTGGACGTACCTGGGCACTGCGCTGCGCCGGCGGACGGTGTCCTCTCTCGTCCTCGATCCGGAAGACCGGAACGTGATCTTTGCGGGGACCCTGGCCGGCGTCTTCCGCAGCCGGGATGCCGGGCTCCATTGGCGGATCGCGAGCGCCATGCCGCCGGTCCTGTCGCTCGCGGCGGTGGCGGGGAAGGGCGGCGCGGCTTCGACGATCTGGGCGGGAACCCGGTTCGGGACCTGGCGCAGCACCGACGGCGGCGAGACGTGGCAGCCGACCGGCAGCGGCCTGCGCAATCTCCCGGTCGGTGCGCTCGCCGTCTCCCCGGCGCAGCCGCGCGTGGTCTGGGCCGGGACGGGGAACGTGGACGTCTATGGACAGGGCATCTTCCGCAGCGTCGACGCCGGAGTCACCTGGCGGGTCGCCAACCGGGGGCTCACCGCGGCCAGGATCACCTCTCTCGGGGTCTCACCGGACCCCGGGGCCGTGCTGGGGACCGACGGCGCCGGCGTCTTCTTCGAGGAGGCCTCCGGCTGGGTGGCACACAACCGCGGGCTCGGCACGATGCGCGTCTTCTCCGTGGCCCGCGATCCGGTGGACCCCGAGGTCGTCTACGCGGGCACAGAGCACGGCCTGTTCAAGACCGTGAACGGTGGCCAGGTCTGGAAGCCCCGGAACGCCGGCCTGCCCGTGGCCCCCTTGGGCGTGGTCCCCGTGCGCGGCCTCGCGGTCGATCCGTCGGCGCCGGACGTCGTCTATGCCGCCACCACTCAAGGGCTTTTCAAGAGCACCGACGGCGCTGCGACCTGGACGCAGCTTCCGGCCGGGTTCATCCGGGCCGACCATATCGTGCTCGATCCCGGAGATCCCCGGGTGATCTACGCGACCTCCAGGAACATCCTGCGCAGCACCGACGGCGGCGCCACCTGGACGGAGCTGCCCGTGCCGGCTGGCGAATCCATTCTGACGGTGGCGGTCGATCCGGCCGATGGAGACCACCTGCTCGCCGGAAGCGAGAGCGGGGTCCTGCAGAGCGGCGACGGTGGAGAGACCTGGGAGAAAGCCTCGCAGCTCCCCGTGTTGGCCGTCGAGGCTCTCGCGGTCGGCCCCTCCCCGGAGGAGGTCTGGGCCGGCACGCCGCTGGGTCTCTACCGCAGCGCCGACGGCGGCGTCACCTGGAGCCTCGTGCCGGAGACCCGCGGAGCGATCGTCTCCGCTCTGGCCGTGGACGTTCCCGGCCTGGGCTCCGTGGTCGCCGCCACGCTCGGGGCGGGGCTGTTCGAGCGGAAGCTGGGAGAGTGAGGAGGGGCTTCCGACCGTCAGACGGCGCTCTTGTGCTCCAGTACGTAGCGCCAGGGGAACGGCGGCTCGTGGAAGCGCTGAAGGCGGAAAGCCCGTTCGAGGCAGGGAGAGCGCCGCCAACCGTCCGTGTCGGGAGGGACGGTTACGTAAGCTCCCTCCTGGAGGGTGAGGAGGTCGAAACGGACATCTGCCTTACGCGCATCCAGGAGCCAGAGCTCGCGCACCCCCGCGCGAGCGTAAAACGGCGGCAGCCGATCGAGATCTTTTCCAACAGAGCTGTCGCTGACGATCTCGACGATCAGATCGACCGCCCCCTCGAAGGCGAGAATGCGATCCTGGCGTTTGCGCCGGGTCGATGGGACGAGCCGGACGCGCCCGCTCTCGATGGATTCCCGGAAGACGGCGATAACATCCGGCTCGGTAGTGGCTCGAGCGAACGGCGATTTGAACCGCGATCGGTCCGACTGCACATCCCCTTGGCTGGTTCTCTTCACCAGCTCGACCAGCACTGCCACGATCTCGACCTTCAATGCGCCATGTGTATACAGATCCTCCGGGCTCATGTCGGCTTCAATCTCCCCTCCCAGGAAGTCGATGCGCCCGGACTCTGGGAACTCGTCGGACTCGACCCAGCGCCAGAAGCCCTCGAAGGTGTGGGCGTCCGCCGGAATGACGAGACTCAGGTCGTCCCAACCTGTATCCACATCGATTTCCCCACCCAAGAAGTCGATGCGAGCTGTCTCGGGAAACTCGTCTGACTCCAGCCAGCGCTGAAATCCATCATAGGTGTGGGCGTCCGCCGGAATTCTGAAGACCAGCTCGTTCTCCATGAGGAGAAGATCGTGTCGTCGAGCCATGTCCTGGATTCTACTCCTTCGCGCCCTTCAGGCTCAACACCTGGAAGAGTTCCTCCGCCACCTCGGCGGCGTTACTCCTCTTCTCCCTCCCGCAACCGCCGCGGCGCGCGCCCGGCCTGGCGCAGGGCGCGCGCGAGCAGGAACTCGATCTGCGCGTTGACGCTGCGCATCTCGTCGTCCGCCCAGCGCCGGAGAGCCTCGTAGATCTCCGGGTCCAGGCGCAGCGGGTAGTTCTTCCGGTTCGCCAAGGCTCTAGTGGTAGAGGCTGCCCGCGTTGAGCACCGGCTGCGGGTGGCGGTCGCCGCAGAGCACCACCAGCAGGTTCGTCACCATGGCCGCCCGGCGCTCGTCGTCGAGCTCGACGACCTTCTTCGCCGACAGCATCTCCAGGGCGTGCTCGACCATCCCGACCGCGCCCTCCACGATCTTGGCGCGGGCGGCGACCACGGCGCTGGCCTGTTGGCGCTGCAGCATGGCCGCCGCGATCTCGGGCGCATAGGCGAGGTGGCTGATCCGCGCCTCCACCACGTGTACCCCGGCCTGGGCGAGACGCTCCTGGATCTCGTTGCGGATGAACCCTGAGATCTCGGGCGTGTGGCTCGACAGGGCCATCTGCAAAAGGGGAAGAGGGCGGACCGGGGGATCAGGCGACGCTCTTGTGCTCGAGCACATAGCGCCAGGTGGACATCCGCGTGCGGTGGCGGACCAGGCGGAAGAGCTCTCCGAGGACCGGAGAGAGCGTCCACCCTTCGGTGTCTGGTGGGATCGAGACATAGCGCCCGTCTTGAAGAGCATGGATCTGGAACTTGAGACGGCCTCCCCGCGCATCGACCAGCCAGAGCTCCGGGATGCCCGAGGCTGCGTACTCGCGGGGGAGCGCTTTCGTGTCTTTCTGGACCGAGCTCGGGCTGATGATCTCGACGACCACGTCGGGAGCCCCCTCGACCGCAACCACGCGCTCGGGATCTCCATCCGCCGGGGGGACACGCCGCAACTGGCCGCTCTCGAAGGTCCCCCAGAGCGCAACCACCACGTCCGGTTCTACCGCCAGACCGGTAGGGGTGTGCTTGACCAGCGTCCTGTCGCTGTAGACCTCTCCCCGATCCTGGTGTGACACCAGGACCTGGAGCGTTGTGGAAATCGCAACTTTGACGACACTGTGGCTCCCCACGTCCTCCGGGCTCATGTCCGCGTAGATCTCCCCCGCTAAAAAGTCGATGCGCCCGGTCTCGGGGAACTCGTCGGACTCGAGCCAGCGCAGGAAGCCCTCGAACGTATAGGCGTCCGCCGGGATCCGGAGGCTCTCCGTGTTCTCCTCGTACGTCATCTCGTGTCGTCGGGCCATGCCCAGGATTCTACTCCTTCGCACCCTTCAGGCTCAACACCTGGAAGAACTCCTCCGCCACCTCGGCGGCGTTGCCCACCAGGGCTCCGGCTCCTTCCTCGGGGAGCCAGTCGGCGGGGAGGTGGTGGCGGTAGGGGGAATAGAGGAAGCGCTGGTCGAAGAGCGCGATGACGCCGGTATCCTGCGGCGAGCGGATCAGACGCCCGGCCGCCTGCACCACCCGTGTCATGCCCGGCACCACGAACGAGTACTCGAAGCCCTTCTCGAAGCGCTCCTGGTAGTAATCCTTGAGGAGCTGCTGATCGAGCGTCAGCGCCGGCAGGCAGGGGCTCACGACAGCCACCGCCTTGAGCACCTCGCCGGGATAGTCGACTCCCTCGGCGAACACGCCGCCCGCGACCGCGACCAGCAGGATGTCCCCGAAGATCGCGGAGCGTAGGGCCTGGAGGATCATCTCCCGCTCCTTCTCGCTGTCCGCCTGCTTCTGGACCAGCACCCGCTTGTTGCGGAGACGCAGCCGCCCGGTCACCTCGGACAGGAACTGGTAGCTCGGGAAGAGCGCCAGGCAGTTGCCCGGCACCGCGTCGGCGAAGCTCCCCAGCCGCTCGGCGATGCGGTCGTAGTTCGCCGGCCGCTGCTTGAAGGTCGTCTCGACGCTCGGATCGATCACCACCCGGCGGTTCTCCGGCGGGAACGGGTTGGGGATCTCGACGAACGCCGTGCGCCCGGCCTCGAAGCCGAGGAGGCCGGTGTAGAACTCCGGCGGCGAGAGCGTGGCCGACAGGCCGATGGCTGCGTGGGTGCGCTCGAGGACCGCGCCCAGGAAGCGGCTCGGGTCCTTGCACAGGATCTTGAGCCGCGCTTCCCCCCGCCGCACCTCGGCGCAGTGGCTGAAGGCGTCGTCCGAGACGGCCAGACCGTTCAAGAACCGCAGGAAGTCGAAGTACAGGGCGACGAACGGATCGTCCGGCCGGAAGGTGTGGGTCTCCCGCTGGTATTCCAGATAGTCGACGAAGGCGGCGTCGAGCTCCGGGCGCAGGCGCCAGAAATGGTCTTCGGGGAGCGGATGCTCCACCGCTCGGTCCCCCGGCGGCCCTTCTTCGAGAGCGTCGGAGACCGTCTCCTCGATCATCCGGGCGAGGCGCAGGCAGAGGGTCTCGATCCGGAAGTGGATCGGGCTCCCCCCGTGCCGCATCCCCTCGGCCGCCCGGAAGGCGGCGGCGGCCGAGAGCTCCGGGCTGTAGTAGCCCCGCCCGCGGTCGACCAGGTTGTGCACCTCGTCGATCACCAGGATGGTGTCGGCCAGGTCCTGGTCGGGCGCGAAGTCGGTCAGCGCGACGTAGGGGTCGAAGGCGTAGTTGTAGTCGCAGATCACCACCTGCACCCGGCCGGCGAGCTCCAGGCTGACCTCGAACGGGCAGACCTGCGTCGCCTGGGAGGCCGCGAAGATGTCGTCCGGCTCGAGGGACGGGAAGCTGTCGCAGAGCCGCGAGAGGAGCCCCGAGGTCATCAGCTTGAGGCTGTAGTCCTTGGCGAAGCGGCAGTACTCCTCGTGGCAGAGGATCTGGTCGTTGGCGCACATCTTGGACTTGGCGCGCAGGCGCAACGACCGGAAAGCCTGCTCCTGGTTGAGCAGGCGGACGACCGCGGTGGCCATCTCCTGCTGGGTCGTCTTGGCGGTGAGCACGAACAGCCGCTTATCGTGGGCCAAGGCGTATTTGAGCGCCGGGAACAGGGCGGCCACGGTCTTGCCGATGCCGGTGGTGGCCTGGAGGAGGAGGTGCTCGCGGTTCGCGACGGCGGTCTCGACCGCCGCCAGGATGAGGTCCTGCCCCGCCCGCACCTCGCCGTAGGGGAAGACCATGCGCTCCGCCGCCTCCTGCCGCTCACGCCTGCGCTGGCGCTCGGCCTCCCAGGCATAGAGGAGGGCATTCAGGCGCCGGCGGACCGCGACCTCGATCGCGTCCGGATCGACGGCCAGGGCCTCGCGCTCGGTCGCCTCGCTGCCGATGGCGATGAGAATGAGCTCGGCGCGGACCGGTGTCCCCGGGGTACTACCCTCGGCGCGGGCGAGCATCCAGGCATAGAGGATCGCCTGGCGCTGGTACATCTCGCGGACCGCCGGGGGAAGGACGCCGCCGCGGCGGACCGACTTGATCTCCTCGACGACCAGGCTCCCATCCGGCTCCTTGCGGAGACCGTCAATCCTGCCGTGGACCCGCACCTGCCACCCGCGGTGGTCGAACGCCCAGCGGACCACCACCTCGCGCCGGTAGGTGGGATCGGCCTCCAGCGCCTGCTCCTGATACCGGCCGTGGATCGCCTGACCGAGCCACATCCGCTCATAGCCGCCGCGGTTCGCAAACCCCAGGCTGCGCGCCGGGGTGGCGTCGAGAAGGTCTGCGACCGACAGGTCCAGGGTGAGGCTCTCAGGGTCGAAGCGCGGCGCCATCGGCCTAAGTATAAGGGGCGCGGGGGAGATCTTCTCCCTTGTTTGCGCCCTGCCAAGGACTCAAAGGACCAAAAGGACCCAAGGGACGGCCACGGACATCACAGCCCCGCCGCCTCGAGCGCCCGGCACGCGCTTCCTCGGCAGGTGCTGAGAGCGTGGACCCTTTCGGTCAGCCGGCGCAGCCGGCCGGCGGTCAGGCTTCGGGACCGGTTCTCCAGCTCGTAGGGATCCTTGACCAGATCGTAGAGCTCCCGCTCTCCCGTCCCGTACTCCACGAACTTCTCGGTGGCGGTGCGCAGGCCGAGGTGGGTGACGTGCTCTTCTCCTTCCGGGGCGTCCGGCGGCTCGAGGATGCTGTCATCCTCCTCCTGCACGGTGTCGAAATGGTATTGCTCCAGAAAGACCATCTGCCGCCAATCGGCCGGTGGCTTCTGGGGCGTGCGGAGGAGGGGGACGAAGGAGCGTCCGTCGGGGCTCACCGGCAGCCGGGCCCTCCCAAGCTGGGCGAAGGTCGGCGCCAGATCGACGCTCTCGACGAAGGCGTCGACCCGCGAGCCGGCCGGCACTCCCGGGCCGCGCACCACGAGCGGCACGTGGACATCCTCTTCATAGGCGGTGTACTTGCCGGCCCAGATGCGGTGCTGGCCCATGTGGAAGCCGTTGTCCGAGGTGAAGACGATGTAGGTGTTGTTGAGCCGGCCCGTTCTCTCCAGGGTGGCCACCAAGCCGGCGATGAGGGCGTCGACCGCTTGCAGACTTTGCAGGCGATGGCGGTAGAGGGTGTCCATCATCCGCATCTGCTTGGCGGTCAGCAGCGGCCGGCCGCGCACCGCCTTCGGCTTGTCGTGCACGTCGGCCTCGTTGTAGGACGGCGTGCGCGGCGCCTGGACGCCGGGGAAGAGCGCCGCGTCCCGGGGCGCCGGAGGGCAGGGCTTGTGGGCTGCGTAGGGCGCTATATAGAGGAAGAAGGGAACGCCGTCCGCGGCGGCCTCGGTCACGAAGTCGGTGGCCTTTTGCGCCAGGACGTCGGTGAGATAGTCCGCCGGCTCTTTCCCGTGCGCGACCAGCGTGCCGTTTTCGTTCAGCGTGTAGTTGTACTGGCCGTACGGGTTGCCGGCCGCCGGCACGACCCACTCGCTCCAGCCGGGCGGCACGTGCGTCCGGTTGGCGGGGTCCGGATAGACGTTGAGATACTTGCCCATCAACGCCGTGCGGTAGCCGGCCCGCTGCAGGGCGACGCCGAGGGTCGCCTCTTCGTGCCCCAGCGCCTGGAAGCGGGGAAAGCCGCCGTCCGGGGGAAAGTTCGTATAGACCTGCAGATTGTGCGTGTACCGTCCGGTCAGGATCGTCGCGCGCGATGGGCAGCAGAGGGAGAGCGGGACGAACGCATTGGAGAAGACCGTGCCCTGATCGATCAGGAGCTCGCGAAGGTGCGGCATGGCGTCGAGCGAGCCGAGGAGCAGGTCCTGGTCATCAGTGAGAATGAAGACGATGTTGGGCCGCGGCTGCGCCTTGGGACTGGCATCGCCCTGCGGCGCGAGCCCTGCCATGAGAAGGCCGGCCGCGAGAAGCGCCGCGAGGGCGAGAAGAAGGCGATGACCTGATCTCATGGCTCTACGAATCTCCCGGAGTGTATACGGCTCCGGTCCCGGAGCCGCCTGCCGCAGAGAAAGAACCCCTTCCCCGCAGGGAAGGGGCGTAAGGAAAGGGAGAGAGGATGAGAGTGAGGGACTCTCAGAGCTTCTTGTTCGGATCTCTGTACGTGCCCTCGGTGGCGCCGGCGCCGGTGGTCATGTCGGTGGCGGTGGGCACGGTCATGGTGTTGGAGCCCGCGGGATAGGTTCCGCCGGCGGTGACGCCCGTCCCGGTGCCGAGCGACGTCCCCGATGTCCCGAGAGTCGTCCCGGCCGCCGGAGAGTAGTTTCCGGTGGCGCGATGGGTGGCGCGGTCCCAGGCGTCGCGGACGGCGTCCTTCACCTCGCCCCACTTCGAGCGGGTGCTGTGGCGGTCCCAGTTGGTCTGCAGGTCGTTCTCGACGTCGTTCCACTGCCGGCCCTGGTAGTACGTGGCGGACTCAGAGCCGTACCGGTAGGCCGGACGGAGGTCCTCATACTTGCGCCCGCTGGCGTACGGACGGCTGGAGTAGTTGTCCCGCCAGTAGCGGTCCTCGTCGTCGTTCCAGCGGTTGGTCGCCCGGTTCCAGGAGTCCTTGACCGCGTCCTTCGCCTCGTTCCAGGCGAGCTTGGTATTGCCCTTGGCCTTGTCCCAGCCGCGCTCCAGAGCGTTCTCGTGCTGCTCCCAGCTCCCCTCGCGCCCGTGCAGCCGGCCGGACTCCCAGCCGTAGCGGTAGGCCGGCGCGAGATCCTCGTACCTCTTGTTCTGCGAGTACGGACGGGTCTTGTAACTCTCGCGCCAATAGGGCTCTTCCTCGGTGTTGTAGCGGTAGCGGTTGTCGACCCGGTTCCAGGCGTCGTAGGTCGCCGGCTTGGCGGCGTTCCAGTCCAGGTTGGTGGAAGTTCCCTGCCGCTGGCTCCAATCGCGCTGGAGATCGCTCTCGGCGTCGTGCCAGTCGCGGTCGGCGTAGCGGGTGCGGGACTCCCAGCCATAGCGGTAGGCCGGGCGCAGATCCTCGTAGTGGTGGCCCTTGGCATAGGGCCGGTCCTTGTAGGCGCCACTCCAGAAGGTATCCTCCTCGGTCGGATTGACCGACTCGGCGAGCCCCTTGCCGGCGAAGCCGCCGGTCAATCCGCCCACGGCCGCGCCGATGATGGCGCCGACCGGGCCTCCCACCGCTCCGCCGATCACCGCGCCGACCGTGCCGCCGGTCGCCGCGCCGACTCCGGTTCCCACCGGGTGGGAGCCGGGCTCGCCGGTCAACGGATCGGGGTTGGCGTCGTGGAGGTCGGCTTCGAGGGTGCCGGTCCGGGTTGTCGTGGTGTCTGTCGTGCTGATCGGTCGGTTCTTTTCATCTGCCATGTGAGTGACCTCCCTTGCGTTGTGGACGAAAAGATCTCAGACGGCCCCATGGCCCCCTTTCGCTTCATGAAGAGGTGCAAAGTCGGGGCCAGGAGAGGGGCCGGGGGTGAGGGCCCGCGTGCCGCAAATAGCCCCCTCCATGCCGCAAATTGACCTCTTCACAGCTCCATAAAACGACTCCACGCCGCAAATCAGGAGGGGAGGACCAGGGAAAGACGTGAGGACCCCCTGGTGTTACAATCCCGCCGCTTTGAAGATCCCAGGAGATCCCATGCTTCGCCGTGTCCTCGCGCCCCTCGCTCTCCTCGCCTTCTGGGCCGCCGTTCCGGCCTCTGCGGCCGACGACGATCTCACCGAGCTGGTCACCCGCCTGGCCAAGATCGGCTCGTGCGGGTCGCCCAGCTTCTCTCCCGATGCGAAGCGCCTGGCGGTGATCTGCAACTTGAGCGGGCTGCCCCAGGTGTGGACCGTCCCCGTCGAGGGCGGCTGGCCCACCCAGGTCACGGCTCTCGACGATCAGGTCACCGGCGTCGCCTGGTCGCCCACCGACCCGGACGTGCTGGCCTTCTCCCTCGCTCCGGGCGGCGGTCTCAACGAGCAGGTCTATGTGGTGCGGCCGAACGGGCTTTCCCTCCAGAGGATCACCGAGGGGGGGAAGATCAACAACCGGCTGTACGGCTGGACTCCGGACGGCAAGTACCTGCGCCTCGGCTCGAACCGGGGCAACCCGGGCTCGATCGATTCCTACATCTTTCATCTCGGCCTCGGCCATCTCCGTCTCGCCGCGGTCAACCAGGGGAGTGGCTCGTTCGAGGACGTGAGCGAGGACGGCCGGTGGGGTTTGGTGCAGCGCGTCAAGAGCCGCGGCGATGCCAACGTCTCTCTCATCGGTCTCCGGCAGCGCGCCGACGTCCTGCTGACTCTCCACCAGCCGCCGGGGAGCTTCGGCCATCCGCGCTTCTCTCCCGACGGCCGGACCGTCTATCTCCTCTCCGACCAGGACCGCGACCGCGTGGCCCTGGCGCGGGTGCGCCTCGCGGCCCGGTCCGGGTCCCGGGAGGAGCGCGAGGAGGCGGAGAAGGGAGAGGGGGAGGAAGAGGAGGAGCGCGAGGAGCGCGCGGCCGGCGAGGAGGCTCCGGTCTTCTGGAAGGTCGAGCCCCAGGAGGTGATCGCCGGCCGGAATGACGCCGATCTGAGCACTTTCGCGCTCACCGAGGACGGCAAGACCGCCGCCCTGCTCTGGAACGTGGCGGGAGAGTCGCGGCTCTCCTTCCTCGAACTCGCAACCCTCAAGGAGACACCCGGGCCCGCTCTCCCCGGCGCTCTCGCCAGCGGTCTGGAATTCTCCAAAGACGGCCGGCTCCTCGCCATGACTGTGTCGGGCTCGAACCTCCCGGCGGACGTCTGGGTGGTCGACCGGCCCTCCGGTGCTCTCCGGCAGGTCACGTTCAGCCCGCACGCCGGCATCCTCCTGGAAGCCCTGGTGGCGCCGAAGCTGGTGACGTTCAAGGCGCACGACGGCCTCGAGCTCTCCGGCTGGCTCTACCGGCTTCCAGGTGAGGCTGGTGTCAAGGCGGGTCCGGTGGTGGTCAGCTTCCACGGTGGGCCCGAAGCCCAGGAGCGCCCGAGCTTCAACGCCACCTACCAGGCTCTGCTGGCGCGCGGGATCTCGGTCTTCGCTCCGAACGTGCGCGGCTCGTCGGGCTTCGGCAAGCGGTTCGTCAACCTGGACAACGGCGAGAAGCGCGTCGATGCGATCAAGGACATCGAGGACTGCGTCGGCTTCCTGGTCGGCCAGGGGATCGCCGATCCAAAGCGCGTCGGCATCATGGGGGGATCCTACGGCGGTTACATGACCATGGTGGGGCTCACCGAATATCCCGAGCTCTTCGCCGCCGGCGCGGATCTGTACGGCATGATCAACTTCGAAACCTTCTTCTCCCACACCGAGCCCTGGATGGCCGCCATCTCGACCAGCGAGTACGGCGACCCGGCGACCCAGAAGGAGCTGCTCCAGCGCCTGTCGCCGATCCACAAGGTCGACCGCATCCAGACCCCCACCATCGTCCTCCACGGCGCCAACGACACCAACGTCCCGGTGGTCGAGGCCGAGCAGACGGTCGAGAGCCTCAAGAAGCGGGGCATCCCCGTCGAGTACGTCCTCTTCCTGGACGAAGGGCACGGTTTTCGCAAAACGCCCAACAAGGTCCGTTCGACCGTGGCGGTCGTCGAGTGGTTCGAAAAATACTTGAAGGATGCTGGAGGAAAGTGAGTGCCCGGTAGGAAGAGCCTGATCCTTCTGATCCTGTCCGTCCTGCTGGTCTCTCTGGGACCGGCTCCGTCTGCGTCTCCGCAACCGGGCGAGCTCGTGGCCCCTTCCTCCGCTCTGGAGCTGGCGCTGCAGGCGGAGGTGGGACGGACGCAGCACGTCTCGGCGGAGCTCGGGGTGCACATCATCGAGCTCGACAGCGGCGAGACGGTCTACGCTCTCCATCCCGACGAGCCGCGGGTCATCGCGTCCAACAGCAAGCTGTTCACGACGGCGGCGGCGCTGGACGCCTTCGGGCCGGGGCATTTCTTCGAGACCCGGTTCCTGCTGCGCGGCAAGGTCGTCAACGGCGTGCTGGAGGGGGACCTCGGCGTGGTGGGCGGAGGGGATCCGCACATCTCGGGGCGGGACTACAACGGCGACTCCTACGCGCCGTTCCGCCCGTGGGCTCAGGCCCTGCGCGAGCGCGGCATCAACCGGGTGACCGGGGACATCTACCTGGCGCACGGCCTCTTCTCGCCTCCGGACATCCATCCGGACTGGCCGCGGGACCAGCTGACCCGCTGGTACGAGGCGCCGGTCGGCGCCCTGTCGTTCAGCGACGATTGCATCCTGGTGCGGGTCTGGCCGTCGCCGTCCGGCGGGAGGCCGCGGGTCGAGCTGGTGCCGGACGTGCCCGTCCTGCGGATCGAGAACACCGCGCGGACCATCGCGAGCCGCAAGGGGCAGCAGGTGATCATCGCCCGCGCCGGGGACACGCTGGTCGTGCGCGGCGCGATCGGGAAGAATTCGGGACCGGTGGAGACCTGGGTGACGATCCCCGATCCGGTGCGCTATTTCGGCGAAGGGCTCAAGGCCGCCCTGGGCGAGGGCGGGGTCGCGGTGGGGGGACACCTGCGGTCGGTCGACGAGCTCCCCGGAGCCATCTGGGAACGGGTCGCGGTCCACAGGAGCGACCTGGTGTCGATCATCCAGGTGACCAACAAGCACAGCCAGAACTTCTACGCCGAGACCCTGGCCAAGGATCTCGGAGCTCTGCGCTGCGGCCGTGGGACCTGGCCGGACGGCGTGCGGGCGATCGGCGAGTTCCTGCGCGGGATCGGCGTGCCGCCGGAGTCCTTCTCGATGTCCGACGGCTCGGGGATGAGCCGCGCCAACCGCTTCGCGCCCCGCGCCGTGACCACTCTCCTGCGCCACATGTTCTTCCATCCCGCGGGGCGCGAGTTCGCCCAATCGCTGCCGTACTCGGGCGAGGACCTGGGCTCGTGGAAGCGTCGCATGGCGGCCCCTCCCTACCTCGGCAACGTGCTCGCCAAGACCGGCACGCTGGACGGGGTCTCGGCGCTCTCGGGCTACGCCAAGGCGGTCTCGGGCAAGTCCTACGCCTTCTCGATCCTCTGCAACCGCAACAGCGGCAACGCCCGGGCGGCCGAGGACCGGATCGTGATGACGCTCATCGACAACGGGTAGACCCTCACCCCCGGCCCCCATCGGACGGATCAGAACGATCGGATCGATCCGTCCGATTGGGATATCCTTGACACCAGCAAGAGGAGAACAGGCCTTGATCACGTCCGAGGTGCGCCCCGTCAACTACAAGGGGTTGATGAAGAAGGTGGAGCAGGTGGTCGCGGCCATGGAGCGCGCCGACGACATCGGCGCGACCATCAACACTCTCCTCCAGATCATCATCGACAAGTTCCATGACGAGCTGGGGATCACCGGCGGCCGGCTCTACCAGCGCCGCGGCGAGGTCTACGCTCTGCAGTCGTCCTTCGGCGAGGCCAAGGAGCCCCCCAGGAACTTCCGGGTGCCCCTCTCCTATGCGCCGATCCAGCTCGTGCTGGAGGAGGGGGCGGTCTACATGGGGGCGGACGATCCGCGCATGGACCGCAGCTTCGAGAGCCTGATCGGAGTGCGGCAGTTCGCGGCCATCGAGGTGGGGGAGGAGGAGTACATCCTGGCCTTCGACGTGACCTCCGAGGACCGCGGGGACGACATCCGCTTCTCGCTCGGCATCCTGCGCCACAGCATCAATCAGAAGATCCGGCGCGACCGCATGGAGGGGATCTTCGCCGAGGCACGCAAGATCCAGGCGTCGATCCTGCCCCGGCGCGCCCCCGCCTACGGCGACTTCGACCTCGCCGGCCGCTCGGAGCCCATGGAGGCGGTGGGAGGCGACTTCTACGACTACATCCCGGTGACCAGCAAGATCCTGGGGCTCGCCATCGCCGACGTCTCCGGGCACGGCCTGCCCGCGGCCCTCCAAGTGCGCGACATCTATATGGGGCTACGCATGGGCCTGGCGCGCGACTTCAAGATCGTGCGCACCGTGGAGCGGATGAACAACATCATCCACCAGAGCACGCTGACCAGCCGCTTCGTCTCGATGTTCTACGGCGAGCTGGAGCTCAACGGCGTGTTCATCTACGTCAACGCCGGGCACCCGGCGCCCTTCCACCTGGCGGCCGACGGGACCGTGCACGTCATGGAGGAAGGGGGGCCGGTGCTCGGGCCGCTCCCCGGGGCCACCTACGAGCGTGGCTTCGTGATCATGAAGCCGGGCGACATGCTGGTGTTCTATACGGACGGTATCTGCGAGACGCGCGGCAGGGATGGGGAGGAGGAGTACGGGGTCGACCGTCTCCTCGAGGTGGCCCGCAACCACCAGGGGAAATCCGCGCAAGAGATCGTCGACGCCATCTTCGCCGACGTCGAGGCCTTCGGAGGCGACGCCCTGGCCGAGGACGACCGCACGGTATTCGTGGTCAACTATCCGCAGAGCATCGCGGACTTGACGGCGACCAAGGCGTTCCCGCGACCCAAGTTCTGAGTCTCATTCGGCTGGTACGATCTCGATCTCCTGCCGCAGCTTGATGATGCTCTTCTCCGGGTAGATGCCGGAGCGCAGCTGTACACCCGGGTAGATCTGGGTGCCGCGGCCGACCACCACGCCGGGGTGGAGGACGCTGTTGCAGCCGGTGAGGACGCCGTCGCCGAGCACCGCGCCGAGTTTGCGGCGGCCGCTCGGGAGCCCGCGGCCGATGCGGATCTGGCCGCCGTCGTGGCGGAAGTTCGAGAGGATCGTGCCCGCCCCGAGGTTGACCCCGGCGCCGAGGATCGAGTCTCCGACGTAGTTCAGGTGGGGCGCCTTGGCGTGCGGCAGGAGGATGCCGCGCTTGATCTCGCTGTTGGCGCCGACCACGCAGCCGTCCCCGATCCAGGCGCCGCCCCGGATATAGGCGCTCGGGCGGATCTCCACGTCCTCCCCGATGTAGACCGGCCCTTCGATGACCGCGGTCGGATGGATGCGGGTGCCCTTTCCGATCGAAATCCGGTCGCCGCTCAGATGGACCTCCGGTGCCAGGGAGATCCGGATGTCGCTCGACGGCAGGGCGCTCAGGATGGTGGTCAGGGGGTCGCCCAGCAGCGCCCAGGGGGCGGCGGGGTCATAGTACGCGGCGAAGATCTCCGGCAGCTCCGCGAAGAGCTCGGGCAGGGATGAAGTGACAGGCGGGCGCGGAATCGTTTCGACGGTCATGGACCGATGATATATCGTGCCGCCGAGCCGTGACGCGCCTCCGACCGCTGCCGATTTCGTTTTACCGCCGCCCCGCCGAGGACGTCGCCCGCGATCTCCTGGG
>DASPXX010000020.1:0-52184 GCA_035637095.1 Thermoanaerobaculia bacterium
GGGATCTGGGAGAAGCGGGGCCCGCCTGCGAGCGGTTCCGGGAAGCGAGCGGTCTGTTCCACCAGACGAACGACCGCAACAATGAGGCCGCCGCCCTGAATGCTCTGGGGGTTCTCGCCCAGGATGCCGGACAGCCCGGCGCAGCCCTGAAACCGCTCCGGAAGGCTCTGACGCTGCGCGAGCCGGGGAGCCGAGGGCAGGCTGTCACGCTGACCACGCTCGGCGTGTCCTACCGCCAGCTCGGCCGTCTGGACGAGGCGCGCCAGGCGTATGCCGAGGCCTTGCCGATCTATCGCAGTCTCAACGATTCCCGCGAGCTGGCCCGCTGCCTCGCCAATCTGGGGCGGCTGGAGACCACCGCCAGCCACGATGCGGCTGCGCTCGACGATTTCAATCGCGCGCTCGCGCTGTACCGGACGCTCGACGATCCTCCTCAGATGGCCTGGACCCTGGAGGGGAAAGCGCAGGTGCTGCGCCGCCGCGGCGACCTCGAAGCGGCCCGCGGGCTCATGGAGGACGCTCTCGCGGAGGTCGAACGGCACCGCCTCCGCCAAGCGAGCTACACCACGCGGGCGGAGTTTTTCTCCACCCAGCAGGACGCCTATGACTTTTTGATCGATCTTTTGATGGACATGCACCGGAAGGCGCCGCGGGCCGGATACGCTGCCACGGCCCTGGAGGTCAACGAACGGTCGCTGGCGCGGTCTCTGCTCGACGGGCTGGCCGTCGCGGACGCCGACCTCCACCTCGGCCGGGCCGCTCCGGATCTCCATGCCCAGGAGCGGGAGCTCGAGACCGAGATCGATCGGCTGGTCTCCCGCCAGACCCACCTGATCCAGGACGGGACTCCGCCGGAGCAACTGCAGCCGCTCGATGCGGAGCTCGGGCGCCGCTGGGACGACCTCGACCGGGTGCGGGCCGAGCTGCGGACCCGCGATCCCCGCTACGCCGCCCTGACCCAGCCGCAGCCTTTGAGCGCCGCCGAGGTCCAGAACGGGCTGCTCGACCGCGACACCCTGCTGCTGGAGTACCGGCTCGGCGAAGAGCGAAGCGTCCTCTGGGCCGTCACACCCGAGGCTCTGGAGGGCTTTGTGCTCCCCGGACGTGCCGAGATCGAAGACCTGGCGGGCGAGGCCTTCGACCTCCTTTCCCACAGCAACAGCAGCGAGGCGGAGATCTCGGCCCGTTCCAAGCTCGCCAGGCTGAGCCGCCTGCTCCTCGATCCGGTGGCGCCGCTCCTCCCCGGCAAGCGCCTGCTGGTGGTGGGAGACGGGATCCTCCAGAACCTGCCGTTCGCGGTGCTCCCGGAGCCGGGGTCCGCCGAGCCGCTGGTGGCCCGGCACGAGATCGTCTCGTTGCCCTCCGTCTCGGTGCTGGGCGAGCTCCGCCGGGAGATCGCCGGCCGGCCGCGCGCTCCGAAGACCTTGTGGGTGCTGGCCGATCCGGATTTCGGCCGCCTCTCCGAGCAGCTTCCCTTCGCCCGGCAGGAGGCCACGGCGATCCTGGCGCTCGCGCCCGCCTCCCAGCGCTTCGAGGTGAAAGGCCGGGAGGCGACCCGCGATGCGGTCCTCGACGGAGCCCTGCGGGACTACCGTTTCGTGCACTTCGCCACCCACGGCTCGTTCGCCGCCGACGATCCGGGAGGCGGCCAGCTGGTCCTCGCCCAGATCGGTCCGCGAGGCCGGCCGGAAGCGAACGGCTTCCTTCACCTCGCCGACATCTATCAATTGGGCCTGCGGGCTGACCTGGTGGTGCTGAGCGCCTGCCAGTCCGGCCTCGGGCGCGAGGTGCGGGGCGAGGGGATCATGGGGATGACCCGAGGCTTCTTCTATGCCGGCGCCGAGCGCGTTCTGGTCAGCCTGTGGAACGTCAACGATCAGGTGACCGCCGAGCTGATGCAGCGCCTCTACCGCGGAATCCTCGCGGAGGGCCTCTCGCCGGCCGCTGCGCTGCGGGCCGCCCAGGACGCGATCCGGCGCCAGGCGCGCTGGCATTCTCCCTACTATTGGGCGGGATTCACGCTTCAGGGCGAGTGGCGGTGAGGGGAACGTCCTTGATAAGAGTTCCCCCTCTCCCGGTCGGCGGGGGGGGCGATGGGAGAGGGGGTCAGGGGGTGAGGTATGCTCATGCCCCATGGACCGTTTCCGGCTCTTTGCACTCTCCGTCCTTCTGCTGATCCCGACCACCCTGCGGGCCGCCACATTCCCGTGCAAACCGTGCGCGGGCGTGCGGCTCGATGTAGCTGCCCCGGCCTCTCAGGAATCTCCGGCTGCAACGGCTCCGGAAAACACGGCAACACCAACGACGACAACGACTTCAGGGACGGCAACGACGCCCTCCGAGATCGCGGCTCTCCTGCCCAAGGTCTCCCGGCTGGAGCCGGGGAGCCCCCTGTATGTGGCGTGGGACGTTCCCCTGGACGGTACGGCTTCGCCCTCGGCCGAGGAGCTCCAGACGCTGCGCCAGGCGGGGGCCACGCCGTGGCTCTCCCTGGTGTTCCGGACTCCATCCCCCCTGGCGCAGAATTCCGCCCGGCTGCAGGGCGAGCTGCGGGCGGCTGCGGAGATCGCCGGCCGGGCTCCCAAGGGCACCTGGTTCCAGGTGGTCTGGCGGCCGGAGGGGGCCGAGACCGCCGAGCCCGCGGCCACGGAGTACGCATTCCTCTTGAAGCGCGCCGCGGTGACCCTGACCGGCGCCCACGACGACGCCCAGGTGGCCACCCAGCCGCTCGCCCCGGACGTGACGGCTCTCGAAGCCCTCTACAACGAGGAGATCGCCGCCTATCTGGAGGCCCTCGTCCTCCGCCCCGGTCCGGCGGAAGCCCTCGAGGCCGCCCTCGACGCCGTAGAGCAGCGGCTCGATCCCGGCCGCGCCGTGGTGCTCGACGCCCTCCCCTTCCCAACGCCTCCCGCCGACGTGCTCGCCGAGGCGGCCCGCTCCGCCACCCGCGGCTTCGACATGACCCTGTTCCGCTCCCCGGCCCTGCCGCCGGACGCCGCCCGGCCTCTGGCTCTCCTCGCCCTGGAGCTCGCCGGCGACCTCTCCTGGGACCCGGAATCCTCGCCCCAGGGGGCGCCCGAGTCCTGGGCCTTCGTCCGCGGCAAGGACCTGGCGCTGCGCCTCATCGTCCGCGCCCCCGAAGGAGCGAACGCGCTCGACCTCCACTTCAACGATCCCGGGCTGCGCCGGCCGGCCCGCTTCCCGTTCGAGCCGGGCCGGGTCGTGCCGCCGAGCGGGCAGGTGACCGCGACCGGCCTCGACCTGCACATCGAAGGCCCCGGCCGGGTCACCGTCCTCGGGTTGGAGCGCGCCACCGCCGAGGAGCGCGAGGGGATCTCCCAGAAGGTCACCGTCGCAGAGCAGCGCGAGATGCCGGTCGAGGAGATCCTCCGCCGCCTCCAGGCGTTCGAGGACGCCCAGGACCGCAAGCTCGACCATTACAGCGCCACCAACACGACCCACCTGCGCTTCCAGCCGGCCGCCGGCTCGCAGACCTTCGAGGCCACCCTCCAGGGCCCGTTCTTCTTCAGCGACACCGGCACCGACTGGGCCTGGGAGACCCTCTTCGTCAACGGCGTCAAGTGGCGCGGCAAGAAGCTCCCCGAGATCCCGCTCATCCAGCCGGAGAAGGCGGCGGCCGTCCCCCTGCAGATCCACTTCACCAAGCAGTACCGCTACCGCCTGCGCGGCACCGAACGCATCGGCGACCGCGACGCCTGGGTGGTCGACTTCGCGCCGGCCGGACCGGGCGAGACCGGCAAGCTCTATCAAGGGACGGTCTGGGTCGACCGCCAGCTCTATGCCCGCCTGCGCACCCGCGCCGTGCAGACCGGGCTCGAAGGCGAGGTGATCTCCAACGAAGAGACCATGGAGTACTCGCCCGTCGACGCCCAGGGCCGGCCCGTCCCCTGGTCGGCCGACAGCTACGTCATGCCCCTGCGGCTGGTCGCCCAGCAGATCCTCTCGGTCGTCAACGCCACCACCGTCGTCGAGCGCGAGACGCTCCTCTCCGACGTCAGGATCAACGCCCCCGACTTCGAGGAGCGGCGCGCCGAGGTGGCGCAGTCCGACGTCACCATGGTGCGCGACACCGACCGCGGCCTGCGCTACCTGGTCAAGGACGACTCCGGCGAGCGGGTGGTCAAGGAGGGGTTCGACCAGAACAAGCTCTTCCTGGCCGGCGGCGTCTTCTATGACGACGCCCTCGACTTCCCGCTCCCGCTCGGCGGCGTCAACTACTTCTCCTTCGACTTCAAGGGGACGGGCAACCAGTTGAACGCCTTCTTCGCCGGCGCCCTCCTGACCGTCAACGCGGCCCAGCCGCGCCTCTTTGGCAGCCGGTTCGACTTCGGCGGCGACCTCTTCGCCATCGCCTTCCCCTTCACCGACACCGTGTTCTCCCAGGACCGGGAGCTCAAGGACCAGGCGGTGAAGAACCGGCCGGCGAGCCTGGGCTTGAAGCTCGGCCGCCCGCTCGGCAACTTCACCCGCCTGAGCCTCGAATACGACGTGCTCGCCCAGAATTACAGCGACACCGAGGACACCGCCGACGACTTCGTGCTCCCCAGCGACAACCTCACCAGCTCGGTCGAGCTTGGGATGAGCTACTCGCGCGCGGGCTACGGCCTCTCCGCCCGCGGGAGCTACAGCCGGCGCTCGCAGTGGGACTTCTGGGGCCTCCCGGACAACCCCGACTGGACGCCGGACAAGAAGGACTTCCTACGCTGGCAGGCGCGGGCGAGCAAGAACTGGTACCTGCCGCGCTTCCAGAAGGTCGGCGCCGAGATCGACTACGCCGGCGGCTCAGACCTCGACCGCTTCAGCAAATACCAGTTCGGCTTCTTCGGGGGAACGCGTGTCCACGGCTACCAGACGAACCGCGTTCGCGCCGAGGAGGCCTGGGCGGCCCACATGACCTACGGCTTCGAGATCGGCGAGCTCCTGCGCCTCGACGCCGTGGCCGACGCGGCCTGGGCGACCGACGAGGCGACCGGCCTCGACAACGAGCTCCTGGGCGGCGTCGGAGTCGCCGGCACCTTCATCGGCCCGTGGCAGACGGTGGTCAACCTCGACGTGGGTGCGCCGGTCGCCGGGCCGGACAGCGGGTTCGTCCTCTATATCGTCTTCCTGAAGCTCTTCCACTAGATGGGCTCACCCATCGAGGTCTCCAGCGAGCGGCTGGAGGCCTCCACCCGGTTCCGCCAGAGCAGCAGCCCGATCGCGTAGACCGTGTAGTACCCCGCGATCAGCCCGAAGACGGACAGGGTGAGAGGGCTCTTCATGAAGTCCGGCCTGGCGTGCGCCGCCGTGATCTGGTAGACCTCGACGAGGCGGTAGAGGATGCGGCCGAAGAAGAGCAGCGACATGGCGATCCCCAGGTAGGCGTTCGGCGTGTAGAACAGGCCTTGGGGCGTAGGCTCGAAGCGCGTGATGCGCAAGCCGTAGAGGGCCAGGCCGGCGCCCACCGGCAGGCCGGCCGCGATCCCCCACAGGCTCTGAGTGTGGCCCTGAGCGGCGAAGACCATCAGGACGACGATCACCGTCGAGAAGATGCCGAGGGTGATCCACGGGCGCGCCTTGGAGAGGCGCTGGCGCCCGACCATCCTGCGGAACCGCATGTACACCCGCCAGGCGAGCAGCGGCAGCAGGATCAGGATGAAGAGGGTCGAGGGACTTGGTGCGTGCATGCTGGAAGACCTGTCGAAAGCCGGACGTGATTGGGAGGAGATATGGTAGCCCATCTCCTGCCGGGAAGGGACCCCGTCAGCCTGTCATGCTGACGCCACAGATGTCAGGAATTCCGGCGATCGGGCGACAATGTCTCGGGATTTTGTCGACGCCCCTGGGGTGAGCTCGGATGAATTAGAATGGACAGAGGTGAATGATGCACGCGCCGAGTATGTCACCGCTGCTCGAGGTTGCGCTCTGGCGGATTCTCGATCCGGAGGTCTTCCAGGAGCTCGACGAATACGAGAGACCCGTCTGCGTCCGCGTCTCCCGCACCGTGACGCTCGACGGCGCCGGCCCGCTCACCGCCTGGGTCTACCTCTATGCCCGCCCGACGGCCGGCCTGCTCCCCATCCCGTCCGGTGACTGGCGGGCCTTCATCCAGTTGACTTGAGGAGAGCCCATGCGCGATCTGCTCCGCCATCCCGGTCACGCGGCCGCCGCCATCCTCACCCTGGCCCTGGGGATCGGCGCCACGACGGCCATCTTCAGCGTGGTCGACGCCGTGCTGCTCCGGCCGTTGCCCTTCCCGGCTCCCGAGCGGCTGGCCGACGTCCTGGCGGTCCGGCCGGCTCGCGGGGAGGAGCGGGTCGCGATCACGCCCGCGGATTTTCTCGCGTGGCGCGCTCAGAGCTCCTCGTTCGAGCACCTCGGCGCCTATGTCTCCTTCGGCACGCTCGACTGGACCGGCGGCGAGGAGCCGCTGCGCCTGTCCCGCCATCTCGTGTCCGTGGGGTTGCTCGAAGCTCTCGGCGTCCGGCCCGCCGCCGGCCGGCTGTTCGCTCCCGAGGAGTACCGCCCCGGCCGCGACCGGGTCGTCCTGCTGAGCCACCGCCTCTGGCGCGAGCGCTTCGGCGGCTCTCCGTCGGTGGCCGGCCGTTCGATAACCCTCGGCGGCGAGGCCTACCAGGTGGCCGGAGTGCTCCCGGCGGATTTCCGGATCCGCGGTGGCGCGCCGGACCTTCTCATCCCGCTGGTCTTCGGACCCGAGGCCGGAACGGATCGCGAATCGGCCTATCTCGGAGCGATCGGACGCCTGAAGCCCGGCATCACTCCCGAACGGGCCGGCCGCGAGCTGGATGCGATCCGCGCCCGGCTGGAGACGGACCTGCCGGAGGCCGAGCGGGGCGTCCGCGCCAGCGTCGTGCCGCTCCGGGAGGCCTTCGCAGGTCCGGTGCGGCCGGCGCTGCTGGTCCTCTTCGGTGCGGTGCTCTTCGTCCTGCTCATCGCCTGTGCCAATGTGGCCAGCCTCCAGCTGGTGCGGGCCGCCGCGCGCGAGCCGGAGATCGTGCTGCGTGCCGCGCTCGGCGCCGATCGCCGCCGGCTCGTGCGGCAGCTCCTGGCCGAGAGCTTGGCGCTGGCCGTGCCGGGCGGGATCGCCGGCGTGGCGCTGGCCGGCCTTGCCCTGAGGCTCCTGCCGGACGCGCGGGGCGTCTATCTCCCGACGGACGTGGAGATCGCAATCGATCCGCGCGTGCTCGGCTTTTCTCTCGGGCTTTCGCTCCTGACCGGCCTGGTCTCCGGCCTGGTGCCCGCCTTCCGGGCGGCGCGGCCCGACCTGCGGGCGGCACTGCGGGCAGGGACCCGGGACGACGGCGGCCGCACCCGCTGGCTCGATGCCTTCGCCGTGTCCGAGATCGCCCTGGCGCTCCTCCTCCTGGTCGGCGCCGGCTTGATGGTCCACTCGTTCGTCCGCCTCCTGGGAGTGGACCCGGGCTTCGCGGCCGAGAACGTCTTGACCCTGGAGATCGAGCTGCCGGCGGCGCGGTATGCGGAGCCGGAGCGGATCGCGGCCTTTTACGCGCAGCTCCTCGAGCGGATCAGCCACTTGCCGGGCGTGGTGGCGGCCGGCGCCGTCCGCCAGCTGCCGCCGGACAGCTCGTGGAGCTTCCAGCCGGTCCTCGAAGGACAGGAGAAGCCGTCCGAGGAGGCTTCGGCAGCCTGGGATCTCGCCACCCCGGACGCCTTCGCGGCTCTGGGCACGCCGATCCTGCACGGCCGTCCCTTCGACGCGCGCGACCGGCCGGATACGCCGCTCGTGGCGGTGATCGACGAGGCCGCGGCGCGCCGCTTCTTCCCGGGAGTCGATCCGCTCGGCCGGCGGGTCCGCTTCAACGGCCAGTGGCACGAGATCGTAGGCGTGGCGAAAGAGCAGCGGCGGCCCGGGGCCTCGGCGGAGGGGGAGCCGGTCTTCTGGTTCGCCGCCGCGCAACTCCCTGTGCCGGCGGACTATCTCCGCTCCATGGGAATCGCGGTGCGCACCGGGAAGGACCCCCTCGCTCTCGCCGCCGCGGTGCGCCGCGAGCTCCGGGCGCTGGACGGCGATCTGCCTGCCGGCGAGCTGCAGACCCTGGAGCATCGCCTGGCCGGGAGCGTCTTCTATGCCCGCTCGCACTTCAACACGGTCCTGCTGCTCCTCTTCGGCGGTCTCGGTCTGGCGCTGGCGATGATCGGGATCTACGGCGTCGTCTCCTACGGTGCCGGCCGGCGCACCCGCGAGATCGGCATCCGCATGGCTCTGGGGGCGTTGCGGAGCGACGTGGTCCGGCTGGTCCTGCGCCACGGCCTTGCGCTCACCGGGATCGGCCTGGTGCTGGGCCTGTGCGGAGCCGTGGCGCTCGCGCGGGTGCTGGCGAGCCTGCTCTACGGCATCGGCGCCCTCGATCCCCTGACTCTCGGCGCTGTGGTCCTCACCCTGACCGCCGTCGCCACCCTCGCCTCCTGGATCCCCGCCCACCGCGCCAGCCGGCTCGATCCGCTGGTGGCAATCCGGGCGGAGTGAGGCGCGGTAGACTCTGGCGTATGACAGAAAAGGGACAGAGCCCGTTCTATCCCGGCCAACCGGTCCCGGTCGAGCTCTTCGTCGGTCGGGCCGGCGAGGTCGAGCGCATTCGCCGGGCTGCGCGGCAGGTGGCAGCCGGCAAGCCCCAGGCGATCTTCATCTCCGGGGAGTACGGGATCGGAAAGAGCTCGCTCGCCCGGTACGTCCGGTTCACCGCGGAGCGGGAGCCGGGTCTCCTCGGGTTCCATGTGCTGCTGGGCACCAGTCACACTCTCGAGGAGGTCGCCCAAGCGACAGTCCGAACGGTCCTTGAAGCGGCGTCTGTCCGACCGAAGGTGGCCGAGTCACTGCGCAATTTTCTGGCCGAGTACATTGGCGAGCAGACCCTCTTCGGCGTCACCCTCCGTCTCGACAAGCTGAAGAAGGATGCGCCGGATCTTTCGCGAGGATATCTCCCGTTTCTTCGCAGCCTGTACGAGAAGAGCCGCGCGTCCTACCGGGGGTTGATCCTCGTTCTGGATGAGATCAACGGCCTTTCGGCCGAGGAGAGCTTCGCTTTCTTTCTGAAGGATCTGGTCGACTCCAACGCGCTGAGCGAAAAACCGCTTCCCCTCCTGCTGATCCTCTGCGGCACCGAAGAGCGGCGCCGCCAGTTGATCGAGCGCCATCGGCCGATCGAAAGGATTTTCGAGGTGGCCCACATCGACCCGCTGAGCGAGGCGGAATCCCGCGAATTCTTTGCTCGCGCGTTCGGCAGTGTCCAGATGGAAGTGACAGAGGACGCGATGGACATCCTCTGCCGGTACTCCGGGGGCCTGCCCAAGCTCATGCACCTTCTGGGCGATGCCGCCTACTGGATTGCGCCCGGGGCCACGGTCGACGCGGATGTGGCGGTCCAGGCCACCTGGGCCGCGGCGGAAGACGTGGGGCGAAAATTCGTGGATCTCCAGGTCTACCGCGCGCTGCGCAGCCAGGACTACCGGCGCATTCTCAAGAAGCTTGCGCGGGCCGATTTCGACCTCACCTTCCGGAAATTCGACATCGCCCAGGGTCTGAGTCAGGAGGAGCGAAAGAAGCTCGACAATTTTCTCCAGAGAATGAAGAGGCTTGGCGTTCTGGCCCCGGGCGAGGAGCGCGGCGAGTACACGTTCTGCGATCGTTTGACGCGTCTGTACCTGCTCATGGAGAGCGCCCGGGAGGAGTGAGATGCCACGCGCGAAACGATACTGGCTCATGAAGTGCGAGCCCGAGGCCTATTCGATCGATGATCTCGAGCGCGACGGCTCGACGACGTGGGAAGGGGTGCGCAACTACCAGGCGCGCAACTCCATGCGCGACGACATGAAGGTCGGCGACGGCGTTCTCTTCTATGCCTCGAACGCCGAGCCTTCCGGCGTGGCCGGGATCGCCGAGATCTCCCGCGCGGCGTATCCCGATCCCTACGCCTTCGAGAAGGGGCATCACTATTACGATCCGGACAGCGATCCCGCCAATCCCACCTGGTACATGGTGGACGTCCGGTTCGTCGAGAAGTTTCCCGCCATCATCCCGCTCGCCGCTCTCAAGGCCACGCCGGGGCTCGAAAAGATGGTGGTCACCCAGAAGGGCTCGCGGCTGTCGGTCCAGCCGGTCACTCCCCAGGAGTTCAAGATCGTCGTCGCCCTCGGCCGGAAGAAGGGTCCTGCGAAGAAGGCGAAAAAATGAGCGGCGACGGCTACTGGAACGACACGATCGAGGTCCAGTGCCCCTGGTGCTGCGAACGCGTCGAGATCTCCGTCGAGCCTGACGTGTGGGGCACGCTCGTCCAGGACTGCGAGATCTGCTGCAACCCCTGGCAGGTGACGATCACCCGCGACCGCGACGGCGATCCGGACGTCCGCGTCGAGCGTCTGGAATAAGAGAGGGAAAAAAGAGGCCGGGGGGGAGCCCCCGGCCGATGGAGGAAGCGTCTCACCGGAAGGAGAGGCGGGCACCGAGACGGAAAACCCGCGGGCTCACGATCTCCAGCACGTGGTCCGCGTTGTTCTTCGTCAGCAGACCCTGGCGCTGCAGGACGTAGGACTCGTTCAGGGCGTTGAAGACGTCCGCCCCGAGCGTCAGACCGAGGTCGCTCAGCCTGAATTCCTTTTCGACCCGCAGGTCCAGGATGTGGATGTCCGGATAGCGGTAGGCGTCCGGATCGGTGACCACCGGCACGTCGATGCCGAGGCCGGCCGCGTCGACGATCGTGTCGCGCACGATCCGCCGGGCATAGCGGAGCGGATAGCCCTGCCGGCCCGTCAGATTGGCCGCCAGGCTGAAGGCCCAGGGCCGGTCGGGTGCGACCTGGTAAAGGCCGTTCAGGCTGTACGACCATGCGCTGTTGATGAACACGTTTCCCTTGGCGCCCGAGACGACGCCCGAGCCCTGCAGGACCGCGGTCCCGTCCACGATGCCGCCGGCGATGGTGTCGGTCGGGTCCTCGTTCTCGCTGTCGGGGATGTTCCAGGTCCAGTCCTGCCACGAGACGTTGCCGCGCATCATCCAGCGGTTCGCCAGCCGCTTGGTGAGGTAGAGCGAGGCGCCGCGGAACTCCTGGACGCGGTCGCCGTTCTCCAGGCGGAAACCGTCGCGGGTGGTCACGCCATCGCGGAGCTCCCACCACGAGAAGGTGTACGGCCGGCCATCCGGCAGGATGCCGCTGCCCGTCCGCTCCACGTAATCATCCCGCCGGTGGACGCGGCCGACGTTGCCGAGGTTCTCCGGGGCGAACGCGTCGCCGTCGAAGACCAGGCGCTCGGTCTCCAGGTTGCCGGTGTGGCGCCTCCAGGTCGCCTGGAGTCCCACGACCAGCTCGGGCCGGAGGGCGTGCTCGACACCGGCGAGCGCTTCGCTGGTGATCGGTGCCGCGAGCTCCGGATCGACGGCCCGCGACTGGAGCGGCAGGAACGTGAGCGGATCGACGTTGCCGCTCGCGCCGATCTCGTCGCCGATCTCGCCCGGCGTGAGGCTCGGGCCGCCGTTGTTGGAGGTGTAGAAGTACCGGTACTGCTGCGCACCGAGCGGGTTGAGGAAACCGACGACGGCGGTGCCGAGCTGGTCGGCATAGCGCGAGTAGCTGGCGCGCAGCAGGGTGTTGCCCTTTTTGCCGAGAGCCCAGGTGAGGCCGAGGCGCGGCACGACCGTCTCCCATTCGAAGCCGCTGTCCTGGCCCACGAAATGGGCCGCGGGCAGGAGCTCGGGGAAGACCGGGTTGGCGCGCACCGTGGTGTCGCGGATGTCGCCCCCCTGCCGGTCATAGCGCAGGCCGAGATTCGCGGTCAGCGCTCCGGCCGCCACCGTGTCCTGCACGTACAGGCTGGTGTAGTCGGCCTCGACGTTGCCGAAGCCGTCGCGGGCGAGGAGGAGGATGCCGTCGCAGCACTCCCAGCCGCCGCCCGGTGTGCGCGAGAGCGAAGTCACCTCGGCGACACGGTAACCGGCGCCGAACTTCAGCTCGTGGCTCAGCTTGCCGGTGGAGAAGAAGCTCGATCCGTCGGCCTTGAGCTGCTCCTGTGGCCGCTCAGTCTGGATGATGAAGAAGCTGTTGTGCCACTGGTTGTCCGCGTCGAGGTACGGCACCTTGTCGCCCCCCTCGGGGACGAACTGGAAGCCGCCGTTGCCCTGCGAGTACAGACCGGTCAGATAGAAGCTCTGCCCGAACATCTGGGTGTCCTCGACCTTCCAGGCGGTCGGCTTGTCGCCGAAAGCGGACTGGTCCCAGGTGGTTTCCTGCGGCCGCAGCGGGCTCGCGCCGCGGCCGAGCTTCACCTTGTCGCTGTCCCAGGCGAACGCGGTGACGGAGTTACCGGCCGTCGGCTGAGCGGTCAGCTTGAGGTTCGCGGACTCGAGCGTCGTGTCGTCGCTGTAATCGTTGATCGTGAGCAGATGGATCTTCGGCTTGGCGTACGAGCCCCACAGCCAGAGCTTGTTCTGGAGGATCGGTCCGCCCCCTTCGAGCCCCCAGTCGATCACCTCGGAAATGCGGTTTCCTTGATTGAACGCCGGCTGGGCATGGCCGTTGTTCCAGTCGCCGGCTTGGCCGAGCTCGCTGTCCTTCAGATCGAGATCGGATTGCAGCGAGTCGTCGGCGACCAGGTAACGGCCGGAGCCGCGCCACTGGTTGGTGCCGTGCCGGGTGACCATGTTGAGCACCACACCGCCGGTGGCGTTCGCGACGTCGCTGCCGCCGGTCGTCACCTGCATCTCCTCGAAGGCCTCGAAATCGTAATAACCGGGGGACGAGCCGGTGGCCGACATGTCGGTCATCACCATGCCGTCGAGCGACCAGACCGCCTGGTCGCCGCCGGAGCCGGGTCCGACGTATTGCGACTGCTGCCCGCTCTCGCTGCCGGCGACGTTGATGCGGTCGGTCAGCACGCCGGGCACCGTCTGCAGGACGGACCATGGATCACGGGCCGTGGGGATGCTCTGCAGCTCGACCAGCGGCACCGTGGGGCCCTGCGTGATCTTGCGCAAGTCGAGCAGAGGCGAGCCGGTGACCGTTACGGTTTCTCCGAACTTCTGGTCGGCGGGCGGGAGGCTCAGCTCGATCGACGTGTTGCGCCCGACACTGATGACCACGCCCTTGTCCGCGGTCGGAATGAACCCATCGATTTCGGCGAGAACGTCGTACTCCCCGGGAGGCAGCCCGGGAAAGCGGAACTGGCCTTTTTCATCGGTCCTCTGGACCGCGGGCGCACCGCCGCCCGAAAGCGTGACGGTCACGCCAGGCAGCGGAGTGCCGCCAGCGTCTTTCACGATGCCAAAAAGGTTGCCTGTTTGAAGCTGCGCGGCCGCGGGAGCGGCCAGGGCGGCCAACAGGACGGCGAGCGCGAGGATTGCGAACCGCTTTGTCTCTCTCATCTGCGGATCTCCTTTCACCGTCGTTGTTCGTCGCCCTCCGGATTCACAAAAGATAGAATCTCCCCTCCAGGGTCGAGATCGGTTGTTCCCGTCCCTCACCTCCTTTCGTGAGACTGCACCGACAGCCGATCACAAGGGCAAGCGGCGTGCCATGTGGCGCAAGAGGGGAGAAATCCTGTGAGACCGGTGGCGGTTCGGAAAAGTGAATCCAAAATCCAAATTCCAAAACTGAAAAGGCCGCCGGGGAGCTTTCCCCGGCGGCCCTCAGGAGATCTCGGGCGGGAGATAGGTTTTCAGCGCAGACGGAAGCGGACGCCGAGACGGAAGATCCGCGGCGAGAGGACCTCGATCACGTGGTCGGAGTTGGGCCGTCCGAGAATCAACGCCCGCTGCAGCACATACGACTCGTTGAGCGCGTTGAAGACGTCGAACCCGACGGTGAAGCCGAGGTCCTGGAGCGCGAAGTCCTTTTCGACCCGCAGGTCGAGGACGTGGACGTCCGGATACTTGAAACGTCCGGTGTCGGCTGTGACCGGGATGTAGGTCGGCCGGCCGGTGTTCACGGTCGAGCGGAAGACGCGCTGGGTGTAGCGGATCGGATAGCCTTCACGGCCGTTCAGGCCGGCGGCCACGTTGAATCCCCACGGGCGGGACCGCGCGATCTGATAGAGGCCGGTGAAGGAGTACGACCAGCCGTTCGAAATGAACACGTTGCCCTTGGGGCTGTTGAGCGACTGGCCGCCGCTCAGCACCTCGCTGCCGTCTTTGATGCCGCCCGCGACGTCGTCGGTCTGGTCCTCGTTGGCGTCGTTCGGGATGCGCCAGCGCCAGTCCTGGAGTGAGATGTGGCCGCGCGCCATCCAGCCGTTGGTCAGGCGTTTGTTCAGCGTGAGGAACAACCCTTTGTAAACCTGTTCGCGGTCACCGTTTCTGAGGAGGAGGCCGTTTCTCGTCGAGACGCCCGGCCGTAGCTCGCCGATGCGGATCGTATAGGGTTGCCCGTCCGGTCCGGTGATCTGGACCTGGTGGTAGACGTAGTCGTCCCGCCGGTGCGGCCGGCCGAGCTTGCCCAGGTTTTCCTCGGAGAAGGCGTCGCCGTCGAACACCAGGGCCTCGCGTTCGACGAGGCCGGTGAAGTGGCGATAGCTGGCCTGGAGCCCGACCACGAAGTCGGGCCCGAAGGAGTGCTCGACGCCGAGGAGGGTCTCTTCGGTCATCGGGGCCTCGAAGTCGCCGGCCACGGCGTTCGAGCTCAACGCGCCGAAGGTGACCGGATTCACGTTGGCGGTCGGCGGCGCGAACTCATCGAGGATCTCGTTTCGTTCGAGGTCGGGATCGCCGCCGTTGTCGGTGTAGAAATAGCGGTATTGCATGTAGGCGACCGGGTTGGTCCAGGCGACGTACTGGGTACCGAGCTGGTCGGCATATCGCGAGTAGCTGGCGCGCAGCAAGGTGTTTCTCTTCTCCCCCAGCGCCCAGGTCGCACCGAGCCGGGGTACCAGGTTCTCCCAGGCGAAACCCGCGTCTCCGCCGTCGTAGTGCGCGGCGGGCAGGAGGTCGGGCGCGACGGGATTGGCGCTCACGGTGGTCGGGAGATTGCTGCCGGTCTGCCGGTCCCAGCGCAGGCCGAGGTTCACGGTCAGCCGCCCGGAGGCCAGCGTGTCCTGCACGAAGCCCGAGGTGTATTTGGCGTCGATGTTGGCGACGCCTTCGCGGCTCAGGAAGAGCAACCCCGGTCCGAACTCCAGGCCGCCGCCGGGGAAGCGGGACATCGAGCGCACCTCCACGATGCGGTAGCCGGCTCCGTATTTCAGCTCGTGGCTCCAGCGGCCGGTGTTGAAATAATTCGAGGCGTCGGCCTGCACCTGCTTCTGCGGACGGTCGGTCACGTACGCCGCATAGCTGTTGTGCCAGACGCCGTCCTCGTCCTCGAAGGTGAGCTTCTCGCCGCCTGCCGGATTCAGCACGAAGCCGCCGTTGACCCGCGAGTAGAGAGTGGTGGCATAGAACGACGGGTTGAAGATCTGGGTGTCTTCGAGCTTCCAGGCGGTGGGCTCGGCGCCGTAATCGCTCCGGTCCCAGGTCGTCTCCGGGGGATGCAGGGAGCTGGCGTTCATGCCGTGCTTGATCTTGTCGTCGTCCCATGCGAAGGCGGTGAAGCTGTTGCCTTCCCGCGGCGCGCCGTTCAGCTTGAAGTTCCAGGCGGTGGTCAGCTCCTCGTCGGCGTAATCCTCGTTGGTCAGCTTGCGGATCACCGGACGGGCGTACGAGCCCCACAGCCACAGCCGGTCGGTGAGCACCGGGCCGCCCCCTTCCACCCCCCAGTCGCGCAGGAAGTCGATGCGGTTGCCCTGCTTGAAATCCTTCTGCGCGTTGAACCGGTTCCAGGCGCCCGCCTGGCCGAGCTCGCTCTGATCGATGTCGAGCTTCGAGCGGAGGTTGTCGTTGGCGTAATAGAAACGGCCGGAGCCGCGCCACTGGTTGGTGCCGCGCTTGGTCACCATGTTGAGCACGACGCCGCCGCTGGCGATCGAGGCGTCGGAGCCGCCGGTGGTCACCTCGATCTCCTCGAACGAATCGAAATCGAAAAATCCCGGTGCCGAGCCGAGAGCCGCCATGTCCGTGATGATCATTCCGTCGAGCGCCCAGACGACCTGGTCGCCGGTCGAGCCCGGACCGACGATGCGCGCCTGGCTTCCGGTCTCGCTGCCGCCGACGTTGATCCGGTCCATCAGAACGCCCGGGGTGCTGGAGATCACCGACCAGGGATCCCGCGCCGTGGGGATCCGCTCGAGCTCGTTGAGCGTGAAGGTGTTCCCCTTGGAGAAGCGCCGCTCGTCGAGGAGAGGCGCCTCGCCGGTGACCGTCATCGTCTCGGTGATCCCCGGCGGAAGGGTGACCTCCACGTCGGTGTTGCGTCCCACATGGACGGTCAGATCGTCCATCTCGAGCGGCGAGAACCCGTTGTGATGCGCCTCCAGACGGTACGTGCCGGGGGCCAGCCCCACGTAATGGAAACGGCCCTGCGCGTCCGAGAGGAGAGTCTGCGGCGCTCCGATGCCGGAGAGCGTCACCGTTGCTCCCGGCAGCGGATTGTGCTGCGGATCGAGCACGATCCCGAAGAGGCTTCCGGTCTGGAGCTGCGCCATGGCCGCACCGGAGGATGCGATCAGCAGGGCGGCGATCCAGACGATCGATCGGCCAATTTTGTATCTCATCGTTTTCTCCCCTAGCAAATCAATGTGAAATCGGAGGACGACCTCCTCTGCGCGGACACTCTCGGTCCCGCTGGCACCTCCTTTCATCGACGACGGATCGAACGAATGCCAGCGAGGCAAGCTGTGTGCCACGGTGAATACCGAATTTTTACGGGGCGTAAAAACCTGAGCCGTCCTCGGGACGGGTCGCTTCCGTCCTGCCTGGCGGACGAGGACCACCGACCCCCTTCATTCTCCGGGCAGGTGCGGACGGGCGAGCTCCCCGCCGGGTCGCGAGTTCCGGTAAGATGTGACGCATGAGCGCCAAGGGCGGATCGGATCAGCTCTCCTTGTTTCCGGGTCTGGTATCGGAGAAGGAGCGCCGGAAGGGGGTGGAGCCGGCGGAGGTACCCGAAGACGTCCGCCAGCTCGGCCTCGATCTGCCTCCCGGCATCCGCCTCGGCGGCTCCACCTGGTCCTTCCCCGGCTGGATGGGGCTGGTCTGGGGCGGCAAGTACACCGAATCGCGATTGGCGCACGAGGGACTGGCGGCCTACGCCCGGCATCCCTTGCTGCGGGGCGTCGGGCTCGACCGCACCTACTACCAGCCGCTCCCGGCGCGGGAATTCGCCGACTACGCGGCGGCCGTGCCGGCGGGCTTCCGCTTCTTGGTCAAGGCGCAGGAGGTGCTGACCGTCTCGCGCTGGCCGGACCGTCCGCGCTACGGCGCCCACCGGGGGGAGGCCAATCCGCTCTTCCTCGATGCGGCCTATGCCGCGGAGAAGGTGGTGGCGCCCTATCTGGAAGGTCTGGGCGAGAAGGGCGGCGCCCTCCTCTTCCAGCTCGCGCCGCAGGACCTCGGCGTACCGGAGAAGTTTGCCGACGAGCTCTACGCTTTCCTCTCGGCCCTGCCGCGGGGACCGGTCTACGCCGTGGAGCTGCGCAACCGCGAGGCCCTGACGCGGGCCTATGCGGACGCGCTCGCCGCGACCGGCGCGGTCCACTGCCTGAACGTCCACCCGCGCATGCCGGAGGTACGGACGCAGGCGCGCCTGGCGGGGAACGACCGGCCGGGAGCTCCGGCGACGATCATCCGCTGGCTGCTCGGCCCGGGCCTGACCTACGAGGAGGCGAGCCGGAGCTACGCCCCCTTCGACCGCATCCAGAAGGAAGACCCCGCCGCCCGCCGCGCCCTCGCCGAGCTGGCCCGCGAAGCCCACGCCGCCGGCCGGCCGTTCCTCTGCACGGTCAACAACAACGCCGAGGGCTGCGCGCCGCTGTCGATCGTGGAGCTGGCGCGGGAGACCCTCACCCCCGGCCCCTCTCCCGCAAGCGGGCGAGGGGAGAGGGTTGGTCCTTCTCGACAGGCGTAATCGTAATTCCCTTCTAACCTACACCCCTCTCCCGCTCGCGGGAGAGGGGCCGGGGGTGAGGGTCTGCTGGTATCCTTCCCCCATGCCGCGCTTGCTGTGGATCTGCCTCGGGGGAGCGATCGGGACGGGAGCCCGCTATCTGCTGTCGGGCTGGCTGCTCCGCCTCGCCGGGCCGGGGTTCCCGGTCGGGACCCTGGCGGTCAACGTCCTCGGCTCCTTCCTCCTCGGGCTCATCATGCAGGTGTCGCTGACCACCGAGATCATCCCTCCCACCCTCCGCCTGGCGCTGACCACGGGGGTGATGGGCGGCTTCACGACCTATTCCACCTTCAACTACGAGACGCTCACCTTCTTTCAGGAAGATGCCTGGCTGCTCGGCTTCGCCAATCTGGGGATCACGGTCGCCGCCTGCCTTCTCGCCGGCCTGCTGGGCCTCGCGAGCGGCCGGCTGTTGACCGCTTGAAGGAGCTCCATGCCATGCGAGTCCTCGACGGGGAAGGAACCCTGGTCCGCGTGTTCATCGGCGAGAGCGACCTCTGGCATCACCGGCCGCTCGCCCTCTCGATCGTCGAGCGGCTGCGCAAGGAAGGCTACTCGGGGGCCACGGTCTTCCGCGGCACGGCCGGATTCGGCGCCCGCTCGGTGCTCCACACGTCCCAGATCCTGCGCCTCTCGGAAGACCTCCCGGTCGTCATCGAGATCGTCGAGTCGAGCGACCGGATCGAGCGCCTCCTCGAGATGCTCGACGAGATGGTGCTGGAAGGCCTCGTCACCATGGAGAAGGTGCGGATCGTGAAATACTCCCCGGGCACAAGGAAAGTGGACCCATGAGCGAGCTGATTCTGATTGTCGACGACGAACCGGGGATCCTCACCACGCTGGAGGGGATCCTGTCGGATGAAGGATACGCGACCCTGGCGACGACCAGCGGGGAGGAGGCCCTGACCCTCTACCGGGAAAAGCAGCCCGCGGTCGTCTTCCTGGACATCTGGCTGGCCGACCGGGACGGCCTGGAGGCCCTGCGCGCGTTGCGCGACGAGGACCCCGCGGCGGCGGTCGTCATGATGTCGGGGCACGGCACCACGGCGACCGCGGTGAAGGCGATCAAGATGGGAGCCTTCGACTACCTGGAGAAGCCCCTCTCCTACCGCCGGGCCGTGGAGGCCGCCGCCGGTGCCCTCTCCTACCGGCGCTCCCTCCTGGAAGCGGGTCCGGGAGCGATCCCCGGGCTGCCGATCGAAGACCGCGCCGACGCCGAGCGCCGCTTCACCGCCGCGCCGGACCTGCCGCTCCTCGCCGAGACCGGCCTGCGGCAGCGGACGATCCAGCACTCGACCGTGGTCTACGGCCTCGGCCTCCACTCCGGCCAGCGCACCGGCATGGTCCTCCAGCCCCTGCCGGAGAACAGCGGCATCCACTTCGTCACCCTGCCGACCGGCATCGAGATCCCGGCCCACGTCCGCGCGGTGGCGGAGACCGACTACGCGACTACGCTCTCGGGCGAGGGGGAGAGCATCAAGACCGTCGAGCACCTCCTCTCGGCGCTCCACGCCTACGGCGTGAGCAACCTCCTGATCAAGGTCCACGGCGAGATCCCGGTCTTGGACGGCTCGGCCCTGGAATTCTGCAAGGTCCTCGAGGAGGTGGGGGTGGCCGAGCAGGACGAGCCGCAGCGCGAGGTGGTCATCGACCGCCGCTACGAGGTGAACGGATCGGGCGAGAAGAAGCTGACCATCGAGCCGGCGGACGAGTTCTCGGTCTCCTACCTGTTGCGCTACCCGGCGCCGGTGGGAGAGCAGTCTGCCGAGTTCACCCTCACCTCGCCCGAGGCCTACAAGCGGGAGATCGCCCCGGCGCGCACCTTCGGCTTCATGAAGGACCTCAAGATGCTCAACGAGCTCGGCCTGGGCTCCGGAGGCCGGCTCGACAACTTCATCCTGATCGGCGAGGACGAGGTCATCAACACCGAGCTCCGCTTCCCGGACGAGTTCGTCCGCCACAAGATCCTGGACGTCATCGGCGACCTCTACCTGGTCGGCTATCCCATCCGCGGCAAGATCACCGCCCGCCTGACCGGCCACCGCGACAACATCGCGCTGGTGCGGCAGATCGTGGGGGGATGAAGATGCGCATCTGCTACTTCATCCAGAACCACCTGGGGCCGGCCCAGGCGTCCCGGCTGATCCGGACGCTCCGGCGGTTCCAGCCGGAGTGCTTCGTGCTCGTCGCGCACGATCCGTTCGCCGGCCACGGCTCGGCGGCGGAGCTGCAGCGGGCTCTCGACGTGGACGTCCTGGAGGCCCGGGAGCCGGCGCGGCGCGGCTATCTTTCGCTCCTCTATCCGTATTTCGACGGGCTCCAATGGCTGGCGGACCGGGGGATCGACTACGACTGGATCGTCTATCTGTCGGCCCAGGACTATCCGACGCGGCCGCTCCAGAGCCTGGAGACCCTGCTCGCCACCAGCGGCTATGACGGGTTCCTGCGCTTCTGGAACGCCGCCGCTCCGGTGAATCCCTGGAGGAGGCGTCGCCAGGGGCTGATCCGGTACCACTACCAATATTACGACGCCCCCGCGTGGACGGCGCCGGCCCTGCGGCTCGTCCGCTGGACCAACCGCGTCCAGTCGCTGGCGCATATCCACCTGACGTATGGACCCCGCGTCGGTCTGCGCCGGAGGCCGTCTCCCTTCGATCGCGGTCTCTCCTGCTACGCGGGGTACCAGTGGTCCACGCTCAGCAGGGCCGCCGCCGAGTACGTCCTCGAGCGCGTGCGCTCGGACCGCGAGCTCATGGAGTGGTTCGGCCGGACCATCTGCCCCTGCGAATCGGTCGTCCAGACCCTGCTCGTCAACAGCGGCCGCTTCAACTTGTGCAACGACGATCTGCGGTACGCGGACTTCACAGGCAGCCGGGACGGTCGGCCGCGCACCCTGACGGCCGAGGACGTCCCGGTCATCACCGGCGGCACCTATCACTTCGCGCGGAAGTTCGACCCGGAGCGCGATGCCCAGGTGCTGGAGCTGCTGGACGCGCGGATCATCCCCTGAGAGGAGGGGTCTCGATGGAATCGATCGCCGGAATCGCTGTCGCGCCGCGCGCCGCGCGGGCTGCTGTGCTCCCGTGGCCGCTGCGGGCCCTGCTGCTCGGCTCGACGAGCATCGTCGTCGGCCTGCTCTGGGACATCTCGTGGCACATGTCGATCGGCCGGGACACGTTCTGGACGCCGGCGCACATGGCCATCTATCTGGGAGGGGTGCTGGCGGGGCTTTCCGGAGGCTGGATGGTTCTGCGCACCACGTTCCGGGGCACGCCGGAAGAGCGGGCGGTGGCGGTCCGGTTCTGGGGCTTCCGCGGACCGCTCGGCGCCTGGGTGGCGATCTGGGGGGCGCTCGCCATGCTCACCTCGGCGCCGTTCGACGACTGGTGGCACAGCTCCTACGGGCTGGACGTCAAGATCATCTCGCCGCCGCACTCGGTGCTCGCCGCCGGGATGATCGCCATCCAGGTCGGCGCGATGCTCCTGGCGCTCGCCTGGCAGAACCGGGCGCCGGAGGAGCGGGCGCGGCCGCTGGAGCTCGCGTTCCTCTACTGCGCCGGAGTGATCCTCCTGATGGTCGCCACGATGCTCTCGGAGTACGTCTACCCGAACAACCAGCACGCGGCCACCTTCTATAAGGTCACGGCGGCGGTCTTCCCGGTGCTCCTGGTGGCCGTGGCGCGGGCCTCGCGCCTGCGTTGGGCGGCCACGATCACCTCCGGCTTCTACATGGCCGTCGCTCTCGTCCTGGTCTGGGTGCTGCCGCTCTTTCCGGCGCAGCCCAGGCTGGCGCCGATCAACAACCCGATCGATCACATGGTGCCGCCGCTCTTCCCGATGCTCCTGGTCGTTCCGGCGCTGGCCCTCGACCTGGTGTTCCTCGTCGCGTCACGGCCGGCCAAGCGGAGCCGCTGGTGGCTGGCGCCGGTCCTCGCGGCGGCGTTCGTGGCCGTCTTTTTCGTCACCCAGTGGAGCTTCTCGTCGTTCCAGCTCTCGCCGGCCTCGCGCAACCGCCTGTTCGCCGGGGACATGCAATGGAGCTACAGCAAGACGCCGGGCTCCTGGCGCCACGAGCTCTGGGAGGCGAAGGAGAACCCGGTGACCCCTGGCAAGCTGGGGAAGGCCTGGCTGCTCGCCTCGGTCTCGTCGCTGGTGGGGCTCGGCTGGGGCTCCTGGATGGCGCGGGTGAAGCGATGACCGCATGGCGGAGCTGCCGCCGGCTCGTCCTCATCGCGCTGGTCGCGCTCGTCTCCTGGGGGCACGTGGGAAGCCCGAACGTCTTTTTCGACGGTGCGGCCGGACCGTATCCGGTGCGCGTCATCGTCCGGCCGCCCGAGGTGATCCCCGGCCTCGCCGAGGTGACGGTCCGCCTGAAAGAAGGGACCCCGGAGCGGGTGACCGTGCAGCCGGTGCAGTGGAAGGCGGGGACCAAGGGGGCGCCGCCCCCGGACGAGGCGAAGCCGGTGGCCGGCGCGGCCGGGCTGTGGACCGCGCGGCTCTGGATCATGACCGCGAGCTCCTACAGCATCGAGGTGCGGATCGCCGGTCCGGCAGGGGAGGGGCTGGCGGTGGTGCCGGTCGCCACCGTGCGCTCACGGACGCTCGATATGCAGCGGCCGCTCGGCGTCGCGCTCTCCGTGGCGGGGCTCATCCTCTTCTTCGGCGCCCTGTCGATCGTCGGGGCCGCGGTGCGGGAGAGCGTGCTGCCGCCGGCGGAGAAGCCGGATTCCCGCCGCACCTGGGCCGCCCGGACCGTGTCCGTGCTCGCCGGCGGCCTGCTGGTGCTCCTCCTGGCCGGCGGCTGGCGCTGGTGGAGCCGTGTCGACGCGGACTACCGGGACAGGCTTTACCGCCCCTACCGGATCGATGCCGCCGTGCGTGCCGGAGACGCGGGCCGGGTGCTCCGTCTGGCCATCGCCGATCCCCGCTGGGGGAACGACCGCGACTGGACGCCCCTGATGCCCGACCACGGCAAGCTGATGCACCTGTTCCTGATGCGCGAGCCGGGACTGGACGCCTTCGCCCACCTCCATCCGGTGCGGGTGGACCCCCTCCGCTTCGACGCGCCGCTGCCGCCGCTCCCGGCCGGCCGCTACCGGATCTACGCGGACATCGTCCAGGAGAGCGGCTTCGCCCAGACCCTGGTGCAGACGGTCGAGGTCCCGGCCGGCGCCGCGGGTCCGGCCGGCGATCCGGACGACTCCTTCCGCCTGGCGGCGCCGCTGGCGCGTCCGGCCGCGGGAGCGGCGGTCGAGAGCCCGCTGGAGGACGGAGGAACGATGACCTGGGAGCATGGAGCCCAGCCGCTGGTCGCCGGCCGGGACGTCGATCTGCGCTTCGCGGTGCGCGACGCCGCCGGGAAGCCGGCGCCGCTCGCGCCCTACATGGGGATGTTGAGCCACGCGGCCATCCGCCGGGACGACGGAACGGTCTTCGTGCACCTCCATCCGGTCGGGAGCTTCTCCATGGCCTCGCAGGAGGTCTTCACGAGAGACCTGGGCATGGCCGGAATGGACCATGCCGCCCACGGCATGCACAGCGCCCCGGTCTCCTCCGTCTCTTTCCCCTACGAGTTCCCCCGTCCCGGCCGCTACCGTCTGTGGGTGCAGGTCAGGACGGGGGGGAAGGTGGAGACGGGGGTGTTCGATGCGGAAGTTCTCGCGCGATCTCTATCCTTTTAGCGGGCACCCGTCATTGTCGGTCACCGTTGTTGATAGAGGCCCAGGACGTTACCGGCAGGATCTCGGAAGCGTGCGGTGATCTCCGGTGCATCCATGCCGATGGGTTGCACGATCTCACCGCCATTCGCGATGACCAGGTCGAGGGTGGTTGCGGCGCTATCTACCATGATGTAGACCAGCAAGCCCGGTTCCGAGGCTGGCGGGCGGCCGGTTACCCACGTGCCGCTCACCTGTCCGACGCCATCATCGAAGGCGATGCGTCCATCGCCGCGCTCGCGGATCTGCCATCCAAGGACGGCTTGATAGAACGCCGCTGAGCGGCGCACGTCCACCGTCGGGATCTCGAGGTAGCAGATTTTTCCATTTGCTGACGTGGGGGGCATGAGCACTCCTTTGATTCGCTCCTGTTCTGTGTTCTTTCAGTCCACCACCGCCCGCGCCCGATCGACCTCCCTGGCGTAGCTTTCGAGGACTCCCGCGACGATCGCCGCCTGCTCCTCGGCCTCCTTCCAGTTCCTCTGCTCCAGGGCCTCGCGCACCGGGGCCAGGGTCTTGACGCCGTAGCCGGTGTAGAAGCCGGGGGCGTAGACCTGGTGCACGAACCAGGGGCGGCGGGGGAGCCCCTCCTTGCGCGTCAGGGAGCGCTCGAGCTTGAACAGAATGGCGTTGAGCTGCTCGGCCTGGGCCGGCGGGAGCGGATGCCCGTCCGCCGTCCGCGCGGCCAGAGCCTTCTCGTAGGCCTTGGTGCTGCGGTCGAGCGCCTCGGCCGCGTTGCGCAGCGGCGCGAGGTTGAGGTACGGGACCGGATCGAGCGCCTTCGGCGGCACGAACGTGCTCTTCGGATCGTCCACCAGCTCGTAGGTCCGGTCGGCCAGACGGCGGCTGCGCTCTTCCGCTTCGTCCCGGAGGTCGTCCGCCAGCTTGACGACCTCGTCGACGTAGCGGCCGACCGTCGTCGAGAAATGGCCGAGCTCGAAGGGGAGGACGTCGGCCTCGGCGAGGCGCAGGACGAAGCGGCCGCCCGTCTTCGCGAGGGCCACGCCGTAGGCGAAATCGGGGTCGCCGAAGCGGGTGAAGTGGTCGAACGAGTCGTAGAGGGAATGGTACTGGCCGTACTCCTCCTCGCCGCTGTAGCCGATGTTGAGCGCGGCGATGCCCAGGTGCTGGAGGAACGGGGTGTAGTCGGAGCCGGAGCCGAGGGGGGAGATGCGGAACATCCCCTTCTCGCGGATCTCCTTGCGCAGCTCGGGCGAGCCGTCGAGGATCACCGAGGCGCGGAGCCGCTCGCCGACGCTCACGCCCTTTTCCGGATCGGGCACGTCGCGGGCGACCTCGTTGACGAGGACCTCCAGGGTGTGTGAGCCGCCGATGTCGAGCAGGCCGCGGGAGTTGGTGTCCGAGTTGATGTAGACGACCGCCTTGTCGCGCAGCTCGTCGGCGTGGGTCTCGGCCCATTCGGTCGAGCCGAGGAGGCCGGGCTCCTCGCCGTCCCAGGCGGCATAGACGATGGTCCGCTCTGGGCGCCAGCCGCTCTTCGCCAGCTCGCCGACGGCCCGCGCCTCTTCCAGCAGTCCGACCAGACCGCTGACCGGATCGGTCGCGCCGTGGACCCAGGCGTCATGGTGGTTGCCGCGGATCACCCACTGGTCGGGGAAGCGCGCGCCCGGGAGCTTGGCGACGACGTCGCGGGCGGTGACCTGGTTCCAGTCGAAGGCGAGCTGCAGGTGGACCTTCGCCGGCCCGGGGCCGAGGTGGTAGGGGGTGGGCAGACCGCCGCGCCAGGGGTCCGGAGCCATCGGGCCGCCGAGCGCCTGGAGCAGAGGAAGGGCGTCAGACCAGGAGATGGGGAGGACCGGGATCTTCGTCAGGGTCCTGGCCTCGGAGCGGTCCAGGCGTTTGGCGTCGCGGGTGGCGCCGACGCCCGGGGTCAGCGGATCGCCCGGGTAGAGCGGCATGTCGGCCACCGAGCCGCGCTGCGCGCCGCGCTCGGGCCGGTAGCCGCCCTTCGGGTAGGGGTCGCCCTGGCCGTAGCCGTCCTCGCGCGGATCGGAGTAGATGATGCAGCCGATGGCGCCGTGCTCGGCGGCCAGCTTGGGCTTGATGCCGCGCCAGGAGCCGCCATAGCGGGCGAGGACGATCTTGCCGCGGACGTCGACGCCGCGGCGCGCCAGCTCATCGTAGTCGGCCGGGATCCCCTGGTTGACGAAGACCAGGTCGCCGGTGACGTCGCCGTCGATCGAGTAGGCGTTGTAGGGGGGGAGCGCCTCGGAGAGCTGGGCCGAGGTGGAGTCCCCGGGGATGGAGGGCTCGCTGAGCGTAGCGGTGAAGCGCGTGGGCGCCAGGAGCTCGAGGCGGCGGATCCTCGGCGTGGGGAAGAGGACCTGGAATTCCTCGATGGCGGTGTCGTAGCCCCAGGAGCGGAAGAGACCGGCCATGAATTCGGCGTTCTCCTTGCCCCAGGGGGAGCCGACGTGATGGGGGTGCGAGGTGAGCCGCTGCATCCAGGTCCGGAGGTCCTCCGGATGCAGGGCGGCGTCGAAGCGGGCTTCGAGGTCGCGCTCTGCGGCGGCGTGCTCCTCGGAAAAGCCGAGGAGGGGCTGCGGCGCAGAGGGAGATGGCGAGGCCGCGGGGACCGCGGCGCTGCCCAGGAGGAACACCGGGAGGAGAGGCAGGATGGAACGGAGTGTGCGGGGCGTGCGGAGCATGGGCGCATTGTAGCGTCCGAATCGCCCTGCGAATCCGGTATCGTTGGCACCGATGACGACTCCGGCCCCATCGCTGCCCGGCCGCCGCCTCGCGGTGAGCCCGGAGAGTCTGCGCTGGGGGATCGGCCTGTTCTGCTCCATCCTGGGAGCCTTCGTCCTGGTGGCGCCGCACCGGTTCGTGGCGCCGCCCTACCAGTCCCTCGCACCGTACCGGGGTCTCTGGGGGATCGCGGCTTTCGCGGCGGGCATGGCGCTCCTGGCGGTTGGCGTGATGCGGCCGCGGCTGTGGGTGCGCCTGGCCGTCCATGCCGTGGCGGCGATCGTCATGGCCGTCCTCGCCGTGAGCTTCGGCCAGGAGAGGCTCTGGCCGGGCGTGGTCTCCTACAGCCTCCTCGGACTGGCGACCCTGATCGCGGCGTTCCTGCCGCCGGCCCCCCGCGGGGTTCCCGGCCCCGATCTGCTCGCGCTCGTCATGGCGGTGATCGCGGTGCTCAACGGGGTCTTCTATCTGATCGGCGCGAGCCGCCTCGGAGCCTACTACGACATCGCGCGCGCGAACCTCCCCTGGCTCGGGGCGTTGTACCTGACCGGAGGGCTGCTGCTCCTCTGGGTGCAGCTGCGGCCACCCGGGAAGGTTCCGCCGGGCCTCACCTGGACGGCCCATGTCGTGGCCGGCGCGGCGTTCATTGCTGCCGGAATCTACGTCGCGCTCCCGCGGCTCGCCTGGACCGGTCTGTTCATCTCGTTTGGCGGGGGCATCGTCCTGATCCTCCTGCCCTGGCTCTCCCTCCATCTGGCCCGGCTCGATACCAGCTCGCTGCGCACCCGGCTCGCCCTGGCTCTGGCCACGGCCACCTCCGCCGTCCTGGTGCTGGCGGTGGCGGTGACCACGACGCAGGAGGAGCGGCAGGCCACGGAACAGGTGCTGGAGATGCGGCAGGCGGAGGCGCAGTCCATCGCGCGCCACGTGGCGGATTATGTGGACCTGACCTCCGCGCGCGCCGCGGCGATCGCCGCCATGGCCGGCCGCGTGGCGGACGACCCCGCCGCCCACCGCACTTTTCTCGAGCGGTCGCTCCCTCTCTATCCGGACGTCGCGGGGCTCGTCTGGTTCGATCTCTCCGGCCGCGTGCTCGCCGCGAGCGGCACCCCGCCTCTGGACGCCATCGCCGGGCCGGCGGTGGCGGCGGCCGTGCGGCGGACTCCGCAGATCGGTCTGCAGCTCCTGCGGGTGCCGGGGGAGGCGGAGGAGCGCATGCTGCTCACCGCGCCGGTGGTCGGCCTGGACGGCGGGCTCGCGGGCGCCCTGGTCGTCCTCGCGACCCCCGACGCCCTGGCGCGGCGCATCGAGCGGCAGGAGTCGGACGTCCATCTGGCGGACGGCTTCGGGCGGACCATCGCGCGGCGGAACCTGTCGCCGTACCGCTCAGCCTTCGGCGAGCTGCCCGCGGGATGGGACCGGGCGGTCCTGCGCGGCGAGGTCCCCACGGAGGGGCGCCTGGCCGCCTTCGCCACGGTCCCCGACCTCGGCTGGGTCGTGGCGGTGGAGCGCACGCGGCGCGCGGCCCTCGCCGGGGTGCGACGCGGGCGCGATTTCGCGTTCCTCCTGCTCCTCGCCATGGTCCCCTGCGCCGTGGTCTTCGGCATCGTGACGGCGCGGCGGATCGCCCGTCCCCTGCGGGTCCTGGCGCGGGCGGTGGGCCAGATGTCCGATCATCCGGGCCTGCCGCACGGACCCGCGGTGGCGCTGGAGCCCAGCGAGATCACCGAGGTGGCGCGGCTCTCCGCCGCGTTTTCCGAGATGCGCGACCGGCTGGCCGAGCGGACGCGCGAGAGCGAGCGGCTGGCCGCCGAGCTGCGCGCCCGCGCCGAGACCCTGGCCGAGTCCGACCGCCGCAAGGACGAGTTCCTCGCCATGCTCGGCCACGAGCTGCGCAACCCGCTCGGCGCCATCGCCAACGCCACCCATGTGCTGCAGCAGATCGGATCGGACAACCCGCCGGTGCGCCGCTCGGTCGATGTGATCCACCGCCAGATCCAGCACCTCGTCCGCCTGGTCGACGACCTGCTGGACGTCTCCCGCATCACCCGCGGCAAGGTGGAGCTGCGGTGGGGGCGGCTGGATCTGTGCGAGGCCGTGCGGCACGCCTGCGAGACCCTGCGGCCGGTCATCGAGGCGAAGGACCATGAGCTGCGGGTGTCGCTCCCGCCCGGGCCTCTGCCGCTCGACGCCGATGGGACCCGTCTCGAGCAGGTGATCGGGAACCTGCTGCGCAACGCCGCCAAGTACACCCCTTCAGGCGGCCGGATCGACGTCGAGGTCCGGCCGGAAGGCGGCGAGGCCGTGCTGCTCGTCCGCGACAACGGGAGCGGGATCTCCCCGGAGCTGCTGCCGCGGATCTTCGATCTGTTCATCCAGGGAGAGCAGGGGCTCGACCGTTCCGGCGCCGGTCTCGGGGTCGGTCTGACCCTGGTCCGCAGTCTCGTCGAGATGCACGGCGGGCGGGTGGAGGCCCGGAGCGAAGGGGAAGGGAAGGGGACGGAGCTCGTGGTGCGGCTGCCGCTGGCCTTGTGAGGGCTCAGGTCCCTTCGGTGCGGTGGGCGCGCACGATGAAGCGCTTCGGCGCCGATCCGACGTAGTGGAAGGGATAGCAGGTCACCAGGGTCAGCGCGGGAGCCCCCTCGTCCGCCAGCACACCGGTGTCCTCGGGGCTGACGACCTCCGTCCAGTCGACCTGGTACTCGAAGGTCCCGTCGAGCGTGGTGAGCTCGATGGTGTCATCTTTACGAATGTCTTTGAGGCCCCGGAAAAAACTGTCCCGGTGGCCGGCCAGTCCGACGTTGCCGCCACGCTCCGGGAGGGGGGTTCCGGGGACGTGCCCCACACCGCGCCGCAAGGTCTGGTTGCCGACTCCCTGGAGGATGAGGGCGGAGACGCCGATGCGCCGAATCTTGATGCGGCCGATCAGATCGCCCTCGCCGAGGTCACCGAGGTCGCCGGACGCGAGCTCCGGGAGCTGGTCCTCGTCCTCTTTCCTGGTCTCGCGCTCGTCCGCCGTCGTCGCCGGCCGGCGGAACGTTTCGAGCGTATCGGTCTCGGCGGCCGGAGCAGGCGTGGCCGTTCTGGCCGCGGCGGCCTCTCTCTGCCGGATCGCCTCCTCCAGACGCCGCTCCTGCCGCATCTCGTAGAGCCGGGCGTCGAGGAAGGCGTACACCCAGATACCCAGGCAGACGATGCCGGTCAGAAACAGCAGGCGCTCGATCCAACGAGGAGCCGACAGCCGCACAGGAACCTCCCTCAAACAAGATCACCTGGCGCCGCGCGGCGCCAGGTGACAGACGTGCCATCCCGGTCAGGGCCTTCCTCGTCCGGCTCAGAAGCGGCGGACGACGAAAGCGGCGGCGAGAGCCAGCAGGCCGATCAGGCCGACCAGCGGCAGGTGGCTGGCCGTGCTCGGCAGCGTACCCGTGTCATTGAGGGTGCTGGTGCCGGTGGTCGTCGTCGTATCCACGTCCGTGGTGGTCGTGCCGGTCGTGGTTCCCGTCGTATACGTGCCGGTCGTGGTCCCGGTCGTGGTGCCGGTCGTGGTGCCGGTGGTGTCCATCGTCCCGGTTGTGGTGCCGGTCACGTTACCGGTGGTGTTGGTCCCCTGCTGGTTGTCGAGGCTCTCGGTGGCCGTGCCCTCGACCGTGCCCTGTTCCTGGACCGGCTGCTCGGCCGCGGGGGCGGCGACCGGGGTGCCCGGGTTGGGCAGGTCGTTGTTGGTCAGGCCGGGCTCCTGCTGCTGCGTGGGGCCCGGAGGGGTGGTGTTGAGGGTGCTCTGTGCGTACGCGGCGCCGGCGGTCAGCGCCAGAATCATCAGGATGGAAAATACCAGACGCTTCATCATGAGTTCTCCTCTCCGATCCTGTCAGTTTCTCTTGGTCCAAGCAGGAGCCCGCGACGGGCTCCTTCTGTAGCTCAGGGGAGGAGGGGGAGGCAAAAGGTCTCTCGAGATGGCACGTCCTGCGACTTTCGCCCTCCATCCCACGTTCCTGCACAGCTCGAAAGAGCTGCAAGGCTGGTGCCACTGAAAACGAAAGCCCCCGAGCCGGAACGCCCGAGGGCGGAGACGTCACGGATCCCTCAGGAGCGCAGGAAGCGCACGGTGAACGCCGCGGCCAGGGCGAGCAGGCCGAGGAGCGCCACAGGTCCCGAACCTCCCTTGCGGGGGAGGTAGCTCGGCAATGAAGGTGCCAAGAGCCGAAAATCCTCACGCCGCGGTCAGCTTCTTGGAGCGGATGCGACGCAGGAAGCGCACGGCGAGGAGCGCGGCCACGGCGAGCAGGCCGAGGAGCGCCACGATGGGGAGCCCGCTCGCGGTCGCTGGCAGCTCATCCAGGTCGACGGCGTTGGCATCGCCAGTGGTGTCCGTGCCGCCCGTGGCGCCAATGGGCGTGCGGGTGGTGGAGGTACGGGTCGTGCCGAGGCGGCGGCCGCCGGCGATGCCCGCCGTTCCGGTGGAGACGGCAATCGCGCCGGCTGCCGTGCCAGGGCCGGTGATGGTGATCGACGGGCGAATCCCATTGGTATTGATCGTCGTGCGAGTCCCGTCGGGGCTGAGCGTGGTGAGAGTCCCATCGATGCCGGTCGTCGCGGCAATGGGGGTGCTGAACGCCGTGACCGGACCGACGAGGATGGGTCCTCCGCTGACGAAGGGTGTCGTGACCGGCCCGGTCGGGATCGCGGTGACGGGTGGCGTGATCGTTCCGGTGGTGCTGGGCGAGGTCGTCGTGGCCGTCCCGGTGGAGATGGGCGTCGAGCCGGGGGCGGGTGTCGTGGCCGTCCCAGTAGAGATGGGCGTCGAGCCGGGCGCGGGCGTCGTGGCCGTGCCGGTGGAGATGGGTGTCGAGCCGGGCGCGGGCGTCGTGGCCGTTCCGGTGGTGCCGGTCGTCGTCGTACCGGTCCCGGTGGTGCCCGTCGTCGCTCCGGTCCCGCTGGTGCCGCTCATCGTGGCCGTCCCGGTGGTGCCGGTCTGGGCCGACAGGGCACCAGCCGCCGTGAGGACCAGGGCCACCAGGATTGCGAACAGCTTGTTGTTCATGACCTTACTCCTCTCTGGTGAAAACGCCAGTTGCATTTCTGGAGGAGGAGCCTTGTGGGGGGCCTTCCCCTCGGCCCCTGCATCATGCAGAGATCCTGCAACGGAGGTGCCACCGAGGGGAGCCCGGAGGGGCTGCCGGCCGATCAGGCCGCCGTCAGCTTCTTGTAGCGGATGCGGTGCGGCTGGTCGGCCTCCGCGCCAAAACGGCGCTTGCGGTCGGCCTCGTAGGCTTCGTAGTTCCCCTCGAACCAGACCGCCTGGGACTCCCCCTCGAACGCCAGGATGTGGGTGGCGATGCGGTCGAGGAACCAGCGGTCGTGGCTGATGATCACCGCGCAGCCGGCGAACTGGAGGAGCGCCTCTTCGAGAGCCCGCAGGGTGTCGACGTCCAGGTCGTTCGTCGGCTCGTCGAGCAGGAGGAGGTTGCCGCCGGCCTTGAGCGTGCGCGCCAGATGGACCCGGTTGCGCTCGCCGCCCGAGAGGTCCTTGACCTTCTTCTGCTGGTCCGAGCCCTTGAAATTGAACGCGGCGGCATAGGAGCGGGCCGGGACCTCGCGGTTGCCGAGGGCGACCACGTCCCGCCCGTCCGAGATCGTCTCCCAGACCGCCTTGTCGCCGTCCAGCGACTCGCGGCTCTGGTCGACGTAGGCGATCTCGACGGTCTCGCCGGTGCGGATCGTCCCCGCGTCCGGCGTCTCCTGGCCGACGATCATGCGGAAGAGCGTGGTCTTGCCGGCGCCGTTCGGGCCGATGACTCCGACGATGCCGCCCGGCGGCAGCGCGAACGAGAGCTTGTCGATCAGCAGGTTGTCGCCGAACCCCTTGGTGAGCCCCTGGGCCTCCACCACCAGATCGCCCAGCCGGGGGCCGGCCGGGATGTGGATCTCGTTCGGGTCGGCGCGCTTCTCGTAGTCCTTGTCCTCGGCGAGGAGCTTCTCGTACTGGTTCAAGCGGGCCTTGCCCTTGGCCTGGCGGGCGCGCGGGCTCAGGCGGATCCACTCGAGCTCGTTCTGCAGAGTGCGCCTCCGCGACGACTCCTGCTTCTCCTCCTGGGCGAGACGCGCCTGCTTCTGCTCCAGCCAGGAGGAGTAGTTCCCCTCCCAGGGGATCCCCTGGCCGCGGTCGAGCTCCAGGATCCACCCCGCGACGTTGTTGAGGAAGTAGCGGTCGTGGGTGATCGCCACCACGGTTCCCGGATAGTCCTTGAGATGGTGCTCCAGCCAGGCGACCGACTCCGCGTCCAGATGGTTCGTGGGCTCGTCGAGAAGGAGCAGGTCGGGCTTCTGGAGGAGCAGGCGGCAGAGGGCCACGCGGCGCTTCTCGCCGCCCGAGAGCCGGGCCACGTCGGCGTCCGGCGGCGGGAGACGGAGCGCGTCCATCGCGATCTCCAGCGTGCGATCGATCTCCCAGGCGTTCGCCGCGTCGATCGCGTCCTGCACGCGCCCCTGCTCGGCCATGAGCTTGTCCATCTCCTCGTCGGTCATGGGCTCGCCGAACCTGGCATTGATCTCGTCGAACCGGGTGAGCAACGCGCGGGTCTCGGCGACCCCCTCCTCGACGTTGCCGAGGACGTCCTTGGCCGGATCGAGCTGGGGCTCCTGGGAAAGGAAGCCGACCTTGGTCCCCTTGGCCGCCCAGGCCTCGCCGCCGAACTCGGTGACCACCCCGGCCATCACCTTGAGCAGGGTGGATTTCCCCGCGCCGTTCAGGCCGACGACGCCGATCTTGGCGCCGGGGAAGAACGACAGCCAGATGCCTTTGAGGACCTCCCGGTTCGGCGGGTAGATCTTGCGGAGGTCCTTCATGACGTAGATGTATTGCTCGGCCATATGGATAGATACCTCGATCGGAAGTTCTGGAAGAGAAGAGATTATACCGCGCGCAGCCGGTCCGGCAGGGAGGCGAGGAAGGGGCCGAGATCGTCGGCATCCGGCAGGGTGATCTCGATCCGGCCGTTCTTGAGCCGGGCGACCTTGCCCTCCCCTTCCATCACCAAAGGGACCTGGATCGCCTCGCGGTCGAGCGGGATCTCGTCGGTGACCTCGAAGAGGCGGTTCATGGCGGCCTGGTCGATGACGCGCATGGGGGGATCATAGCGCTCACTCCTTCGCCGTCACGATCCAGCCCGTCTGCAGCGGGCGCGGTCCCTCGATGTCGAGCCCCTCGACGCTCACGTTCTGGAAGACGATCGGCAGGCCGCGCGAGTAGAGCGGGTCCGGCCCGTCGGTGAGCTGGAAGTGCAGGTGTGGCTCGGTCGAGTTGCCGCTCTGGCCGAGCTGGCCGATCACTTGGCCGGCCTTCACCGTGTCGCCGGCGTGGACGCGCACGCTCCCCGCCTTGAGGTGGACGTAGTCGGAAAATTCGCCGCCGCCATGGCGGATGACCACGTAGTTGCCGAGGAGCGTCTTGAGCCCCTGGGCCATGAGCCTGCCCTGCTCGGCGGCGGTCCGCTTCTGGTAGTCCTCGGCGCTCTCGCCGGGCTGGCGCAGGCGGTCGTTGGACTCGGAGGCATCGCCCGCGGCCTCGACGACCACGCCGTCGGCCACGGCGAGCACGTCCCGGCCGTAGTCGTAGTACTCGTCCAGCCGCTGCCCATTTCCTTTATGGGTCTTGCCGTCTCCTCCCAGCACCACCAGGTCCAGGGCGAACTCCTGGGGGACGGCCCAGCGGTGGTGACTGTCCAGGCTGGGCGCCGCGCCGACGTAGACCGTGCCGGCGAGCGGGAACCGGTACTCGTTGGCTGACTGGTGCTCGGCGACGCGCAGGCTGGCGCGGGCCTCGACCGGCTTGCCGTCCGCGTCCCGGGCATGCGCGAGGACGGCGATCTCGTCGGTGGGTCCGGAGAGCAGCAGGGCGCGTCCCATGACCAGGAGCCCGGTGCCTGGAGCCAGGGTGCGGCTCGGAGATACCTTGATCCCCTCGCCGAGAGAGCGGCTGGTCTGGAGCTGGAAGTCGTAGAGCTTGAGCAGGCCCGCGGCGTCCAGGGCGCTCAGCTTCTGAGCGGACTGATCGAGCGCCGCGACCGGCACGGTCTGCGTCTGCACGATCTGGCCGCCGGAGAGCGCCTGGATCTCCAGCGAGTCGAGGGTGACCGGGCCGCCGTCCCGCTCGACGACGGCGATGTTCTGGAGCACGACGGTCGACAGGCCGCGCGCCGGGTCGACCTCATAGGAATAGACGACCTCGCCGGGGTGGAAGCGGACTTCCAGGGCCGCGAGATCGGTGGGGAGCAGGGACGCGAGGGACAAGAAAAGAAGCGGAGCTTTCCGCATGAGGTCCTCCGGAGGAAGCCGCGGGGAGTCGCGGCGATCGAGTGCTTCGGTCGACCCTACGAAGCGAGGCCGGGGCGGGTTTCCAAGGTCCCGGCCGCGGAAGCCGGGCTGGCGAAGACAAGCCAGGGGCCGGGCCGCCCCATCCGGCCCCTGGAGATCGAGACAGGCCGGGCCGCTCCTCCCGCCACGAGGAGCGCGTCCCGGTCCTTCATTTGTCAAAGAGCACCGTCGGATGCCGCTGCCCGGAGGCCCGGCCGCCCGCCGGCGTCAAGAGCTGGAGCCCAGGTCTTGACAGCCATTCACCATACGAATACAGTCCGCAGATGTCAAGAGGCTTTAGACAGAGGCCAGACGAGTGAACTGAGCTGAAGGGGCGACGAAAGCTCGACGGACTGGACAAAAGGCCAACGCATCGGGCGATCGACCCTCTCACCGGCTGAACAGGTCTGTTCCTCTCGCAAGTGACTCAATTGCCGGACGAGCTGACCTTTTCGCGGCTCACCACTCTGTTGGACCGTCGCGCGAGTCACTTGAGGCCTGAACAGGTCTGTTCGTCGAGTCAACAGCTCCGTGATCGGCTGGAAGAGCTGTTCGTCTCCGGAAAGGTCTGTTGATCGTCCGAAAAAGTCTGTTCGTCCGGGAATAGATCAGCTCGTCCGGCAGTAGAGTCACTCAAACGACCAACAGACCTTTTCGCCCAGCAATAGAGTCACTCAGAGAGTGAGCTGACTTTTCGCGCGGCGAGCTGACTTTTTGGAACAGGTAGTGGCAATCTTTCGGATTGGGTGTTGACAGGAAGCGAGGGCGAGAGTATCTTCCCCTTGCTGCAGAGCCGTTCAACCAGGAGAAACGTAGGAGAACCGGGGAGAAGACTGGGATGTGAATTCAGTCCCGACGGCCCCGGGACCGGACAGTCCGGACCCGGGCCGAGCCCAATAACCGTATGGGGGAACCAGGGATCGGGATATCCCTCCCCATCCGAGAAAGGAGAAGGACCATGTCCACGCAAGGACGTAGCAAGCCGGAACGGGTCGCGCGGTGGAAGGTGATGATCACGGGTGTCGAGGCGCAGCTCGGAGAGATTCCGCTGCTGGTGCCCCTGCACACGGAGCTGAAGGGGATCACCCTCCAGTCCGACGAGCTGGACGCCCGCCAGGCGGCGCTCAAGGCGGAGTCGCAAGAGATCAACCGGGTGCGCGCCGAGCTCGGGACGAGGGGAGACGATCTGCGCAACCGCATCGCCGCGGCGCTCAAGATGGTGCACGGATTCGACAGCGAGAGGCTGCTCGAGTTCGGCATCCAGCCGAAGCGGGTGAGGGGACGCGACAAGCAGGCCCGCAAGCGCCGCAACCAGCCGGAGCACGCCCCGGCCCCGGCGGCTGAGCCCGGCAGCACCACGTCGTAGAGCCGGCACAGAAGCATCGACAACAACCAGTGGGGAGGGAGGGTCCACCTTCCTCCCCTCCTCTTCACGGCCGCTGGAATCCGGCGGCGGTGTGTGTTCTTTGAAAACTCGGTGAAGCAAACAGGGCCCGCGGCTTTGCGCCCCCGGCCCTGTCCCACCGTCTCGAGGGGCCCGCCTTGGCGCGGCCGGCCCCTGTCATGTCTTTGGAGGGGCCGGTCCCTGGGCGCGACCAGCCCCTCTCCTTCCTTCTTCGATTAGCGATTGGCTGGGACGCGGGATCGACCTGAGGAGAGGACAGAAAGGGAGCGGTGAGGCAGAGCACCAGCCGGTTCAACCGACTTGTGTCTGAAAATCACGGTGTCGGCGGTTCAATTCCGTCCCTGGGCACCATCCTTAAATCCCTCGAATAGAACAACTTAGAGCGATAAGCCTCAGGGGCTTTACACCCAGAGGCTGAGCGCTTCGCCGAGCGGGAGGGAAAGCTCGCCAATGACCTCTCCCCCGGAAATCCAGAATCGCGGCCGTCTAAGAGGAATGGTAGGATGTCGCAAAAATATCTTGAGAAAGGTCGTGATGAATGGCAAACCATGTCATGGACGGGGGCGCCGAACCCCGAGTTTTTTCCGACGACGATCGGTTGCGTGCGGAGATCGACCGATTCAAGGCGGAAAGCAGGAAGCTGAAGCTGGAGGCCGATCAAATCGAAACGGAGATGGCTCTGCCGTTCTTCAGACGATCCGGGTTCGTCAAAGCCGCTGCTGCAGGCATCCTGGCGCTGCCGCTGATTTGGTTCTACCTCGGCGCAATAGTGATCCCGTACCAGAATGCAAAGAGCGAGCTGCTCAGCATCCAAAACGCGAAGGCCAAGGAAGAACTCGCGAAGGCCAAGGAAAAGCTGGACGAGATGAACGAGAATTACGCGGCGAGAAGACAGGTGCTCGAAGGGAGCAGGCAAAAATTGAACGAAATGGAGGCTCAGCTTCACCGTACCTTCCAAGAGCTCGATATAGCTCATGGACGAGAGCGCTCAGCGCTCGAGAACCTCAAGAGAGGAGACAGGGAGGCAAATGCGAAGATCGCCCAGATGCAGGATGACCTCACCCGTCGAGACCAGGAAACAAAAGCTGCGGTTTCTTCGCTCGAACGGATCAACAAGGAGTTGGCACGTCCGGTCCCTGCCCCCCTACCCGCGCCGCCGCTGGCACCCACGGAGGCGCCACCCATGCCGGTCATCAGCGGGGCAACGGTCATACTGCATACGATGGCGGACGACAAGGACAAAGACGCAAACGTTTCCATCGCGATCAACACTGCCTCAGGAGCTGTGTTCACCTGGAAAGAAGACAAGGGCGAGGAGTGGGGTAGTAGATCCTACAAGAAGATCGTCTTGAATCGAGTCGCAGCGCTCCCGCTTTCATCGTTTGAAAATGCAACAATCGAAATATGCATAAGCCGAAGGAAAGAGCATGGTTGGAGCTTTAATTATACCGGGAACTTGTTCATCGGTAATGACTCTGTTTTGAGCTTCGAAGGTAAAGAAAACAAGATCGCCCATGGCGCAGGAGTAAGCTGTGTCGGGTCGCGCCTTCGGCCGGTTCCTCCCACATAGGTTTCCGGCCGAGAGGCCCTGGCCCGGTGACGGCGTAGGGGTCCGACCGCAGGCGAGGAGGACCAGGGAGAGCCGGGGCAGGCTCTCCCAATACCTCAGATAGGCACCTCAGTATAGCTGCCCTTGGTCGCTCCATCGACCGCGACCACCACCTCGGAAACCTTCGCCTGGATCTTGGGCCAACTGGTGGAGAGAAGGACCACGACGGCCAAACTTCGCTCGCTCAGGTTCTGCTGGTACTTCCAGTTCTTGTCGGTCGTGATCAGGACATCGAAACCAGCAGCTTCAGCCTGGGAAATCAGGGAGCCGTTCTGGAGAGTGCTCCAGTCCAGCTCATAGACGGTCGTCACTTCATGCGTACGGAGATACCGGCGCAGGGGCACTGGCGTGCCCTGATCGAAGAGGACCTTCACGCCACAAGGAGACTACGAACTGCGTGTTCGAGGACCGCTTCCGCTTGTTCACGGGAGACGCCTGGAAACCACTCGAGGAACTCTTCCACCCTTGCACCGGACTCGAGATTCTCGAAGAGCGCCGCGACGGGCACGCGGGTGCCACGAAATACCCAGGCACCACTCACCCGGTCCGGGGAGCGTTCGACAGCGGGGCATTGAGACCAGTCCAGCATCGCGACACCATTCTACCAGTCCAGGACCCGCCGGCCGCCGGCCACCGGTGAAGGGTGGTTCGTTCCCTCTAGCAGACGGTGACGACATGAAAGATCGCTGGACGTAAAAGAAGCGTCGGTGGACAGGACCGAGGTGGCGCTGTATCGTCACGACGGTTCCGTTGACCGACGTCATGACCTTCTACGCCGATCTCCACGTCCACTCCAAATACTCCCGGGCGACGAGCCGCGATGCGGATCTCGAGCACCTGGCGCTCTGGGCGCGGCGCAAGGGGATCACGGTCGTGGGCACGGGCGACTTCACCCATCCGGTCTGGTTCGAGGAGATCCGCGACAAGCTCGTGCCGGCCGAGCCGGGGCTGTTCCGCCTGCGCCCCGAGATCGAGCGCGAGGTCGAGCGCCGGCTGCCTCCCGCCTGCCAGGGACCGGTCCGCTTCCTCCTGGAGGTGGAGATCTCCACGATCTACAAAAAGGGGGAGCGGACCCGCAAGGTCCACCACCTGATCTACGCGTCGAACCTGGAGACCGCGGCCCGCTTGCGCGAGAAGCTCGGGACGATCGGCAACCTGGCGGCCGACGGCCGGCCGATCCTCGGGCTCGACTCGCGGCACCTCCTGGAGATCACCCTGGAGAGCGGACCGGACGCCTATCTGATCCCGGCGCACGTCTGGACGCCGTGGTTCGCCGTCCTCGGCTCGAAGTCCGGCTTCGACTCGGTCGAGGAGTGCTATGGGGATCTGACGTCCCACATCTTCGCAGTGGAGACCGGCCTCTCCTCGGACCCGCCGATGAACTGGCGGGTCTCGTGCCTCGACCGCTTCACCCTGGTGAGCAACTCGGACGCCCATTCCCCACCGAGACTGGGCCGCGAGGCCTCCGCCTTCGCGACCGATCTCGACTACTTCGCGATCCGCCGCGCCCTGGAGACCGGGGAGGGTTTCGGGGGCACGGTCGAGTTCTTTCCCGAAGAGGGCAAGTACCACCTGGATGGCCATCGCGCCTGCGGCGTGCGCCTGGAGCCCGCGGAGACGCGGCGGGTGGAAGGCCTCTGCCCCGCCTGCGGCAAGCCGCTGACCGTCGGCGTGATGCACCGGGTCGAGGAGCTGGCGGACCGGCCGGAGGAGGCGAAGCGCGAACGGACCGATCCGTTCCGCTGTCTCGTGCCGCTGCCGGAGATCGTGGGGGAGATCCGCGGCACCGATCCGAAAGCCCGCGGCGTCGAAGAGGCCGTCTCGCAGCTCGTCGGGCGTCTCGGGCCGGAGATGGACATCCTCGAACGCCTTCCTTTAGAAGACGTGGCACGAGCGGCGGACCCGTTGCTCGTCGAGGCCCTGGCGCGCCTGCGGGCCGGGCAGGTCCGTCGGGACGCCGGCTACGACGGGGAGTACGGGGTGATTCGCCTCTTCGCGCCCGAGGAGATCCGCGGGCGGGCGGTGGTGGCGCCGCTGTTTGGGGGAGCCCTCACCCCCGGCCAGGGGTTCAAACCCCTGGCTAGCAAAGAAAAACCGACCCCTGAAGGGGGCGGAGCGGGGGCGTCGTCCCCTCGGGGACGATTTTTTCATGGTAGCCAGGGGTTTGAACCCCTGGCGGGTGAGGGCCTCGACCCCGAGCAGCGCGCCGCCGCCCTGGCCGTGGACGGCCCGCTCCTCATCGTCGCCGGTCCAGGCACGGGCAAGACGCGGACGCTCACCCACCGGCTGGCGCATCTCGTCGTCGAGCGCGGCATCGCTCCGGAGCGGTGCCTGGCCGTCACGTTCAGCCGCCGGGCGGCGAGCGAGATGGAGGAGCGTCTCGCGGCCCTGATCCCCGAGGCGGCTGGACGCCTTCTCGTGTCGACCTTCCACGGCCTGGGCCTTACGCTGCTCCGCGAGCAGGCCGCGGAGGCGGGGTTGGGTCCGGAATTCCGGGTTGTCCTGCCGGAGGAGCGGACGGCGATCACCGGCGAGCTGTTCGGGATCACCGCGGACAAGGCGGAGCGCCTCCTCCTGAAGATCAGCCGGGTGCGCTGTCTGCGCGGGGTCGATTCGGATCTGCCGGCAGAGCTGTCCGCGCGGGCTGCGGCCTATGAGGAGGCCTTGAAGGTCCGGGACCTCCTCGATTTCGACGACCTCCTGCTGAAGCCCCTGGCGCTGCTCGAGCGACGGGCGGATCTCGCGGCCCTCTACCGGGAGCGCTTCCGGTGGATCTCGATCGACGAGTACCAGGACATCGACCCGCTGCAATATGCGCTGGTGCGCCTGCTTGCTCCGGCGGACGGCAACGTCTGTGCGATCGGTGATCCGGACCAGTCGATCTATCGGTTCCGTGGAGCGGACGTGGGCTTCTTCCTGCGCTTCCAGGAGGATTACCCCGGTGCCCGGGTGATCCAGCTGACCCGCAATTACCGCGCGTCGCGCATCCTGGTCGAGGCGGCCTGCCAGGCGATCCGGCCGGACAGCCTGGTGCCGGACCGGCGGCTGGTCGCCGTGCGCCACGGCAACGCGCCGCGCGTCGTGGTCCAGGCGGCGGCGACCGAGCGGGCGGAAGCCGAGCTGGTCGTCCACACCCTGGAGAAGCTCATCGGAGGCACCTCCTCTTTTTCGTTCGACAGCGGCCGGGTCGCCAGCTGGGCCAACGACGAGCTGTCGTTCGAGGACGTGGCGATCCTCTACCGAACCGATGCCCAGGCGGCTCCGCTGATCGAGGCGCTGGGGCGCGCGGGCATCCCGTTCCAGAAGCGCTCTCACCGCCCGTTGACCGACCAGGCCGGAGTGCGCGCTCTGCTCCCGGTCCTCCAGAAGATCGCCGGCGAACGGAGGCCGGGTGCCGTCGATGCTCTGCTGGATCGGGCCGTCGTCGAGCTGTCCTCCGGCCCGGGCGGTTCCCCCGGGACCGAGCTGCTGGCCGCTGCCGAGCTGCTGCGGCCGCTGGCGGCGCGGGCCGGAGACGACCTCGAACGGTTCCTCGCCGATGTCGCCCTGGGTGGCGAGGTGGACACCTGGGACCCGCGGGCCGAGCGGGTCTCGCTGCTGACCCTCCATGCCTCCAAGGGGTTGGAGTTCCGGGTGGTCTTCCTGGTGGGCTGCGAGGACGGCCTCCTCCCCCTGACCTGGCCGGGAGCGGAGCCGGAGGAGGCCGATCTCGCGGAAGAGCGGCGGCTCTTCTTCGTCGGAATCACCCGGGCGTGCGCGCGGCTCTTCCTCTTCCACAGGCGGCGGCCCTCGCCGTTCCTGGCCGACGTCGAGGAAGCGCTCCTGGAACGGCGCAAAGAGCCGGAGCTCGTGCGGCGGCCGGAGCAGATGCGGCTGCTGTGAGCTACCCCTCCAGAATCCGGTACGGCACCGTCCGCAGCACCTCGGCGAGCGAGGTGAGGCCGGCCCGGGCCTTGGCGAGCGCGTCGTCGCGCAGGGTCCGCATTCCTTTTTGCAAGGCGAGCTCGCGCAGCCGGTGGGTCGGGGCCCCTTCGGCGACCAGGTCGGCGATCTCGGCGTCGGGCACGAAGAGCTCGTAGATCCCCAGGCGCCCTTTGTAGCCTTGCCCATGGCAGGCCTCGCAACCGGTGGAGCGGAAGAAGCGCTCGTCCGGCCCCAGGACGAGCCGGCGGGTTTCCTGCGGATCGGGCGCCGCCTCCTGCCGGCAATGGGGACAGAGGCGGCGGACCAGGCGCTGCGACATCGCTCCGAGAAGGCTGCCGGCAATCAGGTGGAGGTCCACCCCCAGGGTATCGAGGCGGGAGACCGTCCGCACGGCATCCGACGTGTGCAGGGTCGAGAGCACCAGGTGGCCGGTCTGGGCGGCGCGCATCGCCGCCGAGGCGGTCTCCTCGTCCCGGATCTCCCCGATCAGGATCACGTCCGGATTCTGGCGCATGAAGGTCCGGGCGTAGTCGGCAAACCCCATGTGCGCCGAGACCTGCTTCTGGCACGTCTTGTCGAAGTAGTACTCGATGGGGTCCTCGGCGGTCAGGATCTTGATCTCCGGCCGGCGGATGTGGTGGATGGCCGAATAGAGGGTGGTCGTCTTGCCGCTTCCGGTGGGGCCGGTGACCAGGAGGAGCCCCTCGGGATTGGCGATCAGGCGCTCGAAGACGGGGAGGACCGACTCGTGGAAGCCCAGATGCTCGAGGCCGAGAATCGGCGCGTCGCTGTCCAGGAGGCGCAGGACGGCATCCTCGCCGAAGGGACCGGGCACGGTCGAGACCCGGAAGTCGATGGCGCGCTCGCCTCCCTTCCCGGGCTCCTGGTAGATCGCCCGGATGCGGCCATCCTGGGCCTTGCGGCGCTCGGCGACGTCGAGCTTCGAGATCACCTTGATGCGGGAGATCGTGGCGTCGATGTTGTCGTGGGAGAGCGGTGTGGCGATCTGCCGCATGACGCCGTCGATCCGGAAGCGGACGTCCACGTCGTGCTCGAAGGTCTCGAGGTGCACATCGCTCGCACCGAGCTCGACCGCATGGCCGAGGATCTCGTCGAGGATCCGCGGGATCGGGGTCTCGGGCGCGAAGGAGAAGAAGCCGGCGACCGGACGGAGGTCGAGGACCGAGCCGTCCCGCTCCTCCTCCTCCTCGGTTCCCCAGCCGATCGAGAGGGCCCGGCAGATCTCCCAGGCGTTGAGCTGGACCGGCTGGACCGGTCGCCGCAGCCTCGCGGCGACCTCGTGGACGAGGCTCCGGCGGAACGGCCGGACCATGCCCACCTGGACCGGCTCCCGGCCCGCCGGATCGATCTTGCCCAGGACCACCACCAGGTTCTCCAGGCAGTAGTCGTGGTCGATCAGCCGGACCGACCGCTCGTCGATCTCGAACTGGGAGAGCTCGCTAAAATCAGATAAACCGTCCGGATTCGGACTGCTTGGGTCGATCATCGTGCGTCTGTCCTGAGCGTCCATCATACCCGGAGCGCCGTGCTAGATTGATCCCATGGAAATTGATCCCATGAAACACCGGGACCCGATGAAGACGCAGAGCGAGCCCGCGACCGACCTGTTCCTGACCTTGACTCCCGAGAGAGTGCTCGCCGCCGTCGAGGCCGGCGGGCTGCGGTGCAACCCGGTCTGCTATGCGCTCAATTCCTTCGAAAATCGCGTCTACGAGGTCGAGCTGGAGGACCGCACCCGCGTCGTCGCCAAATTCTACCGGCCGGGACGCTGGACGGCCGGGCAGATCCTCGAAGAGCACGAGTTCCTCGCCGACCTCGCCGCTGCCGAGATCCCGGTGTGCACCGTCCGCGAATTTCCCGGGGGCGGCACGCTGCGCCAGATCGACGGCATCTGGTATGCCCTCTCCGACCGCCGCGGCGGACGTGCTCCCGATGAGCTCGACGACGCGACGGCCCGGCGGCTCGGCATGCTCGTCGGCCGCCTCCACACCGTGGGCACCGGCCGGCCGGCGCAACACCGGCTGCGCCTCTCGGCCGATCTGTTCATCCGCGACAACGTCGACTGGCTGGCGCAGCACGAGACCCTCCCCCATCACACGCGCGAGCGCTACTTCGACGCCGCTTTGGCGGTCGCCGGCATCGTGGACGAATTCCTGGAGGGCGTACCGGTCCACCGCATCCACGGCGACCTCCACCTGGGGAATCTCCTCTTCCGCGACGGTCTGCTCAACGTCCTCGACTTCGACGACATGATGATCGGCCCCGCGGTGCAGGACGTCTGGCTGGTGCTTCCGGGCCGCGATGCGTGGGCCCAGCGGCAGCGCGACGCCTTCCTGGAGGGGTACGAACAGTTCCGGGAGTTCGACCGGTCCACCCTGCGGCTCATCGAGCCGTTGCGCGCCCTGCGCATGATCCACTACGCCACCTGGATCGCCCGCCGCTGGCACGATCCGGCCTTCCCCGCGGCCTGGCCGCAGTTCGGCACCGCCGATCACTGGCAGCAGGAGACCGACGACCTGGTGGACCAGCTCGCGGTCATCCGCGGCGAGATGAAGGCGGAGGAGAGCGCCCTCACCCCCGAGGACGAGCAGCGCCGCGAGGAAGCGGAGACGGTGCTCACCAACAAGGACTTCTTCTGGGACTGGGAAGGATAGGCCCTCACCCCCGGCCCCTCTCCCGCGAGCGGGAGAGGGGTGCAGGTTAGTCAGTCCACGGCATTTCCGAGCTTGCGCGGGCTAACCCACTCCCCTCGCCCGCTCGCGGGAGAGGGGCCGGGGGTGAGGGCCTCCCTGTGGTACCATCCCGCGGCCTTTTCGGTGTCGTCCTGCCGTCTATTCGGAGCCTTTATGCAAATCTACGAGAACGTTCTGGAGACCTTGGGGAACACGCCCCTGGTGAAGCTCGGCCGGTTCTTTCCCGGCCCGGCCACGCTGGCCGCCAAGGTCGAATCCTTCAATCCCGGCGGGAGCGTGAAGGACCGCATCGGCATCGCCATGATCGAGGCGGGCGAAAGGTCGGGGCAGCTCGAGCCGGGTGGCACGATCGTGGAGCCGACCTCGGGCAATACCGGCGTGGGCCTGGCGATGGCGGCCAATCTCATGGGCTACAAGCTGGTCTGCGTCGCCCCTGACAAGATCCCCAAGGAGAAGATCGCCCTCCTGGAGGCCATGGGAGCCGAGGTCGTCACCTGTCCGACCAATGTCGAGGCGGCGGATCCCCGCTCCTACTACAGAGTCTCCGAGCGGATCCGCGACGAGCGGGGCGCCTATCTGCCGAACCAGTACTACAACCAGGCGAACCCCGAGGCCCACTACCGCACGACCGGCCCGGAGATCTGGCGCCAGACCGACGGCAAGGTGACCCACTATGTGGTCGGCGTCGGCACCGGCGGCACGATCAGCGGCGCGGCCAAATACCTGAAGGAGCAGAATCCGAAGGTCCAGGTGATCGGCGTGGATACGGTCGGAAGCGTCTACAAGTACTACTTCGAGCACCGCGAGCTGCCGCCCGAGGACCAGATCCACCAGTACCTGATCGACGGCATCGGCGAGGACTTCATGCCGGGCTGCGTCTGGTGGGACTACATCGACGGGATCGTGACGATCGACGACAAGACGGCCTACCAGGCGACGTTGGATCTGGCGCGCAAGGAGTCGATCTTCACCGGCTCTTCCGGAGGCGCGGCCGCCGCGGGCGCCCGGCAGGTGGCGCAGGGCCTCGGAGCGGACGGCCTGGTCGTGACCCTCTTTCCCGACTCGGGCGAGCGCTACCTCTCCAAGCTCAACAAGCAGTGGCTGACCGAGAAGGGCCTGATCGACGGGGACGGAGTGTGACGCCATGTACATCGCGATGAATCGTTTCCGCGTGAATGCCGGGCACGAGGAGGACTTCGAGGAGGGCTGGCGGAAGCGAGACTCCTACCTCCACGAGGTGTCTGGCTTCCGCTCCTTCCAACTGCTGCGGGGCGAGACCAAGGAGGGGACCACCCTCTTCGTCTCCCACTCGACCTGGGAATCGCGCGACGCCTTCACGGCCTGGACCAGGTCGGAGGCCTTCCGCAAGGCCCACGGCGACGCCCGGTCCCCCGAGGGGACGCTGGCCGGGCATCCGGTGTTTGAAGGGTTCGAAGTGGTGCTCTAGATCAGGGAGGCGGCGCCTCGACGGGAGTCTCTCCCCAGATCTGCGACAGGTCGATCTCGATGGCGTCGAAGGGCTCGGCGCGGACCTTGTCGTCGTTCTGATGAGCGCCGACGATGACCCAGGAGGCTCCCTCGAGGCGCAGGATTTCCAGAGTCCGCAGAACGGGATCGACGAGCCAGGCGTGCCGGACGCCGCTCCCCGCGAAGATCGGCAGCTTGCGGACGCGGTCGTCCCGCTCGGTGGAGGGGGAGAGGATCTCACAGACGCAATCCGGAACCACCTGGAAGGGGCCGCTGGGAGGGGCTTGATACCGCTCTCGCCGCCAACCGGCCAGATCAGGGACCAGGACCTGGGGATCGAACTGAATGCGGGGCTCGTCCAGGATGATCCAGCCGCCCGGTCCTCCGGTCCCTCGCCGGAACGGGGGAATCAGCAACGCGCCCAATTCGGAGGCCGCCCAGACGTGCGGCGGGTCGGGCCGGGGATGGACGATGAGCTCGCCGTCGATGATCTCTCCGACCACATCCTCGGGAAGGTCGTCGAGGTCGGAGATCGTCGGGATGTGCCGTGTCAGGGTGATGGTCGATGTCAACGTGATCACTCCATGAGTCTAGCGTGGTCCGACGCGGGAATAAAGTACCTCGTACAGGTCACGTCCAGCTCATCTCGTAACGCTCGTCAGCACCGCTTCCAAGAAGCGCCACACCGTCATCCTGCCATAAGGACCCTCACCCCAGCCAGCCGCCGTACAGCTCGGGCCGGCGGTGGCGCCAGAAGAGCCGCCGTGCCGTCGAGGTCGCGCAGGCGGCCAGGTCGAGGTCGGCGAGGAGGAGATCCTCCTCCGGGCTCTCGCTGCGGGCGATGACCTTCCCCTCCGGGTCCACGACGAACGACTCGCCGGAAAAGCGGAGCTTCCCTTCGACGCCCACCCGGTTGGCGAGGGCCGCGAAATAGCCGTTCTGGAAGGCGGCGGTGCGGACCTCGGCCTCGAAGAGACCGTCGGGCCATTCGCCGACCGTCCCGGCTTGCGGGATCACCACCAGCTCGGCTCCGGCCACGCCGAGCGCGCGCATGACCTCCGGGTAGTGGCGGTCGTAGCAGATGGCCACCCCGATCTTTCCGATGCGGGTGTCGTAGACGGGCATGCCGGACTCGGCGGGGTGGTAATAGCTCTGCTCGTGGCAGCCTTCGAAGTCGGTGATGTGGAGCATCCGGGTGACCCCGAGGAGGCGGCCGTCGGCGTCGAAGACCGGCGAGCTGTCGAACCGGCGGCCGGACGCCGGGTCGAGCTCGTAGAGGTTGAAGACGGTCACCAGGCCGAGCTCGCTCGCCCGCTCGGCGATCCGGCCGGTGGTCGGACCCGGGATCGGCTCGGCCAGCTCCAGAGCCTCGCGGTTGCCCGGCACCTGCGGGAAGAAGCGGTCGAGGATGATCTCGGGGAAGGCGACCAGGTCGGCGCCGGCACGCTTCGCGTCTCCCATCACGTCGAGGACGCGGCCGAGATTGGCGACGCGGTCGAGGCCGGCGGCGAGCTGGGCGAGGGCGATGCGCACGGTCAGCCCCGCGAGGTCTTGGACGCCCGGGCCTTGAACGACCAGGTGAAGGTGAAGCGGGCCACGACCGTGCCGTCCGGCGCGCGGCCGAGGCTTTCCACCTCGGCGGTGGCCGGCTCGCCGGTCTCGACGGTCCGGGCCACGGCGGCGGCGAGCTGGTCCCCGCCCGCGCAGGTGAAGGTGGTCGTGGCGGTCGCCTTCTTCTCGAAGCTGGCGGTCAGGCCGGTGATGAGGAGGGCGACGGGCCTCGGCGCCAGGTCGGTCGCCAGCATGGCGAGCGCGCCGGTCGAGAGCTCGGCCGCCATCGAGAGGGCCGCGAAGTAGGTCGAGCGGAACGGGTTCGTGGTCCGCCAGCCGTAGGGGACGGTGACCACCGCATGCCGCTCGTCGAGCTCCCGCAGGCGCAGGCCCGCCATCAGGGCGAGCGGCAGCTTCGCCAGGTAGTACAGCCGCATCAGGAACGGGCTGAGCATCTGCCGGCGGCGCTTGTCGAAGGCCGCGGTGCGGACCGGGGGCATATCAGAACCTCAGCAGAGCCCGCGCCTCGGCGAGGACCTTGTCCCTGGTCGGCAGGAGCGCATTCTCCAGCACGCGGGCGTAGGGGACCGGACGGTCCGGCCAGGTGACGCGGCGGATCGGCGCGTCGAGCCACGGGAAGGCTACGTCCGCCAGGCGGGCCGCCACCTCGGAGCCGAAGCCGAGGGTCAGCGGCGCCTCGTGGACGACGAGCGCGCGCCCGGTCTTCTTGACCGAGGCGAGCACGGTCGCCTCGTCGTAGGGGATCAGCGTCCGCAGGTCGATCACCTCGGCCTCGATCCCCTCCTTGGCGAGCTCCGCCGCCGCTTCCAGGCAGGTCCAGGTCGACGCGCCGTAGCCGATCAGCGTCAGCCGGTCCCCCGGCCGCGCGATCCTCGCCTGCCCGAGGATGCCCGCGTCGTCCCCCTCCGGCAGGGCCTCCTTGATCCGGCGGTAGAGGAACTTGTGCTCGAAGAACAGCACTGGGTTGGGATCGCGGATCGCCGCCTTGAGCAGGGCGCGGGCGTCCCGCGCCGTGGCCGGGCAGACCACCTTGAGCCCCGCGGTGCCGGCGAACCAGCCTTCGGGGTTCTGGGAATGGAACGGGCCGGCTCCGACGCCGCCGCCCGAGGGGAGGCGGATGACGATGGGGCAGGGCACCTGCCAGCGGTAGTAGAGCTTGGCGGCCACGTTGACGAGCTGGTTGAAGCCGCACGAGACGAAGTCGCCGAACTGCATCTCCACCACCGGCCGGTAGCCGAGGACAGCGGCGCCGATCGCGATGCCGATCGTGCCGCTCTCGGCGATCGGCGTGTCGAGCACGCGCTCCGGCCAGCGGCCGTAGAGCCCCCTGGTGGTGCGGAACGGCCCTTCGAACGCGCCGATGTCCTGGCCCATCAGCACGACCGAGGCCTCGCGCTCCATCTCCTCGCGCAAGGCCTGGTTGATCGCATCGATATACGTCGTCTCCCTGCCGTCCTTTTCGTCCTTTGTGTCCTTTACGTCCCTTTCCTCCACCGGAGCAAACACCGGCCGCATCGCCACCGAAGCCTCCGGTGGAGCGGCATCCAGCGCCCCCCCGATCGCCCGCTCGACGAGCTCGGCGATCCGCGCTTCGAGGCGCTCGCGGGTCGCGGCGTCGAGGATCCCTTCGGCCTCCAGCCGCCGTGCGTAGGCCGGCACCGGATCGCCGGCCAGGTAGGTCTGCAGCTCCTCGGGCGGCACGACTTTGAGGGAATCGTCCCCTTCGCTGTGGCCGCGCATGCGGCCGAGCATGGCCTCGATCAGGGTCGGCCCCTCGCCGGCGCGGGCGCGGCGGACGGCGCGGTCGAGGGCCTCGGTCATGGCGTCCGGATCGTTGCCGTCCACCGTCTCGCCGGCCATGCCGTAGCCGATGGCGCGGTCGGAGAGGCGCTCGGCGGCGTACTGCAGGTGGGCCGGGGTGGAGAAGGCGTAGCGGTTGTTCTCGATGATCAGGATGAGCGGCAGCTTCCAGACGGCGGCCATGTTGAGCCCCTCGTGGAAGTCGCCGGTCGAGGTGGCTCCGTCGCCGATGAAGTTGATCGCGATGCGGTCGGTCTTGGACTGGCGGAAGGCGAAGGCGCAGCCGGAGGCCACCGGGATCATCGTGCCGAGGTGGCTGATCATTCCGAGGTGCAGGATGCCGTGCTCGGGCGCCAGGTAGCCGTAGTGGAACGAGCGCTCGACCCCCTGGGAGAACCCTTCCCCCTTGCCGAGCAGCTGGCAAGCCAGCCGGCGGAGGATCGCCTCGGGCTCGGGCCGGCGGCCGTCCGGCGCGCCGAAGCCGAAGCCCGGAAAGGCGCGGGCCGGATCGAGATAGACCGCAAGGATCGCTCCGAGGTCGCGGTGCAGGGTACAGAGGGCGTCGCCGGCCTCGAGCGCCAGGCCGGCCGGGATGGTGGTGGCCTCGTTGCCGACCTCGCTGTACCACTTGGAGACGCGGCCGGTCAGCAACAGAGCCTCGAAGCGGGAATCGAAGTCCCGCGTGAGCTTCATGAACGCGTAGCGGCGGAGCCGTTCCAGGGAGCCCGGAGCGATGGCCGCGACGGAAATGTCCTGGGGAGAGGAGATCGTCATAGAGGACAGGAGCTTATCGCGGCAATGCCTTGACCTGCTTCTCCAGGCGTTTGCGGTGGCGGTTGTCGGGGTCCATCTGGACCAGGATCTTGAGCGCGAGCTCGGCCTTGGGGGCGTCTCCCTTTTCGATGAAGGCTTCGACCTGGCGCACGCCCTGCTCGACGGACTGCTCGCGGCGGTGCCCGGCCTCCAGACGCTCGATCTCGGCGAACATCTGGGAAGCCCGCGGGTTCGATGGCGCGGCGCGCTCCAGGTCGGCGGCGGCCTCGCGGGCGCGGAACCAGTCCTTCTCCTGAATGTGCTTGCGGTAGAGCCACTCGATGCCCTTGACCTTCTCCTGCAGCTGGTCGGCGTCGCGGGACTCCTGGACGCGCTCGCGGTAGGAATCGAGCGTGATCCGCGGCACGTCGAAACGGGAGAGCTCGTCGAGCAGGCGGTCCGCATCCGCGAGGCGCTGCTGGGCCATCGCCTTCTCGAGGTCGCGCATGCGGCGCCCCACCTCGGCCTCCTGATTGGCCTCCCGTTCGGCCTTCTCGATCTCGTCGGCGAAGGCCCCCGACCGCTTGCCGGATGGATCGTTGCGGGCCGCGTTCTCGAGCTCGCGGCGGGCCGCCGCGAAGTCGTGGCGGGCGAGGGCGGTGCGGCCGGCGGCGAGGGCCGCCGCGGCGAGCTTGTCCTGCTCCACCTCCTTGCCGAGCATCTCGATCCACCCCTGGTAGTCCGACCGTTTGGGGTGGGACGGGGCGAGCTCGGTCAGGGTCTCGAGAGCCAGGCGGGCCAGCGGCAGCTGCTTGCGCTGGAGATATTGGCTGAGCACCTGCTCGGTCTCGTTGATGCGCCGCTGCAGCGCCGCCGTCTCCTGCATCTCCAGCAGGCGCGCCTTGGCGCGGTCGAGCCCCGCCGTCCGCGGATTGACGGTCTCGATCTGGGCGACGAGCCGCTCCGCCTCTTCGAGGTTGCCGGCCGTCAGGAGCTGGTCCAGCCGGCCCACCTCGGACGTGCTCTCCTGGACCCGGCGGGCGGCGCGCTCGATCTGGGCGAGGAGGTCGTCCTTCTCCGCCCTGGAGAGCTCCCGGGAGGGGACGCGCGCCGGCGCCTTCGCGGGCGGCGGAGCGGCCTCGGGGGGGAGGCTCAACGCCGGGATCTCGCGCGTCTCGGCGGCGCTCATCCGCTGGAGCACACGCTCCAGGGCCTGGATGAAAGCCGCCGCGTCGGGGTAGCGCTTGTCGCGGTCGCGCTCCAGGGCGCGGCGGACCACCCGGTCGAGCTCGGCCGGCACGTCGACGTACTGGTTGCGCCCGGTGAGCGGCAGGGGGTCCTCGGAGAGCCGCTTGAAAATGAAGCCGGCCTGGCTCTCGGATTCGAACGGCGCCATACCGGTGATCATCTCGTAGAGCACCAGGCCGAAGGAGTAGAGGTCGCTGCGCGCATCGAGCGGCTGGTTGCCGCCGGCCCCGGCCTGCTCGGGCGAGCAGTACTGGAGCTTGCCCATGAACATCCCCACCTGGGTGATCTCGAAGCTGGAATCCGTCTCCAGGGTGCGGGCGAGGCCGAGGTCGATGATCTTGAGCGCCGGCTGGCCGCGCTTGTCCTCCATGATCATCAGGTTGTCCGGCGAGAGGTCTCGGTGGATGATGCCGGCGGCATGGATCGCCTCGAGGCCGCGCAGCGCCTGGATGCCGAGCTGGACGGAGACGGCGACCGGGAAGGGGCCGAGACGGCGGACGCGGTCCCCCACCTCCTCGCCCTTGATGTGCTCCCAGACCATGTAGAAGCTGCCGTCCTCCAGGCGGGAGAAGTCGTAGAGGATCGCCACGTTCGGGTGCTTGATCTGGGTGGCGAGACGGGCCTCGCGCATGAACCGCTTCTGCGCGGAAGGGTCGGCCGCGAGGTCCTGGCGCAGGATCTTGACGACCCGGAGCTCCTGGAGATGCAGGTGGCGGACGAGGTAGACCTCGCCCATCCCGCCGCTGCCCAGGCGATCCACGATCTCGTATTTGCCATCGAGGACGGAACCTGTCTCTCGAACGTCCAAGCGACCACCTCCGCACGGATGAGCGTGTATTGTAGCGGAGGGAGAGCCCGAGCGGTTGGACCCTCACCCCCGGCCCCTCTCCCGCGAGCGGGCGAGGGGAG
>DASPXX010000021.1:0-10944 GCA_035637095.1 Thermoanaerobaculia bacterium
CATAGGAGCGGCGTTTCTCCGGGTTGAGGAAGCCGGCGAAGGCGAAGCGGCTGCCATCGGGAGAGGCGGCCCATTCGCCGGCCGGACCGTCGACGTCCACCGCCGGGCGGATCTCGCCGCCTCCGGCCGGCACGCTCCAGACGTCGCCGTTCGGCTTCTCGTAGTACGACTCCTTCACCCGGTCCGACGCGAAGTAGAGGAGCTTGCCGTCGCGCGACCAGACCGGCGTGTCCTCGCTGAAGGTACCCCGGGTGAGCTGCCGCGGCTCCGGAAGGCTCGCGCCCGGAGCCGGTGCTTCCACCGTCCAGAGGTGGCCCGGGTGGCTGGTATCGTTGAAGCCCGCGCCGTTGAACCGGTAGATGGCGCTGGTGACCACCCGCACGTCGCTCTCGTGCTCCTCCTCGCCGCCGGAGTGCTTCCTGCGCGCGTTCTGCTTGGCGAGATCCCGGTCGTTGGCGTCGCTGATGAACGCGAGCGTCCTGCCGTCGGGCGACCAGGCGGGCGCCGAGACCCCCTCGGGAACATCGGTGACCTGGAAGGCCTCTCCTCCCTGCGCACCGATCAGATGGATCTGCGGCTGCTTGTCCTTGTCCTTGTCCTTCCCCCCATCCTCCGACCTCTGGTCCCGCAGAGCGACGGAGCGGAGGAAGGCGATCCAGCGCCCGTCCGGAGACCAGCGGGGGGAGGAGTCGTGCGGACCGGTGGTGAACGGGCGGGCCGGCGCGCTGCCGTCCGCGGGGACCATCCAGAGCGCCGTTTCATAGCCGTCCTTCTTCTGGTTGACCGTCACCCGGACGAAAGCGACCTGCCGGCCGTCCGGGGAGATCCGGGGATCGGCGAGCCAGACGAAGCGGAAGAGGTCCGTCTCGGTGATCGGGCGCTTCCCCGCGGCAGAAAGAACCTGAGGCAAGGCGAGCAGGGCCAGGGCGAGGAGAGCCGCCAGGGCGGCACGGGAACGGTGCGGGACAGACATCGGGAGTCCTCCATGAGAACAAGACGAAGCGATCCTACGATACATTCCTCTTCCATGCGCTCCGCCCTCGCCCTCCTCCCCCTCTGCCTGCTCACCCTCGCCTGCTCCTCCTATCGCTATCCGAAAGACACCCTGCCGGGGCGGATCGAGCGGATCGCGAAACAGAGCCACGGCCTGGTGGCGGTGGCGTACGAGAACCTGGGCACCGGCGCCATCCTGTCGTTCCAGGACACCGAGATCCTGCACGCGGCGAGCACCATGAAGCTGCCGGTCATGATGGCCCTCTTCGAGGCGGTGGACCGCGGGCAGATGCGCCTCGACGAGCCGGTCCGGGTCGCCAACGACTTCGCCAGCATCGTCGACGGCTCGCGCTATGTGCTCGACGAGAAGGAGGACGGCGACCCGGATCTCTACGCGGCGATCGGCCAGACGCGGACGCTCGCGGAGCTGATCCGCCGGATGATCGTGCGCAGCTCGAACCTCGCCACCAACCTCCTCATCGAGAAGATCGGCGCCACCAACGTGACGGACCTGGTGCGCCGCCTCGGCGCCTACGACATCCAGGTCCTGCGCGGCGTCGAGGACCAGAAGGCCTACGAGGCCGGGCTCAACAACCGGGTGACCGCGAAGGACCTCCTCCTTCTCTACAAGGTCCTCCTCGACGGCAGAACCTTCTCCCCCGCCTCGCGGGACCGGATGCTGGAGATCCTGAAGGCCCAGGAGTTCAACGAGAAGATCCCCGCCGGCCTCCCCCCCGGCATCCCCGTCGCCCACAAGACCGGCGACATCACGGCCATCCACCACGACGCCGCGATCGTCTTCCCGCCGGGCGAGAAACCCTACATCCTGGTCGTCCTCACCGGCGCCATCCGGGACGAGAAGAAGGCGAACCGGGTGATCGCGGAGGTGTCGCGGGCGGTGTGGGAAAACCGGGGAGCGCCCCCGGGGTAGGGGGCGCGAAGAGCTTACCAATTACATGCGCATGTATCGCACGTGTATGTGTACTCGCCACCGGCGGCCTGGCGGGTCTCCTCTCTGCTCAGCTCCCGCAAGACCTCTCTGTTGAGCACAAGTTTCTTCTCGGATTTCTTCTTCATACGGATTCTCCCTTCGCGATAGAAAGGCCGGGACGTTCCGTCCTTTCAACAAGTGTCTCATGCCAGGGGTTGGGTGTGTAAATCCCATTGCGATCCGCTGTTTCGCCGGCAGCTGAGCGGAGACCCCCCAGCGCTGCACGCATTGTGGACTGCTGCCATCACAAAGAGTAAACTCTCCGAAAATCGTTGGACCTGAGAAAGGGGCCTGCCGTGCGAAAGATCGTTTCTTTCTGTTGCTTTGCAACCTTCCTGCTGCTTGAGATTCCGGCGCTCGGGCAGGGGTACCCGACGGGCAAGTTGACGGGCCGGGTCACCCTCAATGGAGCTCCGCTCCCGGGTGTCGAAGTGACCGTCGCGTCGCCGCAACTGCAAGGTGAGCGGACTGTCGTGACGTCCGAGACGGGGGATTACCTCTTTCCCGTCTTACCGGCAGGAGAGTACACCGTCAGCTTCTCCGGCAAGGGCATGCAGACCCTGAAAGAGGAGCTCAAGATCGCTGCCGCGCAGAACCAGCGGCTGGACGCCGAGATGGCGGTTACTGCCAAGTTCGAGGAGGAGATCGCCGTGACCGCGGGCGGCGGCGCTTTCGAGACGATCTCGGAGGGCGCCCAGGGAGCCACCACCTACACCAAGGTGCTGGTCGACCAGCTGGCGGCGGGCCGCACCCTCAACCAGATCGTCGCCCTGGCGCCGGGCGTGCAACCGAGCGGGCCGATCAAGCTCGCCGACACCTCCCTCTCCACCATCACGATCTCGGGTGCGCCGACCTTCGAGAACCTCTTCCTCGTCAATGGGGTGGTGGTCAACGAGAACGTCCGCGGCCAGGCCGAAGACCTCTTCATCGAGGACGCCATCCAGGAAACCACCACGGCCGCTTCCAGCATCTCCGCCGAGTACGGCCGGTTCTCGGGCGGCGTCGTCAACGTGCTCACCAAGTCGGGCGGCAACGACTTCTCGGGGAGCTTCCGCACCTCCTTCACCAACCAGAAGTGGCAGAAGAAGACGCCGCTGACCACCACGCGGCTGGACGACACGATCCCCATCTACGAAGCGACTCTCGGGGGTCCCGTCGTCCGCGACCGCCTGTGGTTCTTCCTCGCCGGCCGAGACCGCGACGTCTCCAGCTCCAGCCCGTTCCCCAGCCTCCCCTTCACAATATCGAGCGTGCAGAAGCGTTACGAAGGCAAGCTGACGGCGTCGATCACTCCGAGCCACACCCTGTTCGGCAGCTACCAGAAGATCGATTTCAAGCAGGACAACGGGTTCACCGGCTTCATCCTCGACCTCGACAGCCTGATCTCATTCGAGGCGCCCGAGGACGCGTGGGCGCTCAACTACAGCGGCGCGCTGACCGACTCTCTGCTGCTCACCGCCCAGTATGCGGAGCGCAAGTTGAGCTTCGTGCACGCCGGGGGCAGATCGACGGACCTGATCGACGGCACGGTCATCCTCGACAACAGCCGGGGCCAGGCGCGCTACAACTCACCCACCTTCTGCGGTGTCTGCAGGACGGAGGAGCGGGCCAACGACAACGCTCTGGTCAAGCTATCCTATTTCCTGAGCACGGACAGCTGGGGAACCCACGATCTGGTGGGCGGCTACGACACCTTCGACGACAAGCGGACCGCCGACAACCATCAGTCCGGAAGCGATTACACCATCGCCGGTACTAGCGCGATCCTCCGCAACGGTCAGATCTTTCCGGTGTTCAACAACGAAGGCTCGACCGTCATCATCTACAACCCGATCCTCAAGCCGAGCAAGGGGACCCACTTCGTCACCAACTCGTTCTTCGCCAACGACTCCTGGCGGCTCGACTCGGCCTGGAGCTTCAACGTCGGGCTCCGTTACGACGGCAACGACGGCAAGAACGCCGGGGGCGACAAAGTGGCGAGCGACTCGAAGGTCAGCCCCCGCCTGGCTGTCGTCTACAGCCCCACGGGGGCCGCCGGCTGGGTTTTCCACGGCGGCTATGCCGAGTACGTGGCGGCGATCGCCAACACCATCGGTGACTTCACCTCGGCCGGCGGCAGGCCGGCGAACCTCCGCTGGGTCTATCGCGGACCCGCCATCAACACCGACCCCACGGCGCCGCTGCTCGGCGAGGACGATGCGCTGCGCGCCCTGTTCCAGTGGTTCGATGCCAACCGCGCCTCGCTCCCCTTCATCACGGTCGCCATCCCGGGCTTGAACCAGCAGATCCGCGGCTCTCTCAACTCGCCGAGCGTCACCGAGTACAGCCTGGGCTTCACCCGCCGCCTCGGCAGCCGCGGCACGGTCCGCGCCGACCTCGTGCACCGCGACTGGTCCGACTTCTATGCCTCGCGCGTCGACACGTCGACCGGCCAGGTGACCGGGCAGTTCAGTGGCGTCACCCTCCGCGCCGACCTCCGGCTGATCGCAAATGACGACCGTCACTACGAGCGGACCTACGACGGGCTCCAGACTGCCTTTGGCTACCGGCTGGGAGATCGTTTCGACCTCGGCGGCAGCTGGACGCTTTCGAAGACGCAGGGGAACCTCGACGCGGAAAACGGCCCCGCGGGCCCCACGGTCGGCACCCTCGGCAACTACCCGGAGTACCAGCAGGCTCGCTGGGCGGCGCCAAAGGGCGACCTCCTCCTCGACCAGCGGCACCGCGTCTCGCTCTTCGGCGTCTATCGCGTGCTCGAGCACAACCACCACGGCTTGAGCGTCAGCCTGCTGGAGAGCTTCGGCAGCGGGCATCCCTATGGTGCCGTCGGGACCGTGCGGTCGGCAGCCTTCGTCACCAACCCCGGCTACCTCACGCCGCCGTTCAACGTGCCGTACTTCTACACCGCGCGGGATGCCTTCCACACCCCCAACGTCTACCACACCGACCTGGCGGTGAACTATGAGCTCAGGCTGGGGCAGCTCGATCTGTTCCTCAAGCCCGAGGTGATCAACGTGTTCAATCATCAGCGGGTCGACACCACCGACGCCCGCTTCCTGGACACCAGCATCAGCACCTTTGACACCAACGGCGCGTGCGGCGGCTCGCCGACCGGACGCTGCCTGCCCTTCAACCCGTTCACCACCGCTCCGGTCGAGGGTGTGAACTGGCAGAAGGGGCAGAACTTCGGCAAGGGCGTCAGCCCGCTGGCGTTTCAGCAGCCGCGCACGTTTCGCTTCGCGGTGGGCCTGCGTTTCTGAGCCAGCGGCCTACCGCGGCAGCGGCCCCAGAATCTCCCCGTCCGGTCCCAACGGCGGGTAGGGAGCGCCGTGCCGGCGGCAGAGGGCGGCGAGCTTGGGATAGACCCATTCGAAGAGCAGCCTGGCGTGCGTCTCGGGGTCCAGGCGGGGCGCGTCGTAGAAACCGGCGGCGGCGCGCTGGCGCTGCGCTTCGAAGAGGATCAGCGCGGCCGCGACCGAGACGTTCAAGGAAGTGCCCATGCCGGCCATCGGGATCGCCACGCGCTCGTCGGCTCCCTCCCGGGCTTCCGGGGTGACTCCGAAGTCCTCGTTGCCGAGGAGGATCGCGGTGGGCCGCAGGTAGTCCACCCGCCGGAAGTCGGTGGATTTCTCCACCGGGTCCGCAACCAGGATGCGGAATCCCCGCTCCTTGAGGCGGGCGAGCGCATCGGCGAGGGTGCGGTGCTTGCGGACCGGGACCCACTTGCGGTTGCCTCCCGAGGCCGGACGCGAGATCTTGAGCCTGCCGCCCGGCCAGACCGCGTGCGCTTCGAGACCGCCGGCGGCGTCCAGGCTGCGCACGATGGCCGCCAGGTTGCGCGGCACCTGGACGTCTTCCAGAAGGACCGTCAGGTCCGGCTGGCGCCGGTCGAGCACGGCGCGGATGCGGTGGAAGCGCTGGGGAGTGGACATTGCAGGCCGCCTGTCGCTGTAAGATACCGTGCACGGCCGCCACGGGGCGTGCCTGGCCGGTCACTCCAAACGAAAGGGAGGAATCCGTCAGATGGCTACGATGGAACGCGTTGGGAGCAGCACTCTGGACCGGATCGTCGCCTCTCTCGGCGGCGAGGCGGACAACCTCCTGTCTTTCACCTGCAAGGGGATCTCCAAGGAGCGGCTGATGCTGCCCGGCCCGGACCACGTCGACCAGGCCTGGGGGCAGTCCGACCGCAAGCCGCAGGTCCTCGTCAACCTGCAGCGGATGTATGGCTCCGGCCGCCTGGCGAACACCGGCTATCTGTCGATCCTGCCGGTGGACCAGGGGGTGGAGCACTCGGCCGCCGCCTCGTTCGCACCGAACCCGGACTACTTCGATCCGGAGAACATCGTGAAGCTGGCGCTCGAGGCCGGCTGCAACGCGGTGGCCTCGACGGTCGGCGTGCTCGGCTCCCTGGCCCGCAAATACGTCCACCGGATCCCGTTCATCGTCAAGATCAACCACAACGAGCTGATGACCTACCCCAACAAGTTCTCGCAGATCCTGTTCGCCCAGGTCGAGCAGGCGTGGGACATGGGGGCGGCCGCGGTCGGCGCCACGGTCTATTTCGGCAGCGACGATTCGGCGCGCGAGATCGTCGAGATCTCCGAGGCGTTCTACCGCGCCCACGAGCTGGGACTGGCGACCGTGCTCTGGGCCTACACGCGCAACAACGCCTTCAAGAAGGACGGCGTCGACTATCACACCGCCGCCGACCTGACCGGCCAGGCGAACCATCTGGCGGTCACCATGCAGGCGGACATCGTCAAGCAGAAGCAGGCGACGAACAACGGCGGCTTCAAGGCCCTGAACTACAGCAAGACCAGCCCGAGGATCTACGGCGAGCTGGTGGAAGACCACCCGGTCGACTGGAACCGCTGGCAGGTGGCCAACTGCTACATGGGCCGGGCCGGGCTGATCAACTCGGGCGGCGAGTCGAAGGGGTCGGACGACCTGGCGCAGGCGGTGCGCACCGCGGTGATCAACAAGCGGGCCGGCGGCTGCGGCCTGATCTCCGGCCGCAAGTCCTTCCAGCGCCCGCTGCAGGAAGGCATCGAGCTGTTCCATGCGATTCAGGACGTGTATCTGTGTCCGGAGGTGACGGTGGCGTAAGGCTTTGCGCGTGACGTGCCATTCTCGGGGAGGTCCACATGGCTGGAAAGTTCGAGGTCAAGAAGGCGAGTGACGGGCAGTTCTACTTCAATCTGAAGGCGAGCAACGGAAGGGTCATCCTGACCAGCGAGCGCTACACCGACAAGCGCAGCGCCCAGAAGGGGATCGAGTCGGTCCGCAAGAACGCGGGGAACGCTGCGCGCTTCGAGCGGAAACAGAGGACCGGCGGGCAGCCGTATTTCATCCTCAAGGCGTCCAACGGCGAAACGATCGGCAGCAGCGAGACCTACAGCGGCACGACCGGCGTGACCCGGGGGATCGCCTCGGTCCAGAAGACGGCGCCCGAAGCGGCGGTGGACGACCGGACCGCCTGAGGAAAGCCGGTCATCCCTCGCCCGCTTGCGGAAGAGGGGCCGGGGCTGAGGGCTGGGGAGGCGGCAGGTGCTGGGAGCGGAGGGTGAGGTCCAGCAGCTCTCCGATCTCCCCCAGCCGGGCCTCGGCATCCGCCTCGCCGATGTCCATGAGACATCCCAGATAGTCGGGCTGGAACATCAGCATCGAGAGGAAGTCCGAGGTCGTCACCTCGCCGGTGCCCAGGCTGCGGGCGAGGAGGCGGAAGGTGTCGGGCAGGCGCGGCTCGTAATCCATGGCCAGCTTGCCGAGGTCCACGGACGGCCGCAGCACCAGGATGTCCACCGGCCGATACTCCCCCCACTCTTCCGGCGGCAGCTTGGAGAGGAGCTTGTTCATGCTCTGCAGGCGGCGCACGTCCTCGTCCAGCACGTCGAGGAAGATGGCGTCGAGCAGGTGCGAGAGGATCTGGGCCGCCGGCGGGTAGCCGCAGATCTGCGGCCGGTCGGCCTCCTCGTGGCTCGCCTCGTAGCGCGGCGAGATGGCGAGGATGCGCGAGGCGCCAAACCGGAGGGCCGGCGAGAGCGGCGCCGAGAGACGCACGCCGCCGTCGCCGTACCAGGAGTCGCCCAGACGCACCGCCGGGAAGACGACCGGCAGCGCGCACGAGGCCATCACGTGCTCGACCGTTATGCGGGTATGGAAGCTGCGGCGCTGCGACTGGGTCCATGGCACCAGCTCCTGGCCCTGCGCCCAGGTGACCGTCTGCCCGGTGGCGTAGTTCAGGGCGGTGAGCGCGAGCGCCCGCAGCTTCCCCTCGCGCAGGTTGCTCTCGATGCCGATGAGCTCGCCGTCGACCGTGGCCGAGACGCGCTGGATCAGCTCGCGGAGCGGCTGCGTGTCGAGGAATCCGCGCACGGGGCCAACGGCTTCGTCGCCGATCAGCCGGCTGGCCCAGCGCACCCAGCGGAGGATGTCGCCGGTGAGAGACGGCGGGTCCACCCGGAAGATGTCCTCGACCCGGAGAGCCCCCCAGATCTGCGCCAGCTCGAGGGCGGCCTCCGCCATGGTGCCCGGGTGGGCCGCCAGGTAGGTCGCGTTGATCGCACCGGCGGAGACGCCGGCGATGATCGGGAAGCTCATCTCCGGGAAGTGGCGCGCCAGCCCGCGCAGGACGCCCATCTGGTAGGCTGCCCGGGCTCCACCGCCGGAGAGGACGATGGAGAGGCCGTCGCGGTCAGCCGGCGTCACCGGCGGCTCCTGATCTGCGAATCGCTCATGGCATGATTGTGACGGAGGTTGGGAACAAATGAAAATTTTTGGCAGACTGATCGCTGTCGTCGTCCTGCTCGTCCTCGCAGGGTTGGGGTTCATCTTTTCGGGTCTGTACAACGTCGCGGCGGACGAGGAACACACGAATCCGGTCCAGTGGGTCCTCCGGACGACACAGGAGCGCTCGGTGGAACACCGGGCGGAGGAGGTCAAGCCTCCCGACTGGCTGGCGCACCCGGATCCCGCGGTCCTGCGCAAGGGTCTCGTGCACTACCACGAGATGTGCGTCACCTGCCACGGTGCGCCGGGCATCTCCATGTCGGAGGCCGCCATGGGGCTCAACCCCTCCCCGCCGGACCTCACCCGCCGTGCCGCCGAGCCCGGCGAGATCTTCTGGATCGTCAAGCACGGCATCAAGATGACCGGCATGCCCTCCTTCGGCATGACCCACGACGACGACGAGATCTGGGCGATCGTCGCCTTCCTCCAGACCATGCCGAAGCTGACCAAGGAGCAGTACCAGAAGATGGCCCAGGAAGCCGGGGCCGGCACCTCGGAGGAGCACGAGCACGGGGAGGAGTGAGGGCCTACGACGCCAGAGCCGACGGCGCCGTGCCCCGGTCCACCTCGGGTGGCAGGATCACATCGCCCTCGGCGGCGTTCATCGCTTCGCGCAGCTTCTCGAGCTCGCGCAGATGCTCCTTCTGCGCGGCAACGACCCGCAGGAAGACGTCCGCCGTCTGCTGGTCCACGTCGCGGATCATCTTGGGATAGAGGGCGTCGTTCTCGTAGCGCTCCTCGGAGATGGCATTGCCCACGTCCGCATCGAGGGTCTGCAGCTGGCCGGACGCTTCCAGGAGCTCGACCGCGAGACGGTCCTTCTCCTCAGCCAGGCGCAGCCAGCGCTGCGCGAGGTTCGGCAGGCCCTCCCGCTCGGCGCGGACGGCATAGGCACGGCAGCGGGCGGCGCTGGCGGCCTCCGCGGTGAAAGCGGTTTTCAGGTGCTCCTGGTACCGGGGAATCCTCGACACGGTATCCTCTCCTCTGGTTCGCGCTAAGATGCCGGGCAGTCGATCTGCGAGGGGCCGGGTCTGCCCGAGGCCTGGCAATTCTATGCGAGACGCGGCGGCCATCCAACCGGACAAGGCAAAACCTCGCCCACCGTCTTCCCGTAATGGCTTTCGGGGACGGTTCTCTCTGACGCCCCGGATCTTTCCGTGAAAGAACGCACTCGCCGCTGGACCCTGATCGTCTCGGCCGGCGCGACCGCCGCGCTCGCCGTCTCGCTTCTGCACATCCCCGTCCTCTCCCTGCTGAGCCGGGTCCTGCTCGCCGGGGTCGCGGTCGGCTTCTGCCTCTGGCTGCTCTGGAAGGTCTGGCGGTCCTTCCTCTACAAGGTCGGCCGCCGGCTCGCCTTCTCCTATTTCCTCATCGGAGTCCTGCCGATTCCCCTCGTGCTCCTCCTCCTCGGCGTCGTGGCCTACATCCTCGCCGGCTTCTTCCTCGGCCACCTCTACCGCGACGCGGTGGGAGACGCGCAGCGCGATCTGCAGACCGCGGCGCGCGTCCAGCTCCAGAGGCTCGACAGCGCGCATCCGGCGCCGCCCCCCAGCGAGCGGGAGATCGCCTTCGCCTGGTACCGGAACGGCCGCAAGGTCGCCGGCGATCCGCGGCTGCCCGCGCAGTGGCCCCCCTGGGTGTCGGCCCAGACGCTGGCGCCGGGAGCCCACCGGGACCGCGAAGTCCCCCAGCGGTTCTTCGCCGGCGAGAACGGCCTCCCCACCCTCATCGCCGCAGCTTCCGAGCAGGCGGGCGACAAAAGCGGCGTGCTCGCTCTGTTCACCGGCAACCTCGACCGGGAGATCAGCCGGCGCGGTGACATCTGGGTGGAGAGCGACCGGCCGGACGATCCGGACTTGAAGATCCAGATCGGATTCGGCGACAAGACGTTGCGCCTGCGCCACATCCGGCGCGAGCAGCAGGCCGGCGAGGCCGAGAAGTTCTTCAAGCGCTTCTCACGCGGGGAGAAATACTGGGACGATCCGCTCCTCTGGTGGGCGGACGTCTCGGGTCCCCTCCTCAACCCGGTGACCGGCCGGGTGCTCTCCGACCAGCTCAACGTGACCCTGAACGGAACGCCGCGGACGGTCCTCCGCCACCTCTTCTCCAGCTCCGGCGAGATCGAGTCCGGTGTCTGGGCGGCCATGGTCGTCTTCACCATCCTGCTC
>DASPXX010000022.1:0-9292 GCA_035637095.1 Thermoanaerobaculia bacterium
ACGAGCCCCGCTGGTTCATGCGCTACCAGCACATGGACCCGCGCGAGGCTCTGCAGGCGTTCCGCGATCTCGGCGCCGGATGGATGGCCGGCATGCACTGGGGGACGTTCGATCTGACCGATGAGCCGGTCGATCTGCCTCCCCACGTCCTGGAGACGGTGCTGCGCGAGGAGGGGGCCGACCGGCAGCGGGTAAGGGCCCTGGCCGTGGGCGAGCGTTGGGTCATCTCCTGACCCTCTTGGAAGCTGTCCGGAGCACGGGCCAGCCATGGTAGAGTGTCCGCCACCTGAAGGACCCGGGCTCCGGCCCGCGATGCGAGGAGGATGGACGTCGGATGAGATCTTCCACTCAGGCGCTTCGTCGCCCTTCCGGAACCCCCGAGCTCCCGGTCCGCCGGGCGCATGCCCGGCCCGCGGGCCCGGCGCCGCGCCGCCCGCTCCAGCTCGAGCTGTTCGGGAACGCTCACCCTGCCCTCCAGGAGGGCAAGCGGCTCTCACGTCCCACAGTGGTCCCGCATCCGGACGCGCCGCGCCTCGGGCTCCAGCGCGCCCTCAACCGGTTGACCGGCGGCCGTCTCTCCAGTCTGATCCTGACCGACAACCGCCGCACCATCCTGAGCGTCCAGCCCGGGCGCCCCGGCGACCGCACCCAGCTCTCCTTGCGCATCCACCGTTCCTTCGTGGAGGCGCCGCCCGAGGTCCTGCAGGCGGTCGCGGCGTTTCTGGAGAGCCGGAAGGGGAGCGACCGCTCCCGGGAAGCCCTGAAGGTCATCCGCCAGCACTTCGCGTCCCACCGGCCGGCGCCGCGCTCCCGCCGCGCCGCGCTGCGCGCCGAGGGGGCCGTCTATGACCTTCGCCAGATCGTGGACGACCTGAACCAGCGCTATTTCGGTGCCCGTCTCTCGGTGGGCGTGACCTGGGGGCGTTCCTCGGGCGGCGCGGCCCACCATTGCCGGCGGCGCCAGACCTCCAGCCTGCAGCTCGGCAGCTACTCCTACGAGGATCGCCTGATCCGCCTCCATGGGGTTCTCGACCAGCCCGGGGTCCCGCGCTACGTCATCGAGGCCGTCCTCTTTCACGAGCTCCTGCACGCGGACATGCCGCCGGTGGAACGCAACGGCCGGCGGTTTTTCCACACGCCGGAGTTCCGCCGCCGCGAGCGCGAGTACCGGCACCTGGACAAGGCCGACCGGTGGATCCAGGAGCACCTCCCCGACCTGCTCCGCGCCCGCACCGAGGCGACCGCCCAGCGGCGCCGCCGCACCTGAGGGGTCGTGAAGACGTCGAGAGCCCTCGGGCTCGCTGTGCTGGCCGTCCTGGTTTTCTCCCCCGCCGCAGCAACCGGCCAGGAGCCGGAGCCTGCGAAGGCGGCGCATCCGGAGAAGCCGCACTACCGCATCCCCAGGATCTCCACGCCGATCAAGATCGACGGCGTGCTCGACGACCCGGCCTGGCGCGAGGCGCTGACGGTCGACGTCGACAACGAGATCGACCCGGGCAGGAACGTCCCGGCACCCGTCACGACCCTCTGCTATCTCGCTTATGACGAGGACAACCTCTACGCCGGTTTCCGGGCCAACGATCCGGACCCGGCGGCCATCCGCGCCAACCTGACCGACCGCGACGGGGCGTTCAGCGACGACTTCGTGGGCCTGATCCTCGATACCTTCAACGACGAGCGCCGCGGCTACGAGCTCTTCGTCAATCCGCTCGGCGTGCAGATGGACCTCGCCTTGAACGAGATGACCAACCCGGAGGAGGACCCGGCGTGGGACGCCATCTGGAGCTCCGCCGGCCGTATCGACGAGCACGGCTATGTCGTCGAGATGGCCATCCCTTTCAGCTCGCTCCGCTTTCAACGCTCCAAGGGAGAGCAGACCTGGGGCATCGGCGCCTTCCGCTCGCTCAAACGCAGCCTCCGCCATCAGATCGCCTCCACCTGGATGGACCCCGACAATGGGTGCTTCGTCTGTCAGGAGCCGAAGGCGACCGGCTTCGTGGGTGTCAAGCCGGGACGCAACCTGGAGCTCGACCCGACGGCCACCGGCCAGCGCACCGACCGCCGGCGCGACTTCCCCGACGGAAGCCTGGAGAACGGGAGCAAGGAGGGGGATCTGGGTCTCACCGCCCGCTGGGGCATCACGCCCAACCTGACCCTCTCCGGCGCGATCAATCCGGACTTCTCCCAGGTGGAGGCCGATGCCGTCGAGCTCGACGTCAACACCCAGTTCGCGCTGTCCTTCCCCGAGAAGCGGCCGTTCTTCCTGGAGAGCGCCGACTTCTTCCAGACGCCGTTCAGCGTGGTCTACACCCGCACCGTGGCCGATCCGCGCTGGGGCGCGAAGCTGAGCGGCAAGGAGGGGAAGAACGCCCTCGGCCTCTTCGTCACCGAGGACGACCGGACGAACCTGCTCCTGCCCGGCGATCAGTTCTCGCTCACCACGTCGCTCCCGGACCTCCGGACCACCGACGCGGCCCTGCGCTACCGGCGGGACCTCGGCGCCTCCTCCACCCTCGGCGCCATCGCCACCCATCGCGAAGGAGGGGACTACTTCAACACCGTCGCCGGTCTCGACGGACGCTGGCAGCCGAACGGCAGCGACGTGGTGACCGCCCAGGCGCTCGGCTCGCGGACACAGTACCCGGACCGCTTCGCCGCGACCTTCGGCATCCCCACCGGCCGCCTCGACGGCTCGGCTCTGCGCGCCGCCTACGAGCACAGCGCCCGCCAATGGAGCTGGTACGCGGTCTGGGAAGACGTCGACGACGGGTTCCGGGCCGACCTGGGATTCCTCCCGAAGGTCGGCTACGAGCTGTCGACCGCCGGGCTGGAGCGCACCTGGTGGGCGCCGCAGCGAAAGGCCTGGTACAGCAGCATCAGCTTCGGGGGGGACTGGGATCAGACCGATGCCACCGACTCCGAAAAAAAGGGGACTGTCCTGCAACGCGAGGCCGAGGCCTACGTCCGGCTGCGCGGCCCCTGGCAATCGACCTACGTGCTCGACCGGGGGTGGCGCGACCGTTTCTGGAACGGCGTCACCTTCAAGGAGAGCTTCACCCAGCTCAACGCCGACCTGCGCCCGTCCGGCCGTCTCGGTCTGTCCCTGCTGGCTCTCGTGGGCGACACCATCGACTTCGACCACACCCGGCCGGGAGACCTGCTGCGCATCCGTCCCACAGTCAACTTCAACTTCGGGAGCCACCTCCAGGCCGGGCTCGACCACGACCTGCAACGGGTGAGCGTCGAGGGCGGCAAGCTGCTGGAGCTGAACGTCAGCCAGCTCCGTACGGTCTACCAGATCGACATCCGGACGTTCGTCCGCGCGATCGTCCAATACACCGACCTGGAGATCAACCGCGCCCTCTTCACCGCCGCCCCGGTGCCGGCGGACGACCAGCACCTGTTCACCCAGCTCCTCTTCTCCTACAAGCTCAACCCCACCACCGTCCTCTTCCTCGGCTACTCCGACAACCAGCTGGGCGGCGAGGACGCCGACGGCCGGCTGATCGATCTGACGCGCTCCGACCGGACCTTCTTCTTCAAGGTCGGCTACGCCTTGGTGATGTAGAGCCCTCCTCCCCCCGGTCCTGGCACGATTCTTGGTTGCCCCCTCCTTCGAGACGAGTGGCAGAAGGGCTCTCGACCTGAGCATCCGCCACTCAGGTTGGCGGGAATTTGAGTCGAACAGACTCGGTTTTCTGGGTGCGAGAGGAGAACGAAATGTCAGAGAGATTTACACTTCCCGTGCTCCCCTTGAGGGAGTTCGTGCTGTTCCCGGGCGTGACGGCCCCGATCAATGCGGGCCGGCCGGCCACTCTGCGGGCCATCGAGGCGGCACTGGCCACGCCAGACCGGCTCGTCTTCGCCGTCTCACAACGGGAGGACTCGTCCAATAACCAGAATCCCACCCCCGAGTCGCTGCACACGATCGGGACGGTGGCGCGCATCGGACAGCTGCAGCGCGGCCTCGCCGGCGTGCAGCTTCTGCTGCAGGGCGAGTACCGCGGCATCGCGATGCGTATCACGGAGAAGGATGGATATCTGGAGGCCGTCGGGCGGGAGGCTGAAGAGATGCCTCCTCTGAACCCCACCGACCCCGCCTTCATGGGCCTGTTCCGCGAGGCGCGGGAGCGCGCGGCGGAGCTGGGCAAGCGCTCCGGGCTTCCCGAGGAGGTCGTGCATGGGGTGCTGGAGGGGGTGACCGAGCCGGGCCGGCTCGCCGACCTGGTGGCCGCCTATACCGACGTGTCGTCGACACAGCGGCAGGCGCTCCTGGAGACCCTCTCGGTCGAGGAGCGGCTGCGCCGTGTGCTCGTCCACGTCCAGCGCCAGCTCGAGGTCCTCGAGGCGCAGGAGAACATCAAGACCCGCGTCCAGGAGGAGCTCGGCGACCGCCAGCGCGAGATGTTCCTGCGCGAGCAGCTCAAGGCGATCCAGAAGGAGCTCGGCGAGGGAGACCCCGGCAACGAGGTCGAGGAGCTGCGCGAGCGGCTCACCAGGCTCGAGCTGCCGGACGAGGCCCGCAAGGAGGTCGACCGCGAGCTCGGCCGCCTCGGCCGCATGGGCCGCGAGGCCATGGAGTCGCAGGTCATCCGCAGCTATCTGGAGACGATCGCGGAGCTCCCCTGGAACACGCGGAGCGAGGAGCACATCGACATCCCGCGCGCGGCCGCGATCCTCGAAGAGGACCACTACGGCCTGGGGGACGTGAAAGACCGCATCCTGGAGTTCCTGGCGGTCCGCCAGCTCCGGCAGACCGAGCTCGCGCGGGAGCTCGTCGCCGACGAGGCCGCCAAAGCCGAGGCCGTCGCCGAGGAGCCCGACGGCGTCATCGCCGAGACTGCCATCCAGGACGAGCCCCAGACGAAAGAGGAGAAGCGTGCCAACAAGGGCCCGATCCTCCTCTTCGTCGGTCCTCCGGGCGTGGGCAAGACGTCCGTGGCCCGGTCGATCGCCCGGTCCATGGGACGCGAGTACGTCCGTATCTCGCTCGGCGGCGTGCGCGACGAGGCCGACATCCGCGGCCACCGGCGCACCTACGTGGGCGCCATGCCGGGCCGGATCATCAAGGGCATGAAGCAGGCCGGCACCAAGAACCCGGTGTTCCTGCTCGACGAGGTCGACAAGCTCGGCGTCTCCTACCAGGGCGATCCGGCGAGCGCGCTCCTCGAGGTGCTCGACCCGGCGCAGAACGACACCTTCGTGGACCACTACATCGGAGTGCAGTTCGACCTGTCGGAGGTGCTGTTCATCGCCACGGCGAACTTCATCCAGAACATCCCCGGGCCGCTGCTCGACCGGATGGAGGTGGTGGAGTTCACCGGCTACACGGAAGAGGACAAGCTGCACATCGCGACGCGCTATCTGGTGCCGCGGCAGCTCAAGGAGAACGGCCTGACGCCGGAGCAGATCGCGATGAGCGACGAGGCGATCCTCACCGTGGTCCAGGGATACACCCGGGAATCCGGCGTGCGCCAGCTCGAGCGCTCGCTGGGCAAGCTCGCCCGCAAGGTCGCGCGCAAGATCGCGGCCGGCGAGATCGAGCACAGCGAGGTGAGTGCGGAAAGCGTGCGCGAGATCCTCGGCCGGCCCAAGATCCACCCGGAGCGGGCCGCGCGGCAGGACCAGGTGGGGGTCGCGACCGGCATGTACTACACACCGACCGGCGGCGACATCATGTTCGTCGAGGCGTCGACCATGAAGGGGAAGGGCGAGCTGGTGCTCACGGGCCAGCTCGGCGACGTGATGAAGGAGTCGGCACGCGCGGCCTGGAGCTACGCCCGGGCGCACGCGGATCTGCTCGGCATTCCCGCCGAGTGCTTCGAGCGCGACATGCACGTCCACGTGCCGGCGGGCGCGATCCCCAAGGACGGCCCCTCGGCGGGCGTGACCATGGCCACCGCCCTGGTCTCCGCCCTGTCGAGCCGGCCGGCCCGGCACGACGTGGCGATGACCGGCGAGATCACCCTCTCCGGCCGCGTTCTGCCCATCGGCGGCGTCAAGGAGAAGGTCCTGGGCGCCGTCCGGGCGGGGATCGGCGAGATCCTGCTGCCCAAGGACAACGAGGCCGATCTGGAGGATCTCCCGGAGAACGTGGCGGACAAGGTCCACTTCCACTTCGCCGCGGAGCTGGGCGACGTCCTCGCCCTCGCCCTCCGCGGCGCCACCTTCCGTGAAGGACGCCTCTTCTTCGGAGAGGCGACCTCCAACGGCGACGGGATGGGCGAAGTGCCGCTCATGCACTGAGCCCAACCCCACACCGTTCGATTCAAAGAAAAAGGCCGGCGCTCGCGCGAGTGCCGGCCTTTTCTTTTCAGCATCGACGTCCGCACTGCTGAATTTCGAGACCGAAAAGGAAGTACGCGAGCCGTCCGCGGCTCGCCGGCCGCGGGGAGATGGACGCTTTCCGGGTCGTCGACCTCGCCACGGGTCAGGATCGCATTTGCCGAAGGCGCTGCCGCGCGCCTCGAAGCTCGCGCCGAAGGCGACACGCAGGCCGGTGAGCTGGCCGATGACCGCCGCCTGGTCCTCCCGGCGCGCCTTCCAGGTGGGGGAATCTATTATGATGTCGCCAATGGACGAAAAACGCTCAGGACTGAGTCTCAAGGCGCCGGCGAGCTCGGGGGGCTCCTGGGGCCTGCCGGGCCGCGGTTCCTTCCCTCTGGTCGATGATCATCTGGTCGAGCCGGAGGTCACGCGCGACGAGATCATCGACGGCCGCCGGGTGGTGGCCATGCCCGCCGAGGCGCCCCATGCGGTCAAGCAAGGCGATCTCGACACCCTCCTGGGCAATCACGTGGCCCCGGGATATTGCCTGGCGGTGGACCTGATCACCCGCTATGCGGTGAGTTGGGACTTCGCCAGCGACTCCTGTGTGGTCAAGGACGGAATCGACCCGGAGACCGGCCGGCGCTACCTGGAGGAGATGGCCTTCGAGGTGGTCTCGACGCAGACCGATCGGAAGATGGCGGAGAAGGCCGAGGTGATGCATCGCCGCGGCGTGCGGCGGATCTTCGCGATCTGGGTCAAGGGCCGCCCGAGGGTCGGTGAGTGGTCAGCAGAAAGCCGGAGCTGGCGCCTGCTCGATGAGGGGTCTCAGATCGAGGATCCATGCCTCGGTGCGCCGCTTCCGGTGAAGGCTCTGCTCGACGCCGCGTTGGTCCGCCGGGCGGTCGTGCGTGCCCTGGAGATCCAGGGCGAGCCGGCGATCCAGGAGCTGAAAGCGGCGGCGGAAGCCAGGGGAGAGGCCAGGGGCATCGCCGGGGCCGTCCTCGATGTCTTGGCGGAGCGCGGGATCACCGTGAGCTCGGCGCAGCGGGAGGAGATCCTGGATTGTACCGACGTCGAGCGCTCGAAGAGGCGGTTGCGCCGGGCCGCCATGGCCACCTCGGCCGACGAGGTCACGGCAGTGGCCTGAGCACCCTCACCCCTGGCGGGTTTCAGCGCCGGCGAGCTCGACATCCCCAGGAAGGTCGGGCCTTCGGCCTCAAAGCCGCGAGACAATCCGCTACCTCAACTCGGATGAGCTCGGCGAGGCAGTCGGTGGAGTCTCACTGATGACCCGATGCATCGACTGCTCCGCCTACCCCTCCTGTCCGGTCGGTCGCAGCGACGCATGCTGCTGATCGCGGAGGCGGAAGCGCGGTGACGGCGACACACTCCCCGGGTCCGGATGAGCCGTCCCGACCCTCGGCACGGCGCCCCCCCGGGGAGTGAAAGGCCATCCACGACCCCGGCAGGTCCTCTCAGAATCGGGGCAGGAGCGAAAATCCGAGCGCCCCCGCGAGACCTCCGTCGAAGGTCACTGTATCCGTACAGCCAGCCTGACGGCTTTGCCAGCCGATCAGGTAGTCGGCGAAGTCGGCAGGACCCTGTTGGTACTGGGCAAGAGCACGCCGGACGAGCTCGCGGTCCTGGATCTCGAAGAGAGCTGTGTCGAGCAGCTTTTCGAGCGAGGCAGCGATCTTTGGACGAGAAAACCCAAGGCCACGCAGAGACCAGCACGTCTCACAGAGGACGATGCAGCTCACGAAGAGACGTTCTCCCTGGACCTCCAAGTCGCGGAAAAACGACTCGACGACAGCTACCTGGTCGGAGTCGTCCTGGGCGAGAGGTCGCAGGAGAACGTTGGTGTCGACTCCTCGCATACTTCAACCTCTCCGCCCATTTCGCCGGATCCGCTCGTCATCCGCCACAATCTCGCGGATCATTCTCTCCTCGATTTCCTCCAGAGAACGGGCGGGCGATCCGAGGCCACGCAGGAACTCGAAGAACGCCTCGACCGATCCCGCCACCGGCCGGACGCGGACCTCTCCGCTCTCGTCGATGAGAAACTCCAGGCGATCTCCCTCCCCGATATGCAGGTGCTCCCGCACCTCCTTGGGGAGCGTGATCTGGCCCTTGCTGGTGACGGTCGCGACAGGCATCTCCTTACCTCCCGTAAGGAGAATAGCACGTCCGCCCCACCTTCATCTCCTCCAACTCGCCTCGATCGAACACGCGGATCGGGGGACGCTGCTCATCTTCGCGGCTTCCACCGCCTAACGAGGGCGTCCTGAATCCATCCCGGAAAGAGGTGCCTGGCACCGCGCCGCCCGGCGTAGCTCGCTTTCCAGCTGTTCGTACTCGCTCAGGTGCGCGCGCATGAGGCTCTTCCACAACTTTCCGTGATTCGGGGCGTGGGAGTGGAGGAGCTCATGAACGATGACATAGTCCTGGAGCTCCTCCCGGAGCTCCAAAAGGGAGCTGTCGAACGTCAGCCGGCCGGTGGTTGAGTACGATGCCCACTTCGTCGTCATCGGCCGCACCGAGATCGACGTCACCTGCGTACCGAGCTTCTCGGCCCAACTGCGGACGCGCTCTTTGAATTCGGCTTTGCCGGTGATCGGCACGCTCATCCGGTCATGAATCCTTCGTGAGGAGAGTGAACAACCTGTCGACGATCCGAGTCACCTGGTCGAGGTCGTCCTCTTCGGCGTAAACGGCGAAGGTTACTGCCTTGCGCAATTCTCGCAGGGCGGCCTCGCTCTCGCGCCAGCTCGAGTGCTCCACCCCCTCCCAGGGAGGAGGAACGCTCCGCTCAGCGTTCTCGCGCGAAGTTAGCGCTTAGGGCCTGCTACGAAATAAATCAGCCAGGATCCTTTTTCTCTCACAGCTTGATGGCCGTCCTATCCGGCCCAACGGGCCGGGAGATCCCAGCCCAGGGATGAGGCCGCAGGCCGATTCCCTGGGATTCAAGGGCCGCCACGATCATGCGGCCTGAAAGCACGGGACGCGGCGTCGCGGTTTTGGC
>DASPXX010000023.1:0-19445 GCA_035637095.1 Thermoanaerobaculia bacterium
CTCCCCTCGAAGATCCTGCCGCGCAGCCGCGCCTGCGCCTCGTGCGGCGAGGTCTGGGCCACCAGCCGACCCTGGCGGATGACGACAAACCGGGGGCAGAGCACGTTCACGTCCTCCACGATGTGCGTGGAGAGGAGGACGATGCGGTCCTCCGCCAGCTCGGTGAGGATGCGGTAGAAGCGGAGGCGCTCCTCGGGATCGAGGCCTGCCGTCGGCTCGTCCACGATGATCAGCCGCGGATCACCGGCGACCGCCTGGGCGATCCCCAGGCGCTGGCGCATGCCGCCCGAGTAGGTCTTCACCCGGCGCTTGGCCGCGTAGCTCAGGTTGACCCGCTCGAGGAGCTCGGCCACGAGCTTCTTCATCCCCCCGGGCGCTTCCACCCCCTTGAGCGCGAGCAGGTGGGCGAGCATCTTCTCGCCGGTCAGATGGGGATAGAAGCCGAAGTCCTGGGGCAGATAGCCGAGGCGCTTCCAGACGGACTGCGGGTCCGCCAGGATGTCGTCGCCGTCCAGGGTCACCTGGCCCGAGGTCGGCTCCAGCAGGCCGGCCAGGATGCGCATCAGCGTCGTCTTGCCGGCGCCGTTCGGTCCGAGGAGGCCGAACATCCCCGCGGGGACGTCCAGGTTGATCCCCTGGAGCGCGGTGACGGGGCCGGGATAGACCTTCACGAGGTCGCGAATCGTCAGCATAGGGCGTTCCTCCGGGTGTGAATACGTGCAGGATGATACGAAGGTTACGTGGCACGGAATCCCCACCGGGGGACACCTGTTGTTCTGTGGAGTCAAAGGAGCCACCATGAAGCCAACGCCGAACCCCCTGCGCCGCCTCCCCGCCCTCCTCGCGGCCGGCGCGCTGCTCTTGTCTCTCGCCCCGGCCTTCGCTGCGACGGCCGCCGATCCCGCCTATGTGCAGAAGATCGAGGCCGTGCGGAAGGAGCGGATCGACGACCTCAAGAAAGAGGACAGCTGGCTCACCCTGGTCGGCCTTTTCTGGCTCGATGAAGGGGAGAACCGCTTCGGGAGCGACCCCGGCACCAACAAGGTGATCTTCCCCGAGGGGAAGGGGCCCGCGGTGGCCGGCGTGCTGATCCGGGAAGGCGACAAGGTCCGCGTCCGCGCGGCGCCGGGCGCCGGGGTGACGTCGGACGGCAAGCCGGTCACCGAGCTCGCGCTGGTGAGCGACGCCAAGGGCAAGCCCACGGTCCTCGATCTCGGCACGCTCTCCTTCTTCGTCATCGAGCGCGGCGACCGCATCGGCGTGCGGGTCAAGGACAAGGCGAGCCCGCTCAGGACCTCGTTCCACGGTCTCGACTTCTATCCGATCCAACCGGAGTGGCGGTTCGACGCCCGCTTCGAGCCGTACAACCCGCCGAAGAAGGTGCCGATCCCCAACGTACTCGGCCAGGTCTCGGAGTCGGATTCGCCGGGAGCCGTGGTGTTCGACTGGCAGGGGAAGACCTACCGGCTGGACGTCCTGGGCTCCGAGAAGGACGGCCTGTCCACCATCTTCGCGGACACCACGAACGGCCACGAGACCTACGGCGCCGGCCGCTTCCTGGAGCTCGGGAAGCTCGCGAACGGCAAAGTCGAGGTCGACTTCAACACCGCCTACAATCCCCCCTGCGCCTTCACCTCCTTCGCCACCTGCCCGCTGCCCCCCGCGCAGAACAAGCTGGCGCTCGCGGTGACCGCGGGGGAGAAGAAGTTCGGCGAGGGGCACCACTAGTCCCACGGTCCGGGAAGCAGGGAGAGGCCTGTACCTCGAAGGGAGAGGCCTGTACCTGGAAGGGAGAGGCCTGTAGCTGGCACCCCGAGCCGCCCCCCAACGTAGAGACGCCCCGTGGGGCGTCTCCGCGGCGGCCGAGACGATCCGATGGGCAAGATGGCGGATCGGGCACGCGAGATCCCTCCAACAAATTCCCCGCGTCCTGTGTCCTTAGTAGATAGAGGGGGAGAGACCAGCCCCCGACCGGGGCGGGGGCCTCCCGAGGAACATGGCCTTGGGAAAGAACCATGCCAGACAAAAAGCATGCCCGCCCCGGAATGCCGTTTTGGCGGGGAGGTAACAAGAGGCCGGGAAGTGCCTGACCTTCAATGGTTTGCGAGAAAGGAGGTGAGCTGGAAGGTTGTGGAAAACGCCGCGGCACGAGCACCCTTCGAGGCAGGTAACAAAAACAGCCAACTTAAGTGCCTGTAGGGTCAAAGGGTTGGAACGGTCGCTCTTGGAACTGCCCTGATCTGTATGGTGGGATTGCGACGCGGTGGACCGGGTGCTCGCGGCCCGGCCCCTGTCCTTGGAACTGCCCTGATCTGTATGGTGGGATTGCGACTTTCTTTGACAGCCAAGCTCCAAAATCCACATCGGTCTCCTTGGAACTGCCCTGATCTGTATGGTGGGATTGCGACTTGTCCGTGACCTCATCCCGGATGATCCGGATGCCCCGGCGCCTTGGAACTGCCCTGATCTGTATGGTGGGATTGCGACCTAGCTGTAGGACAATATCGGTGGTTTTTTCTCTCAAGTCTTGGAACTGCCCTGATCTGTATGGTGGGATTGCGACATCACAACCCCCTGGATTTTGCTCGTGTGGCTCATCGTCCTTGGAACTGCCCTGATCTGTATGGTGGGATTGCGACTTCACCGGACCGCCGCTGTGGTTGTCTACCTGCGCCATGTACTTGGAACTGCCCTGATCTGTATGGTGGGAGGGGCAGGAGAGCCCCCGGAGGGGGCGACGGAATGTAGCCCGGGGCGTAAGCCCCGGGGAACGGGAGCCCCCCGATTCACAAGCCCCCGGAGGGGGCGGCAGAGGCGCCACCACGTCCGCTGAGCCCTCTGCCGCCCCCCTCCGGGGGCTTGAAATGCTTTTTGCTCCCTGACCCGGGGTCGCCGCTCCTTCGTCGCTCTGACCCCGGGCTACATGCTGCCGCCCCCTCCGGGGGCTTCTGTCTGCGACCCGGGCTATTCCAGCGCTCTTGCGAGCGCGATCCGGCCGGCGTGGTCGAGCGCCAGACCTCCGGCGGCGTCGATCACCCAGGCGAGATCGCCGGGGAGGGAGACCAGCGCGTCCACGACGTTCAGGGCGGCGAGGAAGTCCTGATCGAAGAACTGCATGTGCCCCACGACCTGGCCGTCGTCGAGGAGGGGGAAGCCGAGCAGGCTGTCCGGATCCTCGCCGAGCTTGTAGCGCAGCCGGCGGCCGGTGCCGGGGAGGATCGCCGCGGCGAGGCGCGCCGCATCCTTCTTCTCGAAGACCGCCAGCGGGCGGCTCCCCTTCTCGAGGCTCTCGCCGCGGCGCAGGACGGCCCAGCCCTGAGCATGGCGCTCCAGGTGCCAGGGTCCGGCGACGTCCGCTTCCGCGGCGGTCACCGGCTCGTCGCGGTGCGAGAGGAGCTCCAGGTACTCCGCGGTGAAGGCGTGAGTGGGGGGATGGGACGGATCGGACGGGGAGGAGGGGACACGGGTGCTACCATCACGGCGGGTGCGCATAGGGTAACGTCCTTTGCGTGCCAAGGGTCCGGGTGAGACGGCAATCTCGCTCGGGCCCGCTTGCGATGTAACCCGGGGCGGATACGCTCCAGTCCCGGGACCTGCCGGAAAAGAACTGCGAGCGGCAGCCTACGCGAGAGTGAGGCGGAAGTCAAGCGGGGAGACGGAACTTTGCTCGCCCAGGTTGTACACCATGCCGTAATTTTGCGGCGTAAAATGACGGCGTGGTGATCAAAAATCCGGCCCCGATCTTGCACCCATGCTCCCCCCATGGCCGCACCCGACAGCTCGCAGTGGGTCCTCCAGCTCGTCTGGCTCTTCGTGCTCGCCATCCCGATCGCCTGCGTGGCGTGGACGGTGACCCATGAGGAGGTCTTCCGCGAGCCGCGCGAATACTGCGCCCGGCGCTCCGAGGAGGCCGGCCGGCTGATCGAGCGCAAGTTCTTCTATCTCTTCACCTGCGAATACTGCTTCAGCCACTACGTCACGCTGTTCTTCCTGTTCCTGACCCGCTACCGCCTCCTGTTCGACGACTGGCGCGGGTATCTTCTCGCCTTCTTCGCCCTGGTCGCGGTGGCGAACGTCTACATCAGCGCCTTCGGAAGGCTCCGCCAGGAGGTCAAGTCCGAGAAGCTCGACGCAGAGCGGAAGGAGAAGGTCCTGGAGAAGGTCCAGCAGAGAGAGGACACAGAGCAGGGGCGGTCCGGCGCAGCGGCGTTCAGCTCTCGCCCGCGCTGAGCCCCTCCGCGCCGGAGGTCTCGGCCTCCGCCAGGATCTCCAGGGCGCGGTCGGCGTCGTCGGGATGGACCGCCAGCCGGTTGAGCGCGAGCGGCTGGCCGGTCAGCAGGGCGAGCGGGGGGAAGCGCTCCTCCATGACACAGGCGTCGATGCCGTGCGATTCCAGGAAGGTCCGCGCCAGATGGACCTCCCAGGGGGTCTCGAAGCGGGCGACCGTCACCAGGTCGGGCTCGGACGGATCGATCTCCGCCGCCGCATCCTGCAGCTCGCGGGCGTCGTCCTCGGTCACCAGGTAGAGCTGGGAGAGCGGCTTTTCGCGGGCCAGCACCTCGGCGGCGTGCGCCGTGTCCTCCTCGCGGACGCGCAGCTTGATCCCGCCGATCAGGCTGCCGCCGTAGAGGCTGCCGACGTTTTCGTCGGCGACGACGGCGTCGATCCCTTCCGTCGCCAGGCGCGCCTGGGCGAGCCGCGCCTCCCAGGGAGCGGCGAAGGTGCCCACGGTCACCAGCTTTTCGAGATTCCAGCCCGGATCGGTCATCTGCATTCCTTCCCGTCCACGAACGCCGGCTCACTGCGCCTGATCGAGCGGACCGATCAGAAACAGGACTCCGGCGAAGAGCGCGACGAAGAAGAGCACGGTCACGACCGCTCCCGCGACCGCCGCCGTCCGGCTGAAGCGCTGGATGACGATCAGGTACACCCCCGTCGCGCTGAAGACCGCAAAGAGGGTGAACAAAAGCGTGGGCAGCCACATTTCGCGCGATCTTACCGCGAACCGTCCTCACTCCTGCCGAGGATCTGGCCCACCTTCTCCTGGACCACCGGTCCGGCGGCTTCGAGGAGGGCCGCCAGGGCCCGGGGCGAGCGGACGATCGCGGCGGCGACGTGAGCGGCCTGGAGAAGCTCGTCGCTGAAGCTCCGCAGATGACCGGCGACCACGGCGCCGCCCAGGACCTCGTGGCCTTCGGGGGTCTCCTCGCCGGACCGGAAGACCGGGTCGCGCCCGACGGCCGGCCAGACCGCCAGGAAGAGGAGGCCGACGTCGCGGTGCGGGAAGACCGCCTCGGGCCGGTCGCCGTGCTCGCGCCCCTCCCAGAGACGGTAGAGGGCATGACCGTTGTCTTCCGGCCGCAGCACCCAGGGGCCTGCGCTCTCCCCTTCGGCGGAGAGGAAGGCTTCGTCCTGCCGGTGCAGGAGGTCGAGGTAGTCGCTGCGGAACGCGTTCCGGGGCTGCGGAACCGGGGATTCTGAATTCGCCATGTAGATCTCCTCACGCATGAATGTTTCTTGTCAAGGCAACAGAATGGGTCCACGGATTTCTATCGCAGAGAAGTTGGACCAGTCAATCCGTCATTTCCGTTCACCCGTGGATTGTTCCTTCCCCCACTCTGTTGTAGACTTGTTTCGTCATGAACGAAGAGATCAAGCGGCTCCTCAATGTACTGAGGACCGCCATGAAGATCCTCGACATCACCAATCGCGAGGTCGAGAAGAAGCTGGGCTTGAGCTATGGCTATCTGAGCCGGCTGTTCGCCGGGGCGATCGATCTCAAGATGGAGCACGTGCTGGACATCTGCCAGGCGATCGGTCTGCGCCCGGCGGAGTTCTTCCATCTCGCCTATCCGCGGGTGCAGATCCCGGGAACGCCGGCCGCGACGAAGCTCCGCGACGTGCTCCAGGGCTTTCAGCCGCAGGCCGGGAATGGAGAGGCGCCCGAGCCCGTGCCTCCGGGCTTGAGCCACGAGGAGATCGAGACGATGATGCTCGCCTCGCTGCGCAAGCTGCTGGCCGATCTCGGAAAGGGTTGACTAGAGGAAGAAGCTTTCAAAGGTGAGGCCCGGGTCGTGCTCGATCCGGCGCAGGAACTCGCGGACTTTGTCGAGGAGGGCGCCGGCCTCCAGGCCCTTGTCGAAGGCGCGCTGGAGAACCAGGACCGCGGCCAGCGCCTCGCGGTGGATGCGCAGCTCCAGAAACACCCCCACGCTTTCGAGGACGAGATCGCGGGCCTCCTCCCGCCGCCCCTGGCGCAGCCAGACCACCGCCAGGTCGAGGCCGGCGATGGCGGCGTGGTAGCGCACTCCAACCTCCTCGAAACCCCGGCGCGCGGCCACCAGGTACTCCTCGGCACGGTCGAGCTCGCCCAGGCCGGCGCAGATCAGCCCGCGCAGTCCCTGGAGCTTGACGCGGTCGAGCTGGCCGCCGTGCTCCTCATAGCGCGGCAGGTTCTGCCAGACGAGCGACCGCGCCTCGCGGAAGCGGCCGCAGGTCACGAGGAAGAACGCGGTGTTGTGGACCGCCGACAGGGCCAGCCGCGGCTCGCGGTCGGCGTCGATCATCGCGAGACCGCGCCGGAGCAGGCGGATCGCCCCTTCCGGATCGTCGGCGAGGCCGCTGTAGCTCCCCTTCTTGATCAGCGCCCGGCCGGCCAGGTGGGCATCGCCGTGCCGGACGTAGATCTCGTGGACGACGTCCAGGGTCTGCAGGGCCGCCGCGAACGAGCGGCGGGCGCCGTAGAGCGAGGCCTGGAGATCGAACAGGTGCGCCCCCAGCAGCTCGTCCCGGCTGCCCGAGAGGTAGAGCTCGGCGGCGCGCCCGAGGGCGAGCTCGGCGGCATCCAGGTCGTCCGCCACACGGTAGGCGTTGCCCAGCGCCGACCAGGCGCGGCACTGCAGGTCCTTCACCTCGCGATCACCGTGGACCGCGGGATCGAGCTTGCCGGCGATCAGGGTGGCATACAGGGCGAGCCGGACCATCTCGTCCGGATCCTCGTTGCGGAGGCTCCAGCTGCGCTCCAGGAAGGCCTCGTAGGCCGGGAGCCCCTTGAGGTCGCTCGGCGCGTCGGCGAGCTCCTCCACTCCGCCGCTCTCCAGGAGGGAGAGCGCCCGGCGCACGCGATCGTCGGCCGCAGGCGGCTCGGAGGGAGGGGAATGCTCGCTCAACCTAAGTCTCCAAAGATAGACCGATTATCGCACACCCGGCGGGAGACGGGGGCCTGCCCCGCCTCCCGCCGGTCCCGGCTAGCCGTCCGGGTCCATGATCCAGCCCGCATCGCTCTGGTCTTGCCCTGTCGTGGCCTCTACCGGCGCGATCTGCTCGGTGAGCCATTGCCAGGCGAGAGCCCAGAGAGAGGGAGCGGCGGCCTCATCGCCGAAGCCGGACGCCGCACCGGGAGCCGGTCCGGCCAGAGAGAGGAATGACGCCATCAAGATGCCGGCCAGGACGCCTCGAAGAGATCGAGAAGACATCGCGGAAACCTCCTTCCCACCGCGGGACAGCGCGACGCCTTCATGGCCCCGGCGCCCGCGGGCGCAACGGGTTAAACGCTGCGAACGTCCTAGTGTCGCACTGCGGGGGACCCTCACCCCCGGCCCCTCTCCCGCAAGCGGGCGAGGGGAGAGGGTTAGCCGAAGACGGCAACTGAAGCTTGTGGGGATTTCTACCTGACCTACACCCCTCTCCCGCTTGCGGGAGAGGGGCCGGGGGTGAGGGCTCAGCTCTTGTGGAACGTCGCGCCCCGCCGGGCCATGTCGCGCAGGAGATCTGCGGGCTCCAGGCGGCGGCCGTGGCGGGCGGCATAGGTGTCGAGGCGGTCGACCACCCAGGGGAGACCCTGGCGGTCCGCCTCGCGCAGCAGGCCGCCGCGGAAGGGCGGGAAGCCGAAGCCGAAGATCACGCCCAAGTCGACGTCGGCCGGATCGGTGATGATCCCTTCTTCCATGCAGCGGGCGGTCTCGTTGAGCATCTGCAGCCAGCAGCGCTCCACGAACTCGCCGTCGTCGAACGGCCGGGCCTGCCAGCCGAGGAGGGCATAGACCGCGGGATCGACCGGCCGCCGGCCCTTCTTGTCCTCTTCATAGAGGTAGAAGCCGCGCTTCGACTTGCGGCCGAGGCGCCGGTCGTCGATCATCGGCGCGAAGACCGCGGGCGCCTCGAGGCGGTCGCCCAAGGCCTCGCGCACCACCTCGCCGGCGTGCCTCGCCACGTCGAGCCCCACCTCGTCCAAAAGCGCGAACGGTCCCACCGGCCAGCCCCAGCGGGTCATCGCCTGGTCGACCTGGGCGATGTCGGCCCCTTCGGCGAGCATCCAGGCGGCCTCGTTGAGCATGGCTCCCAGGACCCGCGAGGTGAAGAAGCCGGGACCGTCGTTGACCACGATGACCGTCTTCCCCATGGTCCGCCCAACCTCGACCACCGTGGCCACCGCCTCGTCGGAGGCCCGCGGATGGCGGATGACCTCCACGAGGGGCATCTTGGCCACCGGGCTGAAGAAGTGCATGCCCACCACGTTCTCCGGCCGCCGGCTCGCCGCGGCCAGCGTGCCGATCGGGATCGCCGAGGTGTTGGAGGCGAAGATCAGGCTCTCCGGCGCGACCGCCTCGACCTCGTGGATCACCCGGCGCTTGACCTCCACGTCCTCGAACACCGCCTCGATGACCAGGCCGGTCCGGGAGAGCGCGGCGTAGTCCACGGTGCCGTGGATCCTCCCGAGGGCGAGCTTGGATTCGGCCTCGGTCAGCCGGCGGCGCTTGACCAGACCGCGGAATTCCTGCGCGGCGAAGGAGAGCCCGCGGCCGAGAGCCGGCAGGTCCTTGTCCTTGAGCACCACCGGCACGCCTCTATAAGAAAGGACCTGCGCGATGCCGGCGCCCATGAAGCCGGCCCCCAGGACACCGATCCGCGGGATGGGCCGGGCGCCGCGGGCGATGCGGGCCGCCCGCGCCTCGACCGTGTTCTTCAAGAAGAAGATGGAGATCAGGTTCTTGGCCGTCTCCGAGACCACCAGCTCGGAGAAGGCGCCGGCCTCGAGGTCGAGCGCCCGGCGGAGCGGCAGCTTGAGGCCCTCGCGCACCACCTCCACGGCGACCAGCGGCGCCGGATAGTGGCCGCCGGTTTTGGCGAGGACGCCGGAGCGGGCCTTGTCGAAGATCAGCCGCTCGGCCACCGGCGTCCGGGCGATCAGGTCGGTCGCCCGGCGCGTGATACCGCCCGTGGGGACCCGCTTTTCCGGCTTCGACCGCGCCCACCGCGCGGCGGCTCGCGCCAGGTCCGCGGGATGGCAGGTGTCGTCCACCAGGCCGATCTTGCGGGCCTTCCGGGCGTCGATCTGCCTGCCGGTCAGGATCAGGTCGAGCGCGGCCGGCACGCCGACCAGCCGCGGCAGCCGCTGGGTGCCGCCGAGGCCGGGGATGAGGCCGAGCTGCACCTCGGGAAGGCCCAGCTTCGTCTTGCGATGCTCGCTGGCCACCCGGAAGCGGCAGGCGAGCGCCAGCTCCAGACCGCCGCCCAGGCAGGCGCCATGGATGGCCGCCACGGTCGGAAACGGCAGCCCGGCCAGCCGCTCCATCAGGTCGTGCCCTCTCTGCAGCAGGGCGATCACCGCCGCCGCTTCAATCGAGGCAGAACCCGCGGACGCGAGCAGCTCCTCCAGATCGGCTCCGGCGACGAAGCCGTCCGGCTTGCCCGACGCGATGACCAGAGCGGCCGGGCGCTCCCGCTCCAGCTGCCCGACCTGCTCCTCGAACCAGCCGAAGAAGCGCGAGGAGAGCGTGTTGACCTTCTTGCCGGGATCGTCGAGGAGAAGCCAGGCGAGCCCCTGGCTGTCGAGCGTGAGGGAGCCGGGAGTCGTCGCCATGCCCGCATCCTAGCGCCTTACCGTTCGCGGTCAAAAATGAGAAAATGGCATAGACGGCTGCCGCGCGGCATCCGTACCACCTAGCAAGCAGCACCACGACGAGCCGGGACCGACCGGCAGCTTCTCAGTCTCTGGAGGGCGTTCATGCATCCGAAGCCATGGCTCCTCGCCGGGAGCGCGGCGGTGCTCGCCGTTCTGCCTCTGTCGGCTCAGACCGTCACCCTCGGGCCGGAGATCCAGATTTCCATCGGTGCCTTCGAGCAGCCTCGGGCAACCGTTCCAGCGCTCGCGGTGGATCCCGGCGGCGGCTTCCTGAGCGCGTGGATCGACCATGGGCTCCGCGCTCGCGGCTTCTCGCCGGCGGACGTGCCGCTGACTCCCGTGCGCACCCTGACGGCGGTGCCCGGGGCTCAGCTCCTCTCCCTCGGCTCCGGCCGCTACGTCGTGGCGTGGTCGGCGGATGGCGTGCTCCTGGCGCAGATCCTGGACGCCACCGGCGCCTCGCTCGGCCCTCCGGTCGTGCTGTCCTACGTCGCGGGCTTTCCTTTCCTCGCGCGGGATCCCGCGGGCGGCTTCGTGGCCGTCTGGCCCCTCTTCCCGCCTCCTCCCGGTCCGCTTCCTTTTTCCTTTTTCCGGGCCCGGCACTTCGACGCCCAGGCGCAGCCGGTCGGGGACGAGATCACGCTGGGCCCTCTCGACGGGCTGAGCGGCCTGGCCGTGCTCTCCGGGGGCGGCTTCGCGGTGGTTGCCGGAGGGATCACCGGGGTCTTTCTCCAGATCTTCGGTCCGGACGGCACGCCGGCTGGCCCCCGGAGGACTCTCTCCGCCGGCGCGGACAACCCCTTGTGGAAGGCCGGCATCGCCGCGGATTCCGCCGGGCGCTTCGTCGCCGCCTGGACCGAGTTTCCCACGTCCCAGCACAGCACCCGGGTGTGGGCGCAGCGGTTCTCTCCGGCCGGGCAGCCTTTGGGTCCGCCGGTCCTGGCGGCCGAAAAGCAGGGAGTCTACGCGGTCCTCGGCGATGTGGCGGTCCGCCCCGACGGCAGCTTCCTGGTCGAGTGGGGAGAGACGCCCGCGGTGTCGGGCGACTGGTGGTTGGCGGCGGGGGACGTGCTGGCCCGCGCGTTCGACGCCGCGGGGAGCCCGCTCGGCCCCGCTTTCCCGGTCCATCCGGCCGGCGAGCACCAGGAGAGCGAAGGCGAGGCCGAGGCCACGGCCGACGGGTGGCTCGTCTCCTGGATCCGCTTCGCCGACATCCAGGAGGGCGTCTTTGCGCGGCGCATCACCCTGAGCTGCGGCACCGGCAACGATCTCTGCCTCGGAGGAGGCCGGTTCCGGCTCACCGCGAGCTGGCGCGTGCCCTCGACCGGCACCCACGGAGAGGGGATACCCCTGGGCCTCTCCGCCGATACAGGCTCCTTCTGGTTCTTCGCGCCGACCAACGCCGAGCTGGTCGTCAAGGTCCTCGACGGCCGGGCGCTCAACGGCCACTTCTGGGTCTTCTACGGCTCCCTGACCAACGTCGAATTCGATCTGACCGTCACCGACACGGTCACCGGACAGCGGCGCACCTACCACAACCCGGCCGGCACGATGGCGAGCCGCGCCGACACGGAGGCCTTCTGATGAAAGCTCTCCTGATTGCCCTGACCACGGCGGCTCTCGCCGCGGCCCCTCTCGGTGCCCAGTCTCTGAGCGCCGGCCCCGAGATCCCGGTTCAGAGCCTCCCGTTCGGCGACATCTACGACACTTCCATCGCGGCCGCCGCGGACGGCAGCTTCCTGGAGGCGTGGTTGGATTTCGGCCGCATCTACGCGCGCCCCTTCTCCGCCGCGGATGCGCCGCTCCTCCCCGGGTCGCGACAGCTGAGCCTGGAGAGCAAGGACAGCCTCTCGGCGCCGCACGCCGCGGCCCTCTCCTCCGGCCGGTATGTCGTCGTATGGACCGCGCTCGGCACATCCGGTGCCCAGCTCCCGATCCGGATCGTCGCCCGGATCGTCGATCCCAACGGCCAGCCGGCCGGCGGCGAGATCCTGTTGAGCGAAGCCGTCACCCTGCGGGGCTTGCCGACCACGACTCTCTCCGTCGCCGCCGAGCCCACCGGAGGCTTCGTGATCGCCTGGCACGATCAGATCCGTCATACCGTCCTCGCCCGGCGTTTCGACGCCGGAGGGAGCCCGGCCGGCCCCGAGGTCACGGTGGGCGAGGGGGACCTCTACTCCCCGTCCGTGGCGGCGCTCCCCGGCGGCGGCTTCGCGGTCGCATGGTTCGAGCTCCACGGCGAGATCCTGCTGCGGCTCTTCCACCCCGACGGCCTCTCTGCCACTCCGGAGATCCTCGTCGCCGAGCGCCAGGCGCTCTTCGGCTACGACACGCACGTCACGGCGGACGCCGCCGGCCGTGTCACCGTGGTGTGGAGCGAGTACGAGATCGTCTCCGGCTCCGTGACCACCGCGCGGGCCCGGGCCCGGCGCTTCAGCCCGGGCGGGCAGCCGCTCTCCCCGCCCTTCGTGGCCGCCGAGAAGAACGTTCTCGACCGGGCGTTTTTCATCACGGATGTTGCGGCGCGGCCTGCGGGGAGCTTCCTCGTCACCTGGTGGGAATATGACACCATCGTGGGCGGCTTCGACGACGTGATCCGCTTCCATGGCGACGCCTACGCCCGCGCCTTCGACGCCTCGGGGCAGCCGCTCGGCGACGCGCTGCCGGTCCATGCGTCCACACCAGGAGAAGAGTATGCGGGAGAGGCCGAGCCGACCCCCGGCGGCTGGATCGTCTCCTGGAGCCGCCAGCTCGAAGGCGGCGGCGCCTTCGCCCGCCGCTACACCCTGAGCTGCGGCACCGGGACCGAGCTCTGCCTGGGCCACGGCCGCTTCCGCCTCTCCGCCAGCTGGCTGGTCTCGCCTTCCGGCGTCCAGGGGGAGGGTCAGCCGATCGAGCTGACCAGCGACACCGGCGCCTTCTGGTTCTTCCAACCGTCCAACACGGAGCTCCTGGTCAAGATCCTGGACGGCACCGCGATCAACGGCCACTTCTGGGTCTTCTACGGCTCGCTCACCAACGTCGCCTTCGACCTGACGATCACCGACACCGCGACCGGACAGCAGCGCACCTACCACAACCCGGCCGGCACCATGGCGAGCCGCGCCGACACGGAGGCTTTCTGATGAAATCTCTCCTGCTTGCCCTCACCGCGGCGGCTCTCTCCGTCGCGCCGCTCGGCGCCCAGGCTCTGAGCGCCGGCCCCGAAATCCATCTTCTGAGCGCCCCGTTCGGCAACGTCTATGAAAGCTCCATCGCAGCCGCCGCGGACGGCAGCTTCCTGGCGGTGTGGCAGGGCGGTCTCGGCCAGATCGTCGTGCGCCCCTTCTCCCCCTCGGATACGCCGCTGCTCGCCGTGGAGCGGCAGGTGAGCAGCTCCGCGGGCCAGGACCTCCCCTTGGCGCCGCGCGCCGCGGCTCTCGCCTCCGGCCGGTATGTCGTCGGGTGGACGGTGGAGCACCGCGTCAGCTCCCATCTCTTCGAGCTCCGGACCATCGTGCGGATCGTGGACTCCACCGGCCAGCCGGTCAGCGGCGAGATCCTGGTGAGCACAACCGAAGACCCGGGGATGGGCTTCTACCATCTTCCGGTCGTCGACCTCGCCGCCGAGCCGACCGGAGGATTCGTGGTCGCCTGGGAGCAACAGGCCCTGGGCACCATTCTCGCCCAACGCTTCGACGCCGCGGGGAGCCCGGCCGGTCCCCAGGTCACGGTGAGCGACCACGGGATCCTCCCGTCCGTGGCGGCGCTTCCCGGCGGCGGCTTCGCGGTCGCATGGTTCAACGGCGAGCCCGTCCTGCGGCTCTTCCGTCCGGACGGCCTCCCGGCCACCCCGGAAACCCGGGTCGCCGATCCTCTGGCGCAATTCGGCGGCGCCCCATACATCTCGGCAGATGCCACCGGCCGTCTGGTCGTGGCGTGGAGCGAGCACCCCGCCGACGCGTTCCCCTTTGTGCCCACCTGGTGGGTCCGGGCGCGGCGCTTCGGTCCGGATGGACAGCCGCTCTCCCCTCCCCTGGTGGTCGCCGCGACGAACGGCGGCAGCCGGGGCCTGGTCGCCGCGGACGTCGCGGCGCGGCCCTCGGGGAGCTTCCTCGTCACCTGGTGGGAATTCAACACCGTCACCGGCGGGCCCGACTTCGATCCCCATTACTTCGGAGACGTCTTCGCTCGTGCCTTCGAGGCTTCGGGGCTCCCGCTCGGCGATGCGTTCCTGGTCCATACATCCACGAAGGGGGAACAGTACCCGGGAGAGGCCGCGCCGACCCCCGGCGGCTGGATCGTCTCCTGGACCCGCCAGCTCGAGCTCGCCGGTTTCTTCGCCCGGCGCTTCTCCCTCGTGAGCTGCGGCACCGGCGCCGAGCTCTGCCTGAACGACCGCCGCTTCCGTGTGGCCGTGAGCTGGCTGGTCTCGCCCAGCGGCGCCCAGGGAGACGGCCAGCCGATCGAGCTGACCGGCGACACCGGCGCCTTCTGGTTCTTCAACCCGACCAATACGGAGCTGCTGGTCAAGATCCTGGACGGCCGGCTCATCAACGGCCACTTCTGGGTCTTCTACGGCTCCCTGACCAACGTCGCGTTCGACCTCACGGTCACCGACACCGCGACCGGCCAGCAGCGCACCTACCACAACCCGTCGGGCACCATGGCGAGCCGCGCCGACACGGAGGCTTTCTGATGAAAGCTCTCCTGATTGCCCTGACCGCGGCGGTGCTCTCCGCCACCTCTCTCACCGCCCAGAGCCTCACGCTCGGGCCGGACATTCCCGTCGCCACGGCCGGCGACCAGACGCGGGTGGCGGCCTCGCCGGGCGGCGGCTTCGCCGTGGCCTGGAGGGACAACGGGGTCTTCCTGCGCGCCTTCAGCTCCGCCGGGACGCCGCTCTCCGGAGCCGTCCAGCTGAGCACGCAGGGCGCAACCTTGAGCGCGCTCTACCCACGGATCGCCGCTCTCGCCGCGGGCGGTTACGTCGTCGCGTGGGCCTACGTCGAGGACGTGCCGTTCGAGCCGGTCCATCAGCCGATGGTCGGGGTCCGGATCGTCGGCGCCTCGGGGCAGCCGGCCGGCCCCGAGATCCTGCTGCCGGCGGGCACCTCCTACCCGGACGTCGCGGCCTATCCCACCGGCGGCTTCCTCCTGACCTGGACCTCCCAGCAGGCCGTCGGGACGTTCGCCCGGCGCTTCGACGACCACGGGTCGCCGGTGAGCGGGGAGATGGCGATCCCCGGCGAGACGTGGGAGCAGCTCGCGACGCTTCCCGGCGGCGGCTTCGTGCTGGCCAGGACGCGCTACCTCCCCGTCCCCGGCTGGGACAGCGACGTGCTCTTCCAGATCTTCGGACCCGATGGGCTGCCGGCCGGTCCCGAGGTCCAGGTCAACGGAACGGACCTGCCGGATCATATCGCTCCACAGATCTCGGCCGACGCCACCGGGCACTTCGCGATCGCCTGGAGAGCCTGGGACAACCAGCGCGGCACCCCCCGGCAGATCCGCGCCCGGGTCTTCGGTCCGGACGGGACAGCGCAGACTCCCGAGATCACGGTGCGCACGGCGACGCCCCAGGAGGCCGTCGATCCCCAGGCAGTGGCCCTGCGCGCCGACGGCAGCTTCCTGGTCCTCTGGTTCGCCGGCGCGAAGGTCGATCTCTTCGCCCGCTGGTTCCGCGCGGACGGCGTTCCGGCCGGCGAGGCGTTCCCGATCCAGGACGGCACCGGCTACCAGCTCGACGGCGACGCGGAGCCCACGGCGGACGGCTGGATCGTCACCTGGACCAACGGCGCCTCGCTCTCCAACGGCCCGCACGTCCGCCGCCTCGGCCTGCCCTGCGGCGGCGGACTCTGCCTCAACGGCAACCGCTTCAGGGCCGAGGTGACCTGGCGCGTGCCGGCCACCGGCGCCGGGGGCATCGGAAACCCGGTCCCCCTGACCGTCGACACCGGCGCCTTCTGGTTCTTCCAACCGTCCAACGCCGAGCTCGTCCTCAAGGTCCTCGACGGCCGCGGGCTGAACGGCCACTTCTGGGTCTTCTACGGCTCGCTCACCAACGTCGAATTCGATCTCACCGTGACCGATACGGTCACCGGCGAGCAGCGTACCTATCACAACCCGGCCGGCACCATGGCGAGCCGCGCCGATACGACGGCGTTCTGAAAGGAGCGGCGGTGAGACAGAACAGGACGATCCTCCCCTTCGCCGCCGCGGCTCTGATGCTCGCCGCGCGCCTGGCTGCCCAGCCGGTCCCCGCGGGCCGAGAGGTCGAGGTCGACCACGGCATCCTGACCCTCCCCACCGAGGTGGTAGTCGCAGGAGCCGCGGACGGCGGCTTCCTCGGCGCGTGGGTCGGTCGGGAAGGGCAGATCTTGGCGCGCGCTTTCACCTCGGACGGCGCGCCCCGGAGCGCCGGGCCGACCGTGGTGCGCCCCCCCTTCGGGCAAGACCCCCAATCCGGCTTCGGGGCGGACCCGGCCGTCGCGGCGCTCTCCGGCGGCGGCTACGCCGTGGCCTGGCGCAACACGTTCATCACCTCCAGCGACACGTTCGTCGACAATCCTCTGTCCTTCCGCCTCCTCGACGCCGCCGGACAGCCGGCCGGCCCCGAGATCCCGGCCGACAACGACTCCTGGGCCGTGTCCCTGGCCGCCACGCCCACCGGCGGGTTCGTGCTGGCCTGGAGCAGCTCGGACGGGGTGACCGCCCGGCGGTTCGACGCGGCCGGAGCGGCGCTGGGAGACGAGATCCACGTCTCCGACGGAACCTGGACCTCCCTCTCCGTGGCGGCCCTCCCGGACGGCGGGTTCGTCATCACCTGGATCAGCGGCACTCCCGACCCGGGGAACACCGTCCAATACCGCGTCTTCGCGGCGGACGGGACGCCCCACACCCCCGAGATGCCGCTCCACGTCCGTCTCGAGGCCGGCTCCGGGCTGTGGATCTCCGCGGACGGCGCCGGATGCTTCGTGATCGCCTGGAGCGAGGAGTCCACCCTGAAGGACAAGATCTTCGCCCGGCTCTTCGGTCCCGATGGCGCCCCCTTGGGCCCCGCGATCGAGGTCGCCTCCCAACGGCCGGCGGCCAATCCGTTCGTCCGGCTCAACGGAGACGTGGCCATGCGGCCCGACGGGAGCTTCCTCGTCGTCTGGGAGCAGAGCATGCCCACGGCGGTCCTCGCCCGCGCCTACAACGCGGACGGCACGCCCCAGGGCGAGGCCTTCCCCGTCCCCACGGCCCTCGGCGCCCACTTCAACCCGGACGCGGCCACGGCCCCGAGCGGCTGGCTGGTCGCCTGGACCGGGGACCATCCGTATGTCCGCTCCTTCCTCGCCGCGGACTGCGGCGGCCCTGCCGGGCTCTGCCTGAACCGCCGCTTCCGGGTCGAGGCCGCCTGGCGCGTCCCGAGCTCCGGAGCCCACGGCACCGGCACGCCGATCCCCAGGACCGGCGACACTGGAGTCTTTTGGTTCTTCCAACCCGCCAACTTCGAGCTCCTCGTCAAGGTGCTCGACGGCCGCGGGATCAACGGCCACTTCTGGGTCTTCTACGGCTCCCTGACCAACGTCGAGTTCGATCTCACCGTCACCGATACGATGACCGGCGACCAGCGCACCTATCACAACCCGTCCGGCACCATGGCGAGCCGGGCGGATACGACGGCGTTCTGAGGAGGACGCTCATGCGACGCCAGAACGTGCTCTTCACTCTGCTGCTCATCCTGCCGCTCGCCGCACGCCTGGCGGCCCAGCCGTTGACGGCCGGCCCCAAAACCCCTGTGTCCGCCGGCTACGGCGACGGCCAGGCCGTGGCGTCGGGGTCCGACGGTGGCTTCGCCTTCTTCTGGATGCGGGAGGACTTCTCTCTCGCCGTCCGTGCCTTCACTCCTGCCGGATCGCCCGCCGGCCCCGAGCACACGCTCTTCGTCCCCCGGACCATTCCGGCGGACATCCTGATCACGGTCTCGGCGAACCACTGGGACGTGGCCGCCCACCCCGGCGGGGGCTACGTCGCCGTCTGGGAGGAGCTCACCAACGCCGACCAGTCGTTTTCGAGCATCTTCCGGGCCCAGCGTCTGGATGCTTCCGGGCAGCCCTCCGGGGCTCCGACGACTCTCGAGCAGGCGGCCGGGTTCTATCCCTTCTCGATCAAAGTGAACCCTGCCGGCGGGTTGACGCTCCTCTCGGGCGAGGGCTTTCTCGTCTTCGCCCAGCGATTCGACGCGAACGGAGCGAAGAAGGCCGCTTTCAACTTGGTGTACGACTTGATCCTGAAAATCGATTCCGGATCGGCGATCGTGCCGGGCGGCGGCTTCGTCGTCGCGACCAGCGAGGCCGGCGCCGAGATCCAGGTCCGCCGCCTCCAACCCGACGGGACCCCCGCCGGCCCCACCGTCCCGGTCGACGAGCCGGGGCGGCCCGTCACGCGGAGCAGACTCCTCGTCGCCGCCGGTCCCTCCGGCCACTTCGTCGTCGCCTGGAAGGAGGCCGGCTCCCTGCCGCAGGCCGGACGGCGGATCATGGCCCGCCTCTTCGGTCCGGACGGCCAGCCGCTCGGCCCCGGGATCGTCCTCGCCTCTCCCGCCGCAAACGTCGCGCACGACCTCCACGACGTGGCGGTGCGGACGGACGGCTCGTTCCTGATCCAGTGGACTCTCGGCCCGGACCTCCTGGCCAGCGCGTTCGACGCGAACAGCGGCCGGATCGCCCCCGACCTGCTGCTCGACCACAGCCCGATCGACGCAGGGTTCGCGACCGATCTGGCGGCGACGCCCGGCGGCTGGATCTCCACCTGGTCGACCTACTCCGAGACCGACGGCGGCTCGGGTCCCTGGTTCCGGTTCCTCACCCTCCCTTGTGGCGGCTCTCCGGACGCGCCCGGCCTCTGCCTGAACGCCGACCGCTTCCGCGCGACGGTCGTCTGGCGCATCCCGGGCTCCGGCGCCCAAGGCACCGGTATGCCGGTCCCCAGGACCTCCGACACCGGCGCCTTCTGGTTCTTCCAGCCCCCCAACGTCGAGCTCGTCCTCAAGGTCCTCGACGGCCGCGGGCTGAACGGCCACTTCTGGGTCTTCTACGGCTCCCTGACCAACGTCGAGTTCGATCTCACCGTCACCGACACGGTGACCGGCAAGCAGCGCACCTACCACAACCCGGCCGGCACCATGGCGAGCCGGGCGGACACCGCGGCTTTCTGAATCCCAACCGGAGGAATCCCCATGCAACGAATCGCCTTCATCCTCGCCTGCGCCTTCGCTCTCGCCACTGTCCTCGCGACGCCGGCAGTCGCCCAATCTACCGGCACCTCCTGCGAGAGCGGCGGAGGCAGCGGCCTCTGCTTGAACGGCAACCGCTTCCAAATCAACGTCAGCTGGCGGGTCCCGAGCAGCGGCGCCCAGGGCACCGGCACCGCCATTCCCATGAGCGCGGACACCGGCGCCTTCTGGTTCTTCCAGCCGACCAACTACGAGATCGCGGTCAAGGTCCTGGACGGCCGGGCGCTCAACGGCCACTTCTGGGTCTTCTTCGCTTCGCTGACCAACGTGGAGTTCGAC
>DASPXX010000024.1:0-8028 GCA_035637095.1 Thermoanaerobaculia bacterium
CTTCGACGGACAGGCCGTCATAGGGGCCGGTGCGCAAGGTCTGCCCGGTCTTCACGAGGGGAGGGGCCGGCCAGGTCGCGGGCGAGCCGTCATAGGAGGCGGGTACCAGGGCGAAGCGGATCGGCAGCCCCACCTGGCGTCCGAAGGCGAGGTCGGTCGCATCGTGAGCCGGATTGACCAGGACGGCGCCGGTGCCGAAGTCGGGCCGCACCCAGCCGGCCACCCAGACCGGCAACAGGTCGCCGGTCAGCGGATGGCGCACGTACCGGCCGGTGAATCCGGAGCCCTCCGGCGTGGCAAGGCCTGCGGCGAGCGGATGCGAGCGGTGGATCGCCACCGCGCAGGCGGCCGGACAGGGCGACCAGTCGGTGATGAACACCTCGAGCGCTCCCTCCCCTTGTTCCAGAGGAAAACGGAAGAGCGCTCCCTGGGAGGTGCGGAACGCGGCCAGCTGCTTCTTGTGGACGGGCTCGGGGAAGCCCGCGCCGGAAGAATCGGAACCGGCCTCGAACACGCTCCGCAGAGCCTCCCGCGACGGAGTGTAGAAGACCTCCTCGACGCCGTCGCCCGCCGCCGCGGAGGAGAGCAGGCCGCGGCTTCCCAGGGCGGACAGGGCCTCGGCGGCGGCGTCCGGTTCGGGAGGGGCCGCGTCCTCCGCGGGCTCCTCGCCCAGGCGGCGCGCGCGGCGGCGCAGGAACTCGGCGAGCTCGCGGCACCTCTCCCGATCGGCGGGGGAGGCGCTGCCGGACAGCAGCAGGATGTCGGGCATCAGCGGCGTTCCTCAGATGGCTTCGGGTCCGTCCAAGCGTTCCAGCAGAATGCAGTGCCGGACTCTATCCTCCCCGGGCAGCCGATGGAAGCCCGCCGCGCAGTACCCCTGAGCGAAATAGTGCTGGAGGATCTCGCGCAACCCGAGGCGCCACCGGACCGCGAGCTCCAGGTCGGCCAGCTTGATGGCACGGATGCTCTCCGGGATCTCGACCAGGAGGACGCTCTCGCGGCGCGAGAGGTCGGCATCGTGGAGCACCGGCAGGCACGACTGTGGATCGGGCTCCACCTCGCCGACCACCGGCGCCGCCGCGGGAGGCGCGATGGGGACCCTGGGTTTCCGGATCCACCACTCGGCGAGCAGCCGGTCGGACGGCAGGCCCGCGTTCAGGCCGCGCTCGGGAGTGCCGTAGACGTCGACGAAGTAGCGCGAGGCGACGCAGCCCAGCTTGTGGAGATTCAGATGGACGTTGGCGCTCGCCAGCGGGTCGAACGTCCAGGTGATGAGGTCGATCCCCTGGGCGAGCGCGGTCTCGCGCTGCGCCATCTTGAGCCGGTGGCCGACGCCGTTGTTCTGGTAGGCGGCATCGACCGCCATGAGGATCGAACACTGCTTGACCCGTCCCGCCTCGGTCAGACCGGGCGAGGCGAGGACGAAGCCGACGATCCGCTCGCCAGCGAACGCGCCGAACGCGTACCCGCCGTTGAGCCCCGCGGTGACCATGACCAGGGCGGGCACCCGCACCACGTCATCGGGTCCCCAGACCCTCGCTTGCAGCTCCTCGCACTGGCGGTATTCGTCGAGGCTGGCGAGCCGGCGGAGCTCGATCGGGGAAAGGCCGCTCACGAAAGGAGGGGTGCTTGCGGTCCGCTCGAACGAGCCGTCACGACCGGTCGCTTGATCGATCACAGCTTCGCTGAAATTAGGCAGCTCTCCGGCACGTTTCTGGCACCTATCCTCTCGCGGGTCTGCCCAGGCGGACCCTTCAGGAAGGAGGACGCAATGAGGAAAGCCCGACAATTGACGGGAATCCTGGCGGTCCTGGCCCTCTGTGCCTGTGCCGCGGACCGGGGACCCACCACCACCGGAGTCACGGGAGTCTCCGGAACGGGAGTCGCCGGCACTCCGACCGGCACGCCCACGGGGACGACTGCGGGGACGGGGGCCGAAGGAGCCGCGGTGCCCACGGGAACGACCGGCTCCGGCGCGAGCACCGTGGACTGCTCGACGGTCCGCTGCGCCGCCTGCCCGACGGGCCAGCACCCGGTTCTCAAGCCGCCCGACTGCTGCCGCTGCGTCTGAGCACTACCGGGTCCACCTCTCGGCGCAAGGCCGCCCTGCTACTCAGGAGCACTTTGACGTCCTTGATGTTGAAGCCGAGCTTCGCGATGCTCGCCATGATCATCGGCGCGGTGCTGGGATAGCCGCCGTCGAGCACGATGTGGCCCCTCAGGCCCGGTGATGAGGAAGGCCGCGACATCGTTCGCGCCGACGTAGTACAGGTTGCCGGCGATGCGGAACGGTTCGGCGGGCTCCTGCCCGCCTCGCTTTGTCGCGTTCAGCCACCTACCGACGAGTACCAGCGCAAGAACACTCACCAGTCCCAGCAGGACTACCAGCCGGTATCGCTTGGTAAAGGGGGACAACCGTCGCTCTCCCACAAGCCCGATGGCTACCTTCTCGGCTCATACCGCATCGCCACCGCCCCCGAGCCGAACTCCAGCCGGCTCACGAGCTTCAAGTCGACACGCTTCGATAGCCCCGCGAACAACGTCGGCCCGTTGCCCGCTAAACTGGGCTGCACCACGAGCTCGTACTCATCGATCAATCCCAGCTCCGTCAACGCCAGCGCGAGCTTCACGCCGCTACCAGAAAACGATTAGGCTTCGCCTGTAGCATGACGGGAAACAGGGAGACCCCATGACCGAGCTCGCCTCCACCCTCGACGCCGTGACCGTCTTCCCCGACCGGGCGCGCGTGACGCGCCGCGGCCGGCTGTCCCTGGAGCCGGGGCAGCATCGTCTGGAGATCACCGATCTCCCTCTCGCTCTCGCCACCACCAGCGTCCGCGCTGCGGGCCATGGCACGGCGCGGGCCCGGCTACTCGGCATCCGCACCGAGATGCGGCACTATGTCGACACGCCCGCCGAGGCCGCGCGCGAGCTGGAGGCGCAGATCCAGACTCTCCAGGATACCGACGCCGACCTGGCGGCCCGGGCCGAGGTGCTCGACAAATCCCAGAAGGCCCTCGACGGGCTGGCTGCGCAGAGCGACGTCTTCGCGCGCGGCCTCGCCTTCCGCAACCGGACGCCGGAGGACCAGGGCGCCCTCTACGACTTCATCGTCGCGCGCGCCAGCGCGCTGCAGACCGAGATCCTCGCCCTCTCCCGCCAGCGCCGCGAGGTGGGGCGGGAGCTCGACCGGCTGCGTCGGGAGCTCGCGAAGATCCAGTCCGCGCGCCCGCGCCAGCGTTATGCCGCGACGGTCGAGGTGGAGGTGCTCGCCGCGGGCGAGCTGGAGATCGAGCTGACCTACGTGGTCCACACCGCCCGCTGGATGCCGCTCTACGACTTGCGCTTCAACAGCGACGAGCTCGAGGTCACCTACCTCGCCGAGGTGTCGCAGGGCACGGGCGAGGACTGGACCGGCGTGAGCCTGACGCTGTCGACCGCCCGGCCCGCGCTGGCTCTGGTGATTCCGGAGCTCGAGCCCTGGTACGTCGGCCCGCGTCCGGCCCCCCAGATGCGGGCCCAGATGATGACCGCCCGGGTTGCCGCCCCAGCCGCTGCGCAGGCGATGGCGGGGATCCTCGAGGAGCGGGATGTGCCGGCGGCCGAGGAGCCTGATGTCCTCCTGGAGACCCCCTCGGCCGCGGTGACGGAATCCGGCGCCGCCCTCACCTATCAGATCCCCAACCGGGCGGACGTGCCCGGCAACAACGACCCGCGGAAGGTGACGGTCGCGACCTTCCGCCTGCGCCCGACGCTCGACCTGGTCACCGCTCCCCGCACCGAGCCGGTCTGCTACCGCCGCGCCAAGGGGAGGAACGAGAGCCCGTACACGCTCCTCCCCGGCCCCGCCCAGCTCTTCGAAGGGGAGGAGTACCTGGGCGCCACGCAGATCAGGCGCACCGCGCCGGGCCAGGAGCTGGAGCTGGCCTTGGGAGCCGACGAGCGGGTGCGCGTCGAACGCAAGCTGATCGCGCGCTCCGTCGACAAGACCTTCCTCGCCGACCGTCGGCGCACCCGCTACGGCTACCGCATCGAGGTCGAGAACCTCCGCGACACGCCGCAGACCGTCTTCGTCCGCGACCAGCTCCCGGTCGCCAGGCACGAGCAGATCAAAGTGAAGCTCGAATCGGCCGATCCCAAGCCCGCCAAGCACACCGAGCTGAACCAGCTCGAATGGAAGCTCGTCCTGGACAAGGCGGCCCGGCAGGTCCTCCACTTCGACTTCAGCGTGGAGGCTCCCCGGGAGATGGAGGTGAGCGGGTTGCCGGTCTAAGATATGCCTTGAGACGAATCGTCATGCAAACACACACACGGGGATCGAGCTAGATGCCGGCCGCCCGGGATTCCGTCATCCCAGCGAAGGACACGCGAGGCTACTACGTCATTGTCGGCCGCGGTTTCTGCGGCGTCCTCAACCACGTCACCCTGCGCCAAGGCAAGCTGAAGCGGAAGAGGCTGGGGGATCTGCCGGTCCTCCACATCGGGTTTGAGGATCCCTGGGCACACTATCGTCCCCATCGCATGGGACAGGCCCCCCACCTCCTTGCTCTGCCGGGGTTTGCGCCAAGGTCTCCCGCTGGCGCCGCCGACAAATACGAGCTCTCCACCCGGTTCGCTGACATGGTCAAGAGCGAGCTTGGTCGCCTCGTGGCGAACGGCGAAACAGAAAAGCCAATGGACGGCTGGGTCGCCCTGATCCAACGCTGCGATGCTCCTCAGCCGGAGCTCGCCGCCGAGGTGGGCAAAAGCCTGGGCTTGAAGGCCGCGGAGATCGCGCAGCTCCAGACATTTCATCCGAACCTCCCGCCTTACCGCCTCCTGGTGATGGAGCCCGACGGATGCCCACGGCTCGTCTACGCCCGCAAGATCGACCTGTGCACTGGCGGTGGGCCTCCTCGGCTCACGAGCGCCAACGGCGTCGACGGTAGCCTCTTCGCCGCATATCAAGGCAAGTCCTGGGAGCCGCCGGCGAGCCGGACCGCCTTCCGCTATCTGATCAGCGGCATCGAGGCCCTCTACGCCACCAGTCCCTTGCCGCAGGGCGTGAGACTCTGCATCCATGGCGCGGGGGGGGTGGGTGTCAATCTCGTGGAGACGGCGATGGAGGCCGGAAGGTGGGTCGACTGGATGGCCCGGTGGACGCACCGGCCATTCTTCCAGGACGTGAAGAGCGGCCGCAACGACATCCTGCTCAAGCTGGGGAGCTATGGGCGGGTCAACAACATACTCCTCCCCTCCCGTGTGCAGCTCCGCTTCGGCCAGGGAGTCGGCCTCGCTGAGGTCGCAGCGAAGCGGATCACTTTCAACCAGGAGATGGCACCACCACCACCGGGCGAGGAAGCAGGCCCCGAACCTCCGATAGTCGTGGATTACCACGGCAATATCTCCATTCTGAAGGATGGCGAGTTCCCCTACCGCACCGAAGCCGTGAGTGCAGGGGCACCGTCAGGAGAAGATTATGGGCAGCTGATCATCACCTCGGGTCAGGATGGCAGTAAGGAGCGCCTTGGCAGCGCAGCGTCCCTTGCCAGGGAATTCGATTTGGCCCCCATCGTCTCGAAAGACAAGCGCGTGACAGGCATGCAGACCTCGAATGGCGATTTGCGGATCCTGGGGCATGCTGCCACAACGATGCTCCGGCTGAACTCGAAGTACAAGGAACAGCTCAAGGAGTCGGAAAGGTATCACCGAACTCTCCCTCTCCAGGCCCATGTCAACCTCGCGGGGATCACCTATAACGCCGTGACCATTGCGCTAGCCAACGAGTTTTTCAGCCTCAACCGTAACGTCAACACGGCTTCCTCCAGAGAGCTGGAAGTGGTACTCGGGAGCGAGAGTTTGGCCGACCAGATCGTGAGGCTGCGGTCGTCCGAAGTCGTGCCTTGGGGATTCCGCACCTTGGAGGAGCTGGCCGCCTCTCTAGCCGAGCATGCGGCAGCCCTGCCTTCCGACTGGGTGGAGAGAATCGACAACCTGCGTTGCGATTACCTCGCGTAGTCGAGAGAGGCGACGCTGCGAGCCTCGGCCAAGGCCTGGACCTCGGCGAGGGTCTGCGCCTGCTCGCGGGCGGCGAGGTCCGCCAGCTCGAAGCGCCCCAGCACTTGACCCCTAAAGGTCGCCGCATCGCGGTGAAGCCAGGAGACCCGGTGCCCAACTCGCTCCTCAAGAACGATCCCGTCCGGCGGCAGCCAGATGTCCGTGACAACCCCCTGGTCTTGGGCCATACGCTCCGTGGGGTCGAAAGGATTCCCATCGAAGTCCACATATCGGAGGTTCACGAGATAGGGCGAGTGGACCAGAGCCTCCACGCCATTCCGAGTAATCCGGTTGTAGGAGAGAGAGAGCCAGACCAGGTTCCTTAACCAACGACTCTCCGCCAGGGCGGCGATCTCATGATCCTCCAACCCGCTGCGGTCCAGGGAAAGAGAGCGAACCTGCTCAAGTCTGGCCATGGAAAGCAGGTCGGTCAAGGTGTCTTTGCCGTCAAAAAGATCGAGGTGCCGGATGGGGGAAGCTGAGAAAAGGTTCTCGGCTTCATCGAGGAACGTGCGCGCCAATAATCCAACGAGCTCGACGAAGCCGCGGTGGAAGCGGTAGGAATCCGCCAGCTCCGCCACCGGCTCTGCCCAACTCCTCTCATGCTTCTCCAGAAGGTTCTCTTCCCGCAACTCCCAGTCCAGCGGTGCCTCAAAACCGCTCAAGGCAGCGTCGGCGAGGTCGCTCTGGAGCCGGATGAACTCGCGGCGATCCCGATCATTGCAGCGGTCCGCATACGCCCGGCGGAGCCTTTCGTCGTCCGGCCAGCGCAGGATTGCTTCAAGGATCTGGGACTCTACCGACATAAGAACCTCCTGGCCGCTTACCCTGGCCCCGACGGATGGAGCCGACCAAGGGCATTATAGACCCACTCCGCACCCGTTCGAGATCCCACACCCGCACGAATGCATCCGCCCTGTCGGGAGGACCCCATGCGGTGACGAGCTGCGCCGCCAGGTGCTCGCCGGCGCGGCGGTAGGCTTGGCGGAGCTTCGGACGCATCGGCCGTGACGGCGGCCCTCCGGGCGCCTGGACCCGGTCCTCTTCCCAAGGCAGGCGCAGATGGACGACCAGGGTGCGTGCCGGGCTCGCCAGGATCGCGGCCGGCTCGGGGGGCACCTCGTTCCGGAAATCGATTCCCGGCTGCCGCGGCAGGTCGAACGCCGCCGAGACCATCACCGGCTGGCGGTGGATCCTCTGATAGATGTAGAAGACCTTCCCATGATCCCAGACCGTCGGCCAGGGAGCTTCGAGCACCGGGCCGCGCGGCAGATCGCGATAGACCGCCGGCACGAAGTTGTCGGGCAGCGTGGCCCGCGGATGGACGAAGTCCACGAAGTCGTTGTGGTGCATGAATGAGCCGGCGCGGTAGCCCGGAGCGAGGAAAGGGCCGGTCCAGAAGAGGAGCAGGAGGAACAACCGCGTGGCGTAACGCTGCGCCACGAATCCGGTGCAGCCGCCGGCCTTGCGTGTCCACAGCCGCCCGAGCCCATAGGCCTCCCAGAGCAGGACGAAGGGGAGGACCGGCAGCAGATAGCGATTGAGGACGAGCGGGTGTCCCAAGCCGAGCGGGGAGAGGATCAGCAGGCCCAGCAGATGGCCGGCGGAGACCGTCAGGGTGAAGACCCCGAGGCGCGGCCGGTCGCGCAGGAGGAGGACGAGCCCGGCGAGCGCGCCGATCCAGAAGAGGATCGTCACCGTGTACGAGGGCGTTCCTGCCTGGAGGCGAAGGAGGTCCCAGACCGAGCTGAGCGGAACGCTCTGCTCCACGCTCTTCTTGGCCACAAGTCGTTCGAGAGAGTCGCGTGCGGGCAGAAGAAAGGCTGCGCAGGCCAGCGCGAGCGCCGTACCGACCACGGCCAGATCGCGCACCCTTCCCCAGCGTTCTCCCCTCCGGGTGACCAGATCGCCGGCAGCAAAGAGGAACGGCGTCACCACGAACGGCGCCGCCCCGAGGTGGATCCAGACCGCCAGAGCGCCGCACAGCACGTA
>DASPXX010000025.1:0-26785 GCA_035637095.1 Thermoanaerobaculia bacterium
CGCTGGGGCTTCATGCCGAACAGCACGGTCTCGTTCCTGAAGAGCCTCACCCCGGCCGAGGTCGACGGCACGCCCTGCGAGGCGATCGCGATCGACGAGTACGTCCACACCGATCTCGACTACCTCTCGCTCCTCGCGCCGAGCGCAGGGAGACACTGTCCGAGACAACTCTCGATGCGAGGGGCGTGAGAAGGCTGGCCAAGGGCTCACGTGCTCTGAACCTGGCCGCGATCAGTCGAACCGCCCAGCAGATCGAAGCATCGCGGAAAACCCTTGAAGCCTGTGCGGGCTACTACTACTGTGTCATAGAGCTGCAACAAGACTTCCCTAAGCCTCGTTATACTGGATTTCCGGTACTGATCATCGGGCGGTATCGTCGATCCCGCTGGTTGCAGAGCCGGTTTCAGCGACATGATACAGTAGTACTACTCCTCCGGGCTCGTTCTTGATATGGTCATCCCATACTTGGTAGCGCTCGTTAGTGGGCTCACGACCCGGATGAGGATCTGGAATGGTGGATCGCGTGTTCGACAGAAGCAACGGCGGCGGACACCCGCTCGACGATCCTCTGGACACCTGGATGTCAAGGACGCCGCTGGATCGTTACTGGGCTATGAGTTGTAATATCTGCTGCGATCACCGAGTCTCCCGTGAGAGGGAAGCCGTCCTCTTGCGGTATTTTTCTGCTGAGATCGGACCGCCTGAAAAGCGGCTCGAAGCCGCCATCAGCCGATACCTCCTGAAGGAGGTCCAACGGAGGAGGAAGCCGGCATTCCTGCACCGCGGATCCAATGGTGCCAATCGGTTTCCAGACCTTGGGGGACACTTTGCCTCCCGCGGGAGACTTCCGACTGCAGCCCGCACCCGTCTGCCAAACCCTCTCAACCCGGATCTCTGGCTGGCGCGGGTGCTCGATCTCAACGGCCTCACCCCGGTCTTCCTCGTGGCCCGCCACAAGAAGCTGAGACCCTTCAGTGACTTCCCACGGGGGACCGGCCGCTCGCCCTTACGCAGCAGGCCTCCCGAGGTGGAAGTACTTGCCTGGCTCGACTCGAAGCTTCTGGGAGCCAACAAGCTGCAGCAACGGGATTTCGTTGCCGCAGCCTTGGAGGCCGTCGAGCTCAGCCGCCTGAGGCCGCAGGGCGCCTACCAACCTACCTGGGCTACGTTTTGGTCTCGTTTCGAGGCTCTGGCGGCAGAGGGGCCTGAGCGTTGGGCCGCAGGGCTTGGCTTGGCCAACCGGCGGCGTTGCGCCCGTTGGCTGATTACCTTGAGATACACGGTTCGCGAAACAGGTGGGCTCGTCCGGCCCACCACCTTGGACGCCGGGTTCAACGAATACCATTTCCCGTCTCCCCCGGGGGTTGCCCTCCAGGAGGGCGGGCACCCCGTGGATCTCCGGTTGACTCCGCCGGCCGCCACATTGCTCCCGGAATTCGTACACCAGCAGATACACCATCCCTTTCGGCACTGGGCGAATGCCGGCTTCCTTCTCGGCCGAACGGAAAAGCCAAGGCACGGCTGGCTGGTCCAAAGGCGAGGAAACCACCTCGCTCTGCTCCAGGCAGTCTATGGACCAGGCGTCTCCACATGGATGAGCCGCTGCATTTGACAGATCTTCAGCGCGCTCGATGTCCCGGAGCTGCGACTGCGGTACACTATGGTGTGAACTATGCAGGAGCACATCGCATGACAAACAAGGAGCTGGACGTAATGGAGGCGGAAGAAGAGGCCCAGCTCTGGGAAGAGGAGCAGCTCACAGCTTGGCTCCAGCGCGAGGATTGGACTGTCGAGGAGCTGATCGACTCCCTCGAGGGGCATGGGATCCTCGGCATCACCCAAGAAGAAGAGCCTTACATCGGTCTCCTGAATGCCTTGCCTGAGGGAGGCGAGCGCTACACCCTGGAGTCTGAGCTCGCGCGGCGCGCCTGGGCCCTCCTCAGCCGACAGCCGGATGCACAGCCGATCGGGGACCCTCCAGAGCGTCTCCTCTATAATCTGCTGATGCTCTGTGCGGGCCTCGCCCATCCTGACGAGTTGGCGGAACCGCTTCTGGCTCTGTGGAACCGCAGGGCTCTGCAAGGCGAGTGGGAGGGGCTGGGCCTTCGCTATGCTTTGAGTACGGCGCTGACCAGCAACCAGATCGACGCCCGGTTGTCGAATGAATGGTGTGCCATGCTCCACGGAAGGCCGACTCAGCTTCTCGAAGGGATCGACCTCGATGGCTTCGAAGGCCTCCTGTGGATGCCGGAATCGTCGACGAAACGGGGCGAACCATACATGGACGCTATTGGAAAAGCTCTCCGGGAAATGGCTGCTCACCTGGAAGACAACCCCGAACGCCGCCCTCAGCTTCGCGGGCTGATCCAGCGGGTGAAGGAGACCTACCCGGATCGAGCGACTTGGGATTACGACCTTTTGGCACTTGCGGACAAACACCACTTCCCAGGCTGGGCGGTTGAGTGTCTGCCGCGCCTTTTCTTTGTTCGCAAAGGTGCAGGCAAAACTCGGACGATCCTACTGTGGCAGCCGCTAGCCGATTATTTCGAGGGAGCTTCAAGACAGAAGTATCGCGCCGAAGGTCGAGTCGTGCAGTTGTCTGCGTCAGAAGAGATTCCTGCATGGCTCTACACAATGGCGGAGAAGGTCGAGGAGCGCCGAAATTCGTTCCCCTGCCACAGTGAACGAGGACTCCGTGGCGCTGTATTCGACTATCTAGGCGAGCTAGAGATAAGAGAGTTAGCCCACGCGCGGGAGAAGCTTCGTTCAGTAAGAAAGCGGGCGGTCGATGAGAATATCCGGAGGAGTCCAGAGAGCCGGACGAATCTTTTTTCACCGCCGCAACAATCTTCGGGCAATTTCGACAAGCGGGCTGGGGTCAGAGCTCTTTCCTAGGTATGCTGATTTGGCGGATATTTTATCGATATCATCGCCTAGATCTAAAGCCTCCAACACCGTATAAAGGATTACCGGGGTTGATCGTGATTCTTCTAGCTGACGGAGGAGCTTCTCGCAGCGAAGGCCGGCCCGATAGTAGCCACCCGTGCGTACCTCCTCTGGTGCGGAGATACCCGATCCAGGATCGGTCCAGCGCAGCATCACATCGAGTATGATCAAGTCAGGCGGGCTGCCCTTTGAGCTCTCAAGCCAATCATAAAATTTCTGCTCACTTCGGATGTGCTCAATCTCCACGCCTTCGAGTTGTTCTCGAAGAATCTCCCCCAGCCAGTCGGCCTGCAAGTAGTCATCCTCGACGATCAGAACACGCATAATTACCTCCTTGTCACTTCACGTAGACTGCCGGAAAGAGGAGCTTCGCCTCTGTCCATCGCTCCGCCGTCGTAGGTATAATTAAGATCTCGCCTTGATGAGCCTTCATAATGTAGTCTACAATCCACAAACCAATGCCGGAACCCTCTCCTGTAACTTCTTTCGCTCCCTGGCCTCTCCAGCCTCGCTCGAGACACCTCCGGATCTCCTCCTTCCTGAGGGCAAGACCATTGTTCATCACTGTGATATGAAATCGGCCTGAGGCTGTAATGCCGGCATAAACCTTAACAACAGTCTTCGAAAAGCTATACTTCGCTGCGTTATCGAGAAGATTATTGACGACCTGCAGGAGAAGGCTGGTATCGGCCGCTACGTCAACGGTCTTCAGAGTTTCAAACCCTTCCCGATCGACTTGGAAGTGAAGCTGACGATCTGGATCAAGAGTGCATTGATGATCGTCGGCGGCCTCGATCACCGTTTTTACAAAATCAGCGGATAATCTCATCAATGTGGGCCGGAGCGGCTTTCCGGCCGCAAGATCAGCAAAGAGGCTCAAGGACTGGCTTACCGTCTTTGCCTTTGCCGTTAATCCACGGACCGCACGTAGCTGGGTTCTCAGATTCTCGGAGGCTGAAGTCTCTGGGAGTGCGAGCCGGAGACATGCTTGAGAGCGCGCATGAACCTGCAGAATCGGAGACCTGAGCTGATGCGTGAAGTCTTCAAAGGTTTGCGCTTGGTTCCGTCGGAAGCTCTCCAGCTCGGCGAATGTCTTGAGGAGATAATGGTAGAGGCCCAGTTGCTGGGAGAGGATCTCAGCAATCTTGGTTGCATATCGCGGGAACTCACGATTCCCCGTACCTCGGATGTCAAGGACGCCGAAAAGCTTGCCAGCGACGCTGATAGGGGCGACGATGATACGGCGGGTGGATTGAAAAGTCTTTGAATAGTGGTACTTTGGGCTTGATGTATCGGGATTGAGGTAAAGCTGCCCTGTCTGAACGACATAGGCACCAGCAGAATTAGGCGGATAACCTGTGACGGGGAACCTGCGGCCGCGACGGGAAGCGATCTCCGCAGGAGTTCCCTCCTGCCAAGCATGTCCGCACGTGGCTTCGAAGTACAGCTCATTGGCCTGTTCATTGAGGAGGCGGACATCTGAAATTTCTGCTCCGGGAATGACTTGATTGGTTATTTCAAGGGCTTTGTGAAAAACAAGCGTCTCGTTAGGAGCCTTGATTCCCGCTTGCTGCTCAACGAAGTGGTTGAGCTCACGCATACTATCGGCGAGGCGTTCCCAGGTCCTGATCTCTTCCTCGATTTCCCTTTGCTGGAGCCATCTGCTCCAGATTTGACCAATCTGGTCAGCGACTAATTCGAGGAGCTGGACCTCTTGCTCGCCATAGAAGAAAGGACTTTGCGTCGCAGTGCAGCAACGGATCACACCGACGACCTTTCCTCCGCTCAACACCGGCGCTCCCATGAACGAGAGTGGTTGGAGGCCCTTGTCCGGAGGAACTCCGAGAATGCGGCGCACTGAGCTTTCGATGCGGAGCGAGTCCTTCCATATCAGTCTAGGATAGTGGGAACGCAACAGGTGTCGCTCGCGCTCAAAATGGGCAAGGTCAAATATTCTCAGCGGTTTGTGGTTCTCCAGAATCCACCCGGTGAGCCCTTCGTCAGCATTTGCAGCGTAAGTCAACTTAGCGAATTTCTTTCGTTCCGGCCATGTGGTCGCCGCGAGGCGAAAAACACCCGGCTCAAGCAGGGAGTCCTCGATAAAAAGGGACACCTCCAGCGCATCGAAGGCCCCGGCGAGGCAATCGCACAGTGCTTGGGCGGTAGTCCGAAACGTACGAAGCCGAGCGCGGTTGCTGGGGGCTGACCTGTCTGCTCTCTGTAAAATCTTGCTTATAGCCCCCACTAACTGGTAACTCATCCGATCAACGATGGTCTGATAAAGGCTGGGAAGAAGGGAGGCGAGCTCAGAGAGCCTGCTCAGGTCCTGCTCTTCGAAAGGCTGGGGAACCGTGCGGTACAGGGCAAGGGCTCCCCGTTTTCCTGCAATCTTGAGAGGAATCGAGCAAAAACAGAAAATTCCGGCCCGTTCAACAAACCCATCATGCCGGTCGACTCTGGAGTCGGTGTTGACGTCATTTACAACGACGACCGTCTGGTGCAAGATCGCCTGACCGGTGGCGGAATTTTCCAGGGAGAGATTGTGGCGGTAGCTCCTTACGCTTCCCAGCCACCAGTCGGCGAGGACGAAAAGCTGGTTGGCTGCCGGTGTCTCCTGCCAGAGGATACACCCCATGGCGCCTACCGCTTCAGCCACCGCGCGAAGGATCTCGGCCAAGCCGGAGCGGCGCTCCTGAGAAAGGGCGACCGTGACCAGCTCTACCACATCCCGCGAAAGAGAACTGGCCTTACCTGTGATGGTCATGGAAGATATTATAGCGAATGAAGCGTCGACCGTGACCAGTAGGCTCGGCAGGATGCAATACCGGTCCGGTAGACGGCCCAGGAGGTAACGCGCCTCGATCTGAGAACGCCTGATTCCCGCCATTTCCCAGCCCTCCGTACCCCAGGAGAGGGGCGCCGCCATCCGGCGGCTCGGGAGAGATCCCTATCTCCCCCTAACACGACAGAAGGGACGTAAGTCCGAGACCCTGCGCCACTCATTCGCGACACATCTCCTCGCAGGCGGCTACGGTCGCGTTCTTGGGGACTCCCGGCGACCTCTTCCTGGAGCTGCCACTGCGAGTCGAGGAACTTGGACTGCGCCTTCTGCACCGCTTCCTTGACCGCGGTGCGCTGCTGCGGGTCGAGGGCGATGTCGCTCGCGTACCGCATGATGAGCTCGGGCGGGAAGAGGTTCTCGGCGATCGGGTCCAGCGCGGGAGCCTGAGCCCGCACGGCGGATGCCAGAGAGAAAATGGCGAGCAGGACGAGGGGCAGACGATGTCATAAGGGTCTCCTGCAAAGCGTCGTCGCCGGCTGCCCGTCGTGCTGACACAGCCAGAGGTCCGGGAAGTCCTCTCTCGTCTGACCGGGGAAGACCGCCTTTTCCTCAGCCTGCTTTACGGGACGAGGATGCACCTCATGGAAGGCCTGGAGCGCGAGGTCAAGCGGACCCAGCTCTCTCTGCTCGTCCGCCTGAAGAACCTGCTGACCGAGCCGCAAGAGCGCAAGCTCACCGAGCTGCGCAAGAGGTCCGCGAGCGGGGCGTGAGCTTCTATCGCCCCCCCGTCCCCCGGGAGAGGAGGCGCCTCCGCCCAAAGCGTGCGAGAATGGCGGCGGTGACGGGGGGTAGCAGGAGGCGTGGCTTCGCAGGAGGTGCCATGAGCCGGCAGGTCCCACTCCGTATCGTCCTACTCAAACCCAGCAAGTACGCGGCCGACGGCTATGTCGAGCGCTTCCGCTGGGGCTTCATGCCGAACAGCACGGTCTCGTTCCTGAAGAGCCTCACCCCGGCCGAGGTCGACGGCACGCCCTGCGAGGCGATCGCGATCGACGAGTACGTCCATACCGATCTCGACTACCTCTCGCTCCTCGCGCCGAGCGCAGGGAGACGGACGCTCCTCGCTCTGGTCGGAGTGCAGAGCCATCAGTTTCATCGCGCTCTGGACCTCGCCGCGCTGGCACAGAGCCGCGGGGTCGAGAACGTCGTCGTCGGCGGGCCGCACGCGATGACCTGCGACACCGCCGCCCTCCAGGGCCGGGGCGTCAGCTTCGCGCTCGCCGAGGCCGAGGTGATCTGGCAGGGCATCCTCCGGCACGCCATCCAGGGGGAGCTCCTGCCCACCTATGGCGAGGACGGGCGCTGGGGGGAACGCCTCGATCCTCCTCCTCTCGTGCCGCCGTCCCGGCGCGACCTCCGCCGCTATGCCGTGCGCATGCTCGGCGTCTACCCGGCCCGCGGCTGCCCCTACACCTGCAACTTCTGCTCGGTGATCAAGATCGCCGGACGCCAGGTGCGCAGCCAGCCGGTCGCCACGACGATCGCGAGCCTCAAGGCCGCTGCCGCGGGAGGAGTCCGGATGGTGATGTTCACCTCGGACAACTTCAATAAATATCCGGAGGTCGGCGAGCTTCTGGCGGCAATGATCGAAGAGAAGATCCGCCTCCCGTTTTTCGTCCAGTGCGACGCCCAGGTCTTCCGCCAGGAGGAGCTCGTGGCACAGCTGGCGCGCGCCGGCTGCTTTCAGATGTTCGTGGGCGTCGAATCGTTCCGCCGCGAGGCGTTGCGCGATGCGCACAAGCTGCAGAACCATCCCGAGCAGTACGGGAGGATCGTCGAGATCTGCCGCGCGCACGGGATCACCAGTCACTTTTCGAACATCCTCGGCTTTCCCAGCGACACCGAGGAGGGAATCCGCGAGCACACCGAGACCCTCCGCGCACTGGCTCCCGACATGGCGTCGTTCTATGTCCTGACGCCCATCCCGGGCACGGAGCAATATGACGATTTCCTCGAAGAGGGCCTGATCACCGACGAAAATCTCGACCGTTTCGACGGCACCACGGTCACCTGGCGCCATCCGCTCCTCGCACCGGAGCGCCTCACCGACCTTCTCTTCCATTGCTACCGCGATTTCTTCTCGGCGCGCAACGTCCTTCCGCGGCTCGCCTCCTATGCGTCGGCGCGCTGGGATTTCCGGACGGCCGCAGGCCTCCTGGCGATGGCGGGCGCCAGCGTCCAGGCACGAATCGGGATCGCGCGGCGCGTCCACCCCATGTCGGGCGGCATCGGCCGCGTCCGCCGCGACCGCGCCGCCGACTATCTCCCCCTGCGCCGCCGCGTCTTCGGCGTCGACCGCGTGCCGCTGCCGCGGAGCCTCGCGCTGACCGCGGCGGACCAGGAGATCAACCGTCGCGCGAAGCTCGTCGGGCTCGGCAGGGCGGTCGGTCTGTAGCGCCTACGCTTCTAGCACAAGTTTTGGAAGCAGCACTGGACCGTGACCACCATGTAATCCGACATGTCCCCCCAGGAGACATCGTTGCAACTGCAGTCGAGGCCGCGCTGGCCGACGAGGGTGGTGTGCGAAGCGTCGCTATAGTAGCTCCGCAACCAGGGACGGAAGGCGCAGGTCGCGGACTGGGCGACGTCAACGGGCGTGAGCAGACCCACCATGCTACCGAAGACGAGGAGCACCGTCACCAGCAAGGTGCCTCGATTCCCCAACAACCTGCTGATCTTTGCTTTCATCTGTTCTCCTTCGCATAGGTTCTATAAGCCTTGGTGCGGGAGAGGGTCAGAGTGGGACAGGGGCTCCGCGGGAGCGGAATTATTCGGGCTCTTTCTCCGGAGCCCCGCGTCCCCTGGTCGAACGACGCGTGCCGCCGCGCCGGCGATCGGCGGCGGAATCTTTCGGTCCGCTGGAAGGCGCCTGGCGCAATGCCAGATAGAGGCCCTCGAAGAGAGCCGTGCCGTGGCGCTCGAGCTCGCTGTCGGACCAGCCGGCGCTCCCCCAGCCACGCAGCAGGCCGTCGATACCGGGGATCTCGGGACGGGCGGAGAGGCCGTCGCGCAGGTCGATCTCGTGCACGATCTCGGCGAGAGCCGGGAGCGCCGGGTCTCCTGCCAGGCCGAAGGAGGCGATCAGGGTCTCGAAGGTGCAGAGATTTCCCTGGTGCCCGAACTCGGCGTCGCGCATGTCGAAGGAGACCTCACCCGGCTCCGGCGTCTCGCTGTAGCGGATCCCGGCTTCGGGATCGACGAACCGGCGGATCAGCCAGGCGGAGGCCAGGCGGTCCACGTGCGGCCGCGGCCGGGTCACCCAGCGCCGGCCCCGGTAGCGGGCCAGGTCGGCCGGAGGGATCTCGCGCGCCGGGCTCTCGCCATGGCCCAGGCCCGTTTCCAGCCGGGCGAGCGCAGCGGCGGCTTCCGCGCCCTCCGGAGCCTGGAAGAAGTCGATGCGGGCCACCTCGGCGAAGTGGCGACGGAGCTTCTCCAGCCGGTCGCGCAGCTCCGAGCGGTCCTCCCGCCCGGCACCGGCACGGCCGGCCTGCGCCGCCTCGTCCGCCTCGGCCATGATCTTGCGGTACTCCTCGGCGCGGGCGCTGCGGAAGAGCTCGATGAGACGCTCCTCGGCGCTTCCATCCAGGCGATCGATCGGCAACACCAGCGCCTGCCCACCCGCGGCCTCGATCTCCTGCGACAGCCATTCGAACGCTTCGCGGTTCTCCTCTCCCCACGGCAACAGATACACCGAGCCGGTCGGCGAAGCGGCCCCGAGCTGGCGCAGCCGGCGCCAGATGGCGACCCGCGGGCTCGACGAGGAGCCGGAGGGGAGCGAGTAGGTGAGGCCGATCCAGCGCACGCCGGGCTCAGGGCAAGACTGGACGTCCGAGGACGCTCGCCGCTTCGTGGAGCCTGCCGTCGAACGTGGCGATGGTAACTTCCAACTCGGAGGCGATCACGAGATGCAGTGCATCGAGGGTGCGCAGGCCGCGTCGCGGCTCCGCTCTTCTGTCGTGTAGTAGGCCGTCAACACCGAGGTGTCGAAATAGATCACGACCGCTCTTCTTCACGAAGATCGACCACCGAGTTGCCGGGGTACGGCGTACCTCCCTGGCTAGCGCGAAATTCCGCGAGATCGGGCAGCTTCCGCCGTTTTGCAAAGACCTGTGCTCCGGCCTCTCCGTCTTCGATGACGATGACCACGTGTCTTTTTCCTCGGGGAGCCGACGCGGGAGCGTGAGCTGTCAGGGTCCCGTCCTCTTTGATCTCGGCAACTGTCTCGATGGTGAGCATCTGAGCCTCCACACCGTTTCAAGATAAGAATACACCATCTCCCGGGAAACTGCCAGCGAGGCGTTACCCAGTCACCCTACCCTGCCTATCCCCTGACTGCTCTTGAACTGCCCCTCCGGCCTGCCGCTCCTGACCATCTCCTGGCAATAAGCGTAGAGGGCATCGTAGACGATCCACTCGGCGCGGTTGATCTCGTGGTCGTCCTTGAAGCCGAGATGGCGGAAGCCCTCGGCGATGGCGGAGAGGCCCGGCCCTTCCGGCTGGTGCCAGAGCGAGTTGTCGGTGTCCGCGCCGTTGACGATCTTGCCGAGGAGGATGAGCGCCGGGTCGTTCAACCCGTAGCGATGGAGGATGGCCTCGAACGAGCACTCGCCGCCGTGATGCCCCAGCTCCACGCCCTCGACGTCAAAGAGGGTCGCCCCTTCCCGCTCGGCGATTTCCTGGACCTGATCTCTCGGAACGAACAGGAGCTCCGCCTCCGGGTCCACGAACTTGCGGATGAGCCAGGGGCAGGCTACACGGTCGACCTTGACGCGCTCGCGGGTGATCCATTTCATGGACGGCTCCTCTCTGTATCGGAAAATGCGGATTGTGGTCCATCGGCCGGTCCCCAGCGCGCGTGCACCAGGCAGCCGACGACGCCGACGGCGAAGGCCACATAGAAGGGCAGGCGGCGGTCGAGGGTCCACAGCCAGCCTCCCACCAGCGAAGCGGGGAAGACGGCGAGGCCGCGGAGCAGGTAATAGAGCCCCACCGCACGGCCGCGCGCGCCGGCCGAGGCGAGATCGACGATCAGGGCCTTGCGGGCCGGCTCCCCGGTCTCGCGCAGGCCGCCGATCACGAACGCCGCGGCGAGCCAGGCGGTGCCGGACGCCGTGACCACCGCCAGGGGGAACAGCGAGAAAAACCCGAAGGTCAGCAGCACGAACGGCTTGCGGTTCATCCGGTCGGACATCTTGGCGAGCGGGATGTAGACCACGGTGGCGGCGATCATCTGGACGCTGGTCAGCCAGCCGAACCGGGCGGCGGTGCCGCCGAGCACGTCGATCACATAGAAGATCAGGAAGACCTTGGGGATCCCCTCCGCCCAGCGGGCCAGACAGTCCGCCAGGAGCAGCCGTTTGAGGCCGGCGTCCATCCCCCGCCAGAGATCGCGGATGCTCCCCGCGTCCTGCGCCGGCCGTGCATCCTCGACGTAGGAGCGCCGCAGGATGACGATGCCGGCGAGAGCCAGGACGATGGTCGCAGCGAGCCCCGTCCGGACGCCGCCGGGGAGCCCCAGCGAGACGATCAGCCAGCCGCCGAGAGGGGGCGCCAGGATGATCGGCACCCGCTTGAGGACCGCCTGCACGCCGAATCCCGTGGCGCGGCGGGAGGGAGGGAGGCTGTCGCCGATGACGGCGAAGATGGCGGGCAGCGTCAGGCTGCTCCAGGCCATGACCAGGACGGTGCCGGCGAGCACCCAGGGCCAGCTCGGCGCGAGCAGGAAGATCGCATAGCCGGCGATGGCGAGCAGAGCGAACAGGATCAGCGCCGGGCGGCGGCCCAGGCGGTCGGTGAGCCAGCCGCCGGGGTAGGGATAGACGGCGTCCAGCAGGTCGCGCAGGGTGCCGTAGACGGCGACGACCGCGATGCCGGCCCCGAGCAGCTCCAGGTACTTGGGGATGAAACGCACCCACAGCTCCTCGCCCATCCCGAGGACCAGGAAGGTGAGGAGCATGGCGACGATGTTCCGCTCCAGCCCCAGGAAGGAGCGGAACCGGACGAGGGCGGGTGCGGTGGCTTCCATGAGGGAAGAGTAACACGCGTTGCCATCAATGAGCAACGCTGGTTACACAGACTGGCTCGATACGTTGAGGCCCTCACCCCCGGCCCCTCTCCCATAAGTGGGAGAGGGGTGTGGGTTAGAGGGTGCGGAGAAATCCGGACGGTTGCTGTGTTTTGAGTAACCTGCACCCCTCTCCCGCTCGCGGGAGAGGGGCTGGGGGTGAGGGTCCCCGGGGGGTGAGAGCTACACGACCGGCTGGGCGCCGCTGCTGTCGTCGTAGGCGAGGGGGTAGGGGGCGGGCGGCTCGTCGGCTTCGCTCTTGCGGTCGTAGCACGGGCCGCCGGCGGTTCCGGCCAGGCGCAGCTGGCTCTTGTTGATCTTGTTGGTCGCGGTGCGCGGCAGCTCGGCGCAGATCTCGAAGTAGCGCGGGATCTCGAAATCGGCCAGCCAGGGGCGGCACCAGGCCACGAGCTCCTCTGCGGCAAGATCGGTTCCCGGACGGCAGACCAGGTAGGCCTTCACCTCTTCGCCGCCGAGGTCGTCCGGCACCCCCACCACTGCCGAGGCATCTACCGCCGGATGGCGGTCGAGCACCTTTTCGATCGAGCCCGGGTAGATGTTCTCCCCCCTGCGCCGAATGAGGTCTTTCTGGCGGCCGGCGAAATAGAAGTAGCCTTCCTCGTCGTGGTAGCCGAGGTCACCGGTCCGGAACCAGCCGGCGACGGAGGCGGCGGCGTTCAGCTCGGCCGGCCCGACATAGCCGGGCATCATCACCGGATCGCGCCACACCTGGATCTCGCCGATCTGCCGGGGCGGCAGCGCGACGCCCTGCTCGTCGGCCACCCGGACCTCGGCATAGGCGAGAGGACGGCCGATCGAGCCACGCCGCCGCTCGCTCAGCTCGTTGCGCAGAACCGTGTTGGTCTCGGTGAGGCCGTAGCCCTCTACCACCGGGACTCCGAAGCGCCGTTCGAACTCCTCGATCACGTCCGGCCGTGCGCCGCCGCCGTAGACGGCGCGCAAGGGATGGAGGAGGTCGTCCGGCTGCTCCGGCTGGCGGCACAGAAGAGCCAGCATCTCGCCGAGGTGCCGGACCACCGTGATGCCTTGGGCACGCACCTGTTCCCAGAAGTGATGGGCGCTGAAGCGGCCGACCAGCGCCAGCGATGCGCCCGCGGCCACGGCGCTCGCGGCGAAGGCCTGCCCCGCCATGTGGAACAGCGGCAGACAGCCGAGGAAACGGTCGCCCGGCACCGCCTCCATCCAGCGCACGAACTCGCGCGCCGGCAGCACGTAGCTCAGGTGGGAGAGCGCGGCGCACTTCGGCTGGCCGGTCGTGCCGGACGACTGCAGGATGGTCACGACGTCTTCGGGAGAGACCTTCCAGGGCAGCGAAGGCGCAGACGGCCGCGGGGGCGCAGCGAACCGGACGGCGTCCTCGACCTCGACCTCGCCCGCCCCCGCCACGAGTCGGACCCGCAGGTCCAGGCACTGGCTGTACAAGGCGACTGTTTTCGCATCGGCGATGAGGCCCATCACACCCAGGTTGCGCAGGACAGGCTCCACCTCCGGCTGGACCAGCGCCGGATTGATCGGGACCATCACCGCGCCCAGCCGGGCCAGCGCGAACCAGGTGTAGACCATCTCGGGACTGTTCGGAAGGATGACCGCGACCCGGCTGCCGTGGCGCACGCCGAGCTCCGACAGCAGCCAGCAGAGACCGTTGCTCCGCGCCAGCGCTTCGCCGTAGGTGACCGGCTCACCTCCGGCCAGGAGAAAAGGACTGTCCGCTTGGCGGTTGGCTGCTTCCTCAAGAATCTCGTCGAGCCTCAAGCGGACACCTCCTCGCACGGTGCTGACATCAATTCAGGTGCGCTTCGCAAAATCAAACGTGACATTTGGCGATGTGGCTATGTCGTCTGACACAGGCCACTCGGGAGCCTTGCGTCGCGTCCGTTCCCGCGCAGGCGACCCCCGAGGGGCGGCGCGAAGCCCCCCCGAGGTCACGTCACAACCTGACCAGCTAACGTCTGCGGTGGATTATACCGATCGCCGTGCTAGGACTCCTCGGCGATCTCCTGGAGGGCGAGCTCCTCCACTTTGATCGCCAGGGCCGCGACCGTCCTTTCCTCGTAGATGCTGCGCAGCGGGATCTCCACGTCGAACGCATCGCGCAGTCGCTGCATCACCTGGAGGAGCAGCAGCGAGTGCCCTCCCAGCTCGAAGAAGCCGTCGAAGACGCTCAGCCGCTCGAGGCCCAGGGCCTCGCACCAGATCTCCGCGATGACCTCCTCGACCTCGTTGCGCGGCGACACGTCGGGCCGCACCGACTCGGGACGCGAGTCTTCGGGGGCCGGCAAGGCCCGGCGATCGATCGTCCCCGCCGCCGTGCGCGGCAGGGCGATGAGGCTCACGAAAGCTGCGGGCACCATCCAGGCCGGCAGGCGGCTCTCCAGGAACGTGCGCAGGAAGGCGGTGGAGGCCGCCGCTCCGGGGGCTGGCACGACATAGGCGACCAGCCGCAGGCCGTCCGGCTGCGCGGTGTCCTCGCGCGCCACCACGGCGCATTCGCCGACCTCTGGACAGGCGGCCAGCACGGCTTCGATCTCTTCCGGCTCGATGCGCACGCCGCGGATCTTGACCTGCCGGTCGATACGCCCGACGAGCTCCAGGCTGCCGTCCGCCCGGCGGCGCGCGAGGTCGCCGGTGCGGTAGAGCCGCGCTCCGGCGTCTCCCGAGAACGGATCGGGAACGAACCGCTCGGCGGTGCGCTCCGCCCGCCCGAGATCGCCGTGCTGGAGGCCGGACCCACCCAGCAGCAGCTCGCCCCGGACATCCAACGGCACCAGCTCGAAGGCGCGGTCGACCACGTACGCGCAGGTCCCCATGGCTTCCGGCGCTCCGGCCTCCGGGGGGAGGAGGTCGCCCACCGGCAATCCCGCGGGCAGGATCACCGTCTGGCTCCAGGCCAGGATCTCGCTCTCCTCCCCGGGCGCAAGCAGGGGCAGCTCGGACAGCGGTGTGCCGGGGTCCGCCACCGCGCCGCGCAGCAGAACCGGCAGCTGGCGGATCAACCGTTGGATCGTCGATTCGTCGAAGAGCAGGCTGTTGTAGCCCGTCACAACATGGAGGGCGGGGCCGTGCTCCTCGACCGTGAGGCCGATCTCGAAGATGTCCGTCCCCAGGTCCACGTCCCAGGCGGTGGAGAGTGGGCTCAGCGTCAGCCCCGGCACCTGGATGGACGGGTGCGGCTGCAGGTTCTGCAGGAGCAGCATGACCTGGAAGGGGCCGCGCGCGTTGCGATCGAGCCGCAGCCTCTGGAGCAGGGTCTCGAGCGGGAGCTCCTGGTGCGCGAAGGCGCCGAACGCGCTCTGCGCCGCGTTGTCCAGGAGCCCGGCGAAGGACGGATCGCCGGCCAGGTCGACCCCGATCACGAGGTTGTTCAGGAAGAAGCCGACCAGCTCTTCGACCTCGACCCGGGTGCGCCCGGCCACCGGCGCGCCGACCAGGATGCGTTCGTCGCCACCGGAGCGCTGGAGGATGCCGGTCAGACCGGCGAGGAGGACCATGAACAGGGTGGCGCCGCGGGAGTTGCCGAGAGCGCGCAGCTCCGCCGTGAGCCCGGCCGGAATGGCGAGCTCCACGACGCCCGTGCGGAAGGTCTGCCGGGCCTCGCGCGGCCGATCGGTGGGCAGCTGCAGGATCGGCAGCGGCGGCTCGAGCTGCCGGCGCCAGTACGCGAGCTGCTCCTCCAGGGCCTGGCCCTGCAGCCGGCGGCGCTGCCAGACGGCGAAATCGGCATATTGGAGGCGCGGCTCGGGGAGCCGGGCCGGCTTGCCCGCCGCGAACGCGCCGTAGAGGGCGGCGAGGTCCTGCACCATGATGCCCCGCGACCAGCCGTCGGTGGCGACGTGGTGGATGGTCAGGGACAGCGCGTGCTCCTCGGGTGCCAGCCGGACCAGGACGGTGCGCATCACCGGCCCGCGCCGCAGGTCGAAGGGCCGGCCGCCCTCCTCGGACTGCAAGCGGTCGAAGACCCCGCTCCGCAGCTCCGCCGGCAGGCCGGAGAGGTCGATCGTGGGGAGCGGCAAGGGTGCTTCGGTCTCGATCACCTGCACCGGCTGCGCGCCCGCCAGCTCATAGCGGGTGGCGAGCACCTGGTGGCGCCGCCGCAGCTCGAACAGGCCGGCGGCGAGGGCCTCAGGGCGCAACACTCCGTCGAGGCGCACTCCGAGGTGGACGTTGTAGGCCGGCGATTGCGGATCGAGCGAGTGGAGGAACCACATCCTCTCCTGGGCGAACGACAGCGGGGCCGGCTCGGTGGTGCCGCGGGGAAGGATGGCCTCCGCTCCGGCGCGTTTCTCGCGCAGAAGGGCGGCGAGCAGATCGCGTTTGGCCGGGGAGAGCGCAGCCTGCCGCTCGGGCGGGCTGGCCGGGCCGCCGTCGAGCAGGCGGCAGCAGGCGGCGAGCCGCTCCGCCAGCGCCGCCACCTGCGGTGCGCGGAGCAGGGAGTAGTGGTCTCCGGGAAGGACGTGGACCTCGGCCCCGCCGAGCGCCAAGCCGCTCCAGGCCCCGGCCGCCTCCGGCTGCGCGGCGGCCGAGGCCGCGGCGCGGAGCAGGGTCAGACAGCCGCCGTAGGGACGGGGCGTCCAGGCGCCCAGAGCCCGAACGTTGGCGCGGAACAGGGCGAACAGCTCGTGGATCTGCTCCTCGGCCACTTCCGGCGGCAGCAGGGCGCGGACCTCCTTGCGCGCCAGCAGATCGTCGAGAGTCGCTCCGGCAGGCAGCTCCCGGTGGACGGACGGATCGAGGCCCGCCAGCCCGCCCAGATCGAAGAGGAACTGCGCCAGCTCGCGGTGCGGGTCCGGAGCTTCGGGGACCTGCTGCGGCGTTCCCGGGTCGATCATCGCGAGGAGCTCCACCGCGCTCCCGTGCTCGGTGAGCTGCCGCGCCATCTCCCAGGCCACCACGCCGCCCAGCGACCAGCCGCCGAGCCGGTAGGGTCCTTCCGGCTGGACCTCCCGGAGCGCCGCGATGTAGCGCTCCGCCATGGTCTCGATCGTCCACGGGTCGGGGAGAGCGTCCGGAGCCGGCGCCTGGAGACCGAACACCGGCCCTTCGAGGCCGCCGCCGCGGACCAGCGGCAGGTAGCAGAAGACGTTGCCGCCCACCGGATGGACCAGGAACAGCGGCGGCCGGGACCCGGAGGTCTCGATGGGCACGACGGACAAGCGCGGCAGGCTCACCTCCTCGCGCACCAGGCGGGCCATCTGCTCGACGGTCGGCGCCGTCATCAGGGCGGTGAGCGGGACCTTGACGTTCAGCTGCCGCTCGATCATCCCGACCAGGCGCACCGCCAGCAAGGAGTGGCCGCCCAAGGCGAAGAAGCTGTCGCGCAGGCCCACCGGCCGCACGTCCAGGAGATCCTCCCAGATCCGGACCAGCCGCAGCTCCAGCTCGTCGCGGACCGCGACGGGCTCCTCTCCCTCGACAGCGGTCCGTCCGGGCGCCGGCAGAGCCTTTCTATCCACCTTGCCGTTGGGGGTGAGGGGCAGGGCGTCCAGGAACACCATGGCCGCGGGGACCATGTAGTCCGGCAGCGTCTTCTTGAGCCACTCCCGCAGGACGGCGACGGTGAGGCCCGCTCCGGCGCTGCCCGGCACCACGTAGGCCACCAAGCGGTCCCCCGCGGGAGGCTCGCGCCGCACCACGACGGCGCAGTCGCGCACGCCGGGGTGCGCCGCCAGAGCCGCCTCGATCTCGCCCGGCTCGATGCGGAAGCCGCGGATCTTCACCTGCCGGTCGATGCGGCCGAGATAATCGACGTTGCCATCCGGCAGGAAGCGCACCAGGTCGCCCGTCCGGTAGAGGCGCGAGCCCGGAGAGCCGCTGAACGGATCGGGCACGAACCGCTCGGCGGTCAGGTCCGGCCGGTTCACGTAGCCGCGCGCCAGGATCCCGCCGAGGCACAGCTCGCCCGAGACGCCCACCGGCTGCAGGGCGCCGCCCGGATCGACCGCATAGCCGCTGCGCAAGGGCAGCAGACGGCCGATCGGCACCGACGAGGCTTCCGGTGGAATGGAGTCGGGGACCGTGTAGCGCGTCGCCGTGACCACCGTCTCCGTCGGGCCGTAGCCGTTGATCAGGCGCACGTCGCCGAGCCCCAACTGCCCGGCCAGAGACATCCAGCGGCGCGCCGCCTCGGGGAGCATGGCCTCGCCGCCGACGCACTGGACGCGCAGGCGCAAGGGCTCGGGGCTCGCCTCCGCCGACCAGCTCTGCACCGCTTGGTGCCAGTACGCGGTCGGCAGGTTGGCGCTGGTGATCCCCAGCCGCGCGAAGCCGGAGAGCATCTCCGCCGGGCTCGCCAAGTCCTCGTCACGGAGCACCACCGCCGCTCCCGAGGTCAGGGTGGGCAGCATCTGCTCCAAGGACACGTCGAAGGAGAGCGAGGAGAACTGCACCACGCGCTCGCCGGGTCCGAGCTTGTCGTCCTCCGCGATCACCGCGGAGTGGAGCATCGCCGCTCCGTGCGGGACCCCCACGCCCTTCGGCACGCCGGTCGATCCCGAGGTGTAGATGACGTAGCACAGGCTCTCGGCCGGGACCCGCACCGTGAGCGGGCTGCCGTCCCCATTCGCGCAGGCCGCGGGGTCCACCTCCAGCCGGAGGTGGCCCGGAAGCCGCTCGCGGGTGCCGGCATGGACGAGAACCACCTTCGCCCCGGTGTCCTCGATCTGGAAGAGCAGGCGATCGTCGGGATGGGCGGGATTGAGCGGCACGTAGATGCCGCCGGCCTTGAGGACGGCGACCACGCCGAGGATCAGCTCCGGCGAGCGCTCCATGCAGATCCCCACCGCCTCGTCCAGGCCGGCGCCGAGAGCGCGCAGCTGCCGGGCCAGCCGGTTGGAGGCTTCGTCGAGCCGGCGGTAGCTCCAGATCTCCCCGCCGGCGCTCACCACCGCCGGCTCCTCGGGGAAGGCGCGCGCCACCGCTGCGAACCGCTCGGGGAAGCTCGCCTCCTGCGGCGCGATCTGCGGCAGCTCGTTCCACTCCACGAGCACCTGGTGCCGCTCCGCCTCCGGCAGGAGAGGCAGGTCCTTGAGCGGCCGGCCGGGCTCGGCGGCGGCCGCCGCCAGCAGCACCTCGAAGCGTGCCAGGAGGCGCTCCGCCGTGCTGCCGTCGAACAGGTCGGTGTTGTATTCGAGCGTCGCGGAGAAGCCGTCCGGTCCGTCCGCCGCGGTCAGCGTGAGGTCGAACTTCGCCATCCGGCCCTCCACCGGCACCGGCGAGAGGGTCAGCGCCGGCGTCCGGACGTCCGGGCGCTGCGCGCTCTGCGCGTTCTGCGCGTTCTGCTGCAGGGCGAACATGACCTGGAACAGCGGCGTGTGCGAGGGATCGCGCTCGACCACGATCTCCTCGACGATCCGCTCGAAAGGGAGATCCTGGTGGATGAAGGCGCCGAGCGAGGCATGGCGCACCTGCTCCACGGCGGCGCGGAAATCCGCCGCGCCGGCCAGCTCGACGCGCACCACCAGCGTGTTGACGAAGAACCCGATCAGATCCGTGGTCTCCCGCCGGTGGCGGCCGGCCACGGGCGTGCCGACCGGCACGTCGTCCTGGCCGCTATGGCGCGCCAGCAGGACCGCCCAGGCGGCGAGGAGCGCCATGAAGGGGGTCACGTCCTGCTGCTGGCAGAGCTCCCGGACCGCCGCCGAGACGGTCAGAGGCAGGAGCCGCGCCGTGGACGCGCCGCGGTAGGTCTGAAGGGGCGGGCGAGGGCGGTCCGTGGGCAGCGTGAGCACCAGCGGAGCGCCCGCGAGCCGGTTCTTCCAGAAGGCGAGCTGCTCGTCCAGGACACGGCCGTGGAGCCACCGCCGCTGCCAGACGGCGAAGTCGGCGTACTGGATCGGCAGGGGTGGCAGCGGCGACGGCTTCCCCTGCGAGAAGGCGCCCCAGAGGGTCCCCACCTCGCGCAGCAGCACGCCCATGGACCAGCCGTCGGAGACGATGTGGTGGAGAGTCACCAGCAGCAGGTGGTCCTCTCCGGAGAGCCGCACCACGCTCAGGCGCAGCAGCGGTCCGGTCTGCAGATCGAAGGGGAGGTAGGCCTCCTCCTGCGCGATCCGGAGCGCCTGTATCTCCCGCTGCGCCGCCGGCAGGCCGGACAGGTCGAGGAGCCGCATCCGGGGGAGCAGCTGCGGATGGATCACCTGCACCGGACCGTCCTCGGTGTCGGCGAAGGGGGCGAAGGTGGTGCGCAGCGCCTCGTGCCGGGTGGCCACCGCGGCGAAGATCCTCTCCAGCAGGGAGAGCGGCAGCGCGCCGTGCAGGCGCACCGGCATGGGGATGTTGTAGACCGGGTTGCCCGGCTGGAGCCGGTCGAGGAACCAGAGGCGCTGCTGCGCGAAAGAGAGGGGGAAGACGGCAGCCTCCCCCTCTCCCGGACGCGGCAGAGGGACCGGAGACGCCGGCGCGGCGGCCTCCTCCGCTCGCGGCGACGTTGGCGCAAGACGCGCCAGGATCTCGCGTGGATCGACCCGGAGCGCCTCGTCGTCCGAGAGGAGGTCCAGCTCGTCGAGCAGGGCGGTGAGCTCCTCGCTGCCGGGCGGCGGCGCCACCTGCGCGTCGATCAGCCCGGCGAGAGCGGCCACCGTGGGATGCCGGAACAGCTCGACCAGCGGGATCTCGACGCCGAAGCTCTGGCGAATGCGGGCCAGGACCTGGGTGGCGAGGAGCGAGTGCCCGCCCAGCTCGAAGAAGCTGTCCTCGACGCCCAGCGCACCGAGAGTGAGCACGGCCTTCCACATCTCCACGACCGCCGCCTCGGTCCGTGTCCGCGGCAGGACGAGCTCCCGGCCGCCGTCGCGGCGCGAGTGGTCCGGCGCCGGCAGGGCCTTGCGGTCCACCTTGCCGCTCGGGGTCAGCGGGAAGGCGTCGAGGGGGACGAAAGCGGACGGCACCATGTACTCCGGCAGCCTCTGACGCAGGTGCTCGCGCAGCGCCTCGGAAGGCGGCGCTTCCTCTCCCCGGGGCACCAGATAGGCCACCAGCCGCACGTCTCCCCCCTCCCGCCGCGCCACGGCCACGCACTCGCGTACCTCCGGATGGCCCGCCAGCACCGCCTCGATCTCTCCCAGCTCGATGCGGAAGCCGCGCACCTTCACCTGGAAGTCGATGCGGCCGAGATACTCCAGCGTCCCGTCCGGCAAGCGCCGCGCCAGGTCGCCCGTGCGGTACAGGCGCGCGCCAGGCTCGCCGAACGGATCGGGCACGAAGCGCTCGGCCGTGAGGTCCGGCCGGCCGTGGTAGCCGCGCGCCAGGCCCGCGCCGCCGATCAGCAGCTCGCCGGCCGCGCCGGGCGGGACCAGCTCGCCCCAGCGGCCCAGCAGATGGATCGTGGTGTTGCCCAGCGGCAGGCCGAGCGAGACCTGCCGGTCTCCGGGCTCCACCCGGTGGCAAGCCGACCAGACCGTGGTTTCGGTGGGGCCGTAGACGTTCCACAGCTCGCCGACTTTGGAGAGCAGCCGGTCCGCCAGGGTGCGCGGCAGCGCCTCGCCGCCGCACAGAGCCTTGAGCCCGGGCCGGCCCTGCCAGCCGCCTTCGACCAGCAGGGTCCAGGTGGCCGGAGTCGCCTGCATCGCGGTCGCGCCCGCGGACTGAAGCGCCGCAGCGAGGAGCACCGCGTCGCTCGTCGTCTCGCGGCGCAGCAGCTCGATGCGCGCTCCGACGGTCAGCGGCAGGAGCAGCTCGGTGGCCGCGATGTCGAAGGACAGGGTGGTCAACGCCATCATCACGTCGCCGGCCGCGAGGCCCGGCCGCGCCGCCATGGTCGCCAGGTAGTTGACCACTCCGCGGTGGCGCACCCCGACCCCCTTGGGCCGCCCGGTCGAGCCCGAGGTGTAGATGACGTAGGCCAGGTTCTCGGGATGCGCCGGCTGCAACGGCAGCCGGAGGTCATGGGTCTCCTCGTCGAGGAGGACCACCCGCGCCGCATGCGGCGGCAGGGTTTCGAGCAGCGCCCGCTCGGTCACCAGGACCGGAACGCCGGCGTCGGCCAGGATGGTGCCCAGCCGCTCCTGCGGATGGGTCGGGTCGAGCGGTACGTAGGCACCGCCCGCCTTGAGCACGCCCAGCAGGCCGACCAAGAGAGCCGGCGAGCGCTCGGCGCAGAGGCCGACCAGGACCTCGGGCCCGACGTCCAGCTGCGCCAGCCGCCGCGCCAGGCGGCCGGCGCGCTCCTCCAGCTCGCGATAGAGGAGCCTCTCGCCGCCGCAGGATACCGCCACCGCCTCGGGCGTCCGCACTGCCTGCGCCGCGATCAGCTCGTGGACGCAGAGGTCGGCGGGGAACGTCTCGGCCGTGTCGTTCCAGCCGGTGAGGAGCTGCTCGCGCTCTACCGGCAGCAGCAGCGTCAGATCGCCGATCGGCTGCTCCGGGTCCGCCACAGCCGCTGCGAGGAGCGCCGCGAAGCGGGCCACCAGACGCTCGGCCGTACCGGCGTCGAACAGGTCCGTGTTGTGCTCCAGCCACCCGGCGATCCCCCCTGGGGTCTCCGTCAGGTAGAGCGAGAGGTCGAACTTCGCGACCTCGCTCTCCGTCTCCACCGGAGTCAGAGAGAGACCGGGCAGCCGGAGCTCCCCGGTGGGAGCGTTCTGCAGTACGAACAGGACCTGGAACAGCGGTGAGATCGCCAGATCCCGTTCAGTGACCAGCTCCTCGACCAGACGCTCGAACGGAACGTCCTGGTGGGCGAAGGCGTCGAGCGCCGCCTCGCGCACCCGTCCCAGCAGTCCGGCGAAGCCAGCGGAGCCCGAGAGGTCGGCCCGCAGCACCAGCGTGTTGACGAAGAACCCGATCAGGTCCTCGAGCTTGCGGTGGTTGCGCCCGGCCACCGGCGTGCCCACCACCACATCGTCCTGGCCCGCATGGCGGCCCAGGAGGAGCGCCCAGGCGGCCAGCAGGGCCATGAAGGGCGTCGCTCCCTGCTGCCGGCACAGAGCGGCCACCGCCTGCGACAGGTCCGGCGAGAGGGCCACGTGCCGCGAGGCGCCGCGGAAGGTCTGCACCACCGGACGCGGGCGGTCCGTGGGCAGCTCCAACACAGGCGGAGCGCCGGCGAGCTGCCGCTTCCAGAAGCCGAGCTGCTCGTCGAGCACAGCTCCCTGCAACCAGCCGCGCTGCCACATCGAGAAGTCGGCGTACTGCACGGTGAGCTCGGGCAGCGGCGAAGGCCGGCCCTCCGCGAAAGCTTCGTAGAGGACCGCGACCTCGCGCAGCAGCACGCCCAGCGACCAGGCATCCGAGACGGCGTGGTGCACGGTGATCAGCAGGATCTGGTCGAGCTCGCCCAGCCGCACCAGAGTGAGGCGAAGCAACGGCCCGCGCTGGAGATCGAAGGGACGCTGCGCCTCCTCCCGGGCCAACTCGCGGGCCCGCGCATCCCGGGCCGCGGCGGGCAGGGGTCTCAGGTCGGTCACCGGGATCTCGAGCGGGGCCGCGGCGCCGATCACCTGCACCGGCCGGCCGTCCTGCGCCGCGAAGGTGGTGCGCAGCGCCTCGTGACGGCGGACGATCTCGGAGAAGACGCGTTCCAGGAGGCCCTCCGGAAGGTCGCCGCTCAGGCGCACGGCGAGCGGGATGTTGTACGCCGCGCTGCCCGGCTCCAGCTGGTCGAGCACCCACAGCCGCTGCTGGGCGAAAGACAGCGGCAGCCCCCCTTCCCGCTGGCCGGAGACGATCGGCTGTGCCTGGCCACCCTCCTGGCTCTCCCGCACCGAACGGGCCAGCTCCGCCACGGTCGGCGCCTCGAACAGGCGCCGCAGCGGGACCTCGACGCCGAAGGTGTCACGGATGCGCGAGACCACGCGGGTGGCGAGGAGCGAGTGTCCGCCGAGCGCGAAGAACTGGTCGTGGATCCCCACCCGTTCCAGCCCCAGCACCTCGGCCCAGATCCCGGCCAGCAGCTCCTCCACCGGATCGGACGGCGCGACGTAGACCCCTTCCTCGCCGCGGGTGCTCTCCGGCGCCGGCAGCGCCTTGCGGTCCACCTTGCCGCTCGGGGTCAGCGGGAAAGCCTCCAGAGAAACGAACGCCGACGGCACCATGTACTCGGGCAGGCGCGTCCGCAGGTGGCCCCGCAGGTCCTCGGTGAGCGCCTGCTCGCCGCGCGGCACCAGGTAGGCCACGAGCCGGCCGTCCCGGGCCACCACCACGCACTCCCGCACGTCCGGATGGGTGCCGAGGACCGCCTCGATCTCCCCCAGCTCGATGCGGAAGCCGCGCACCTTCACCTGGAAGTCGATGCGCCCCAGGTACTCCAGCGTCCCGTCGGGCAGCCGCCGCGCCAGGTCGCCGGTGCGGTAGAGACGATCCGACCGATCCGACCGATCCGTCCGATCCGCCGGATTCCAGAAAGGATCCGGCACGAAGCGCTCGGCGGTCAGGTCCGGCCGGCCGTGATAGCCGCGTGCCAGGCCCGCACCGCCGATCAGCAGCTCGCCGGCCGCGCCGGGCGGGACCAGCTCGCCCCAGCGGCCCACGAGGTGGATCGTGGTGTTGCCCAGCGGCAGGCCGAGCGGCACCTGACGCTCTCCAGACCGCAGGAGATGCCGGGCCGACCAGACCGTGGTCTCGGTGGGGCCGTAAACGTTCCACAGCTGCCCGACTCGGGGGAGGAGCCTGTCCGCCAGGGCGCGCGGCAGGGCCTCGCCGCCGCACAGCGCCTTGAGCCCGGGACGGCCCGGCCAGCCGCCCTCCACCAGCATCGACCAGGTGGCCGGGGTGGCCTGCATCACCGTGGCGCCCGAGGACTCCAGCACCGCGGCGAGGAGAGCGGGATCGCCGGCCGTCTCCCGGTCCACCAGCTCGACGCGCGCTCCCACGGTCAGCGGCAGGAGCAGCTCGGTCACCGCGATGTCGAACGACAGCGTCGTGAGCGCCATCACCACGTCGTCCGCGGAGAGCCCGGGGCGCTCCGCCATGGTCGACAGGTAGTTGACCACGCCGCGGTGGCGAACTCCGACGCCCTTGGGGCGGCCGGTCGAGCCCGAGGTGTAGATCACGTACGCCAGGCTCTCCGGGTCCACGGCCGGCAACGGCACGCGGACATCCTCCGTCTCCTCGTCGAGCTCCCGATCGGTGATCAGGACCTGGATGCCGGCGTCCTCCAGGATGAGGTCCAGCCGCTCGCGCGGATGGGTCGGGTCGAGCGGCACGTAGGCGCCGCCGGCCTTGAGCACGCCGAGCAGGCCCACCAACAGCGCGGGCGTGCGCCCGGCGCGGAGGCCGACCAGGGTCTCGGGTCCGACGCCCCGCAGGACCAGCCGCCGGGCGAAGCGGGCGGCGCGCTCCTCCAGCTCTCCATAGAGGAGCTCCTCGCCGCCGCAGGACACCGCCACAGCCTGTGGCGTCCGCGCCGCCTGCGCCGCGATCAGCTCGTGGACGCAGAGATCCGCGGGGAACGGCTCGGCCGTGTCGTTCCAGCCGGTGAGGAGCTGCTCCAGCTCGGCCGGCCCGAGGAGCGGCAGCTCGCCCAGCGGCTGCTCGGGGTGGGCCACGGCTCCGGCGACGAGGCGGACGAAACGCTCCGCGAGGCGCTCCGCCGTGGCGCCGTCGAACAGGTCGGTGTTGAATTCGAGGAACCCTTCGATCCTCTCCGCGCTCTCGAAAAGATAGAGCGAGAGGTCGAACTTCGCCACCTCGCTCTCCGGCATGACGGGCGTCAGCTCGAGGCCGGGGAGGCGGACCGGTCCGGCAGGGACGTTCTGGAGCGTGAGCAGCACCTGGAAGAGCGGAGAGATGGCGAGATCGCGTTCGTGGACCAGCTCCTCGACCAGCCGCTCGAACGGCAGGTCCTGATGGGCGAAAGCCCCGAGGGCCACCTCGCGCACCCGCCCCAGCAGATCCCGGAAGGTCGGCCTGCCGGAAAGATCGGTGCGCAGCACGAGCGTATTGACGAAGAACCCGATCAGGTCCTCGATCTCCCGCCGGTTGCGCCCCGCCACCGGCGATCCCACCATCACGTCGTCCTGGCCCGCGTGGCGCCCCAGGAGGAGCGCCCAGGCTGCCAGGAGCGCCATGAACGGTGTCGCTCCCGCCCGGTGGCAGAGCGCCATGAGCTCGGGGATCGACGCGAGAACGACCGAGCGGGTGGAGCCGCGGAACGTCTGCACCGCCGGGCGCGGGCGGTCCGTGGGGAGCTCCAGCAGCCGGGGCGCCCCGTCGAGCTGGCGCTTCCAGTAGCCGATCTCCTCCTCCAGCACGGCGCCCTGGAGCCAGCCGCGCTGCCAAACCGCAAAATCGGCGTACTGCACCGGCAGCTCCGGCAACGGCGAGGCGTCCCCTCTGGCGAAGGCTTCACCCAACGCCCCGATCTCACGCAGCAGCACCCCGGTGGACCAGCCGTCGGAGACGCTGTGATGGACGTTCAGGAGGAGGAGCGCGTCTCCCTCCGCCAGCTGCACGAGGCCGAGGCGCAAGAGCGGACCGCTCCGCAGGTCGAACGGCCGCTGTGCCTCCTCGCTGACGATCTCGCGCGCCCGGGCCTCGCGCCGCGCCTCCGGCAGAGCCGCCAGATCGACCACCGGGAGAGCCGGGAGATACGGAGCGGCGATCACCTGCACCGGCTCTCCCGAGCGCACGTCGAACGTGGTGCGCAACGCTTCGTGGCGGCGCACCACCTCGGCGAAGATCCGCACCAGGAAGCCCGGCTCGATCGCCCCGCGGAGCCGCACGGCGAACGGGATGTTGTAGGCGGCGCTCCCCGGTTCGAGCTGATCGAGCACCCACAGCCGCTGCTGCGCGAACGACAGCGGCAGATCGCCTTCCCGCGGCACCGGGACGATGGGCGGAACGCCCGCCGTCTCGCCCCGCTGGCGGAGGTCCTCCACCTCTCGAGCCAGCCCGGCCACGGTGGGCGCCTCGAAGAGGGTCTGCAGGGGGAGCTGCACGCCGAACGCCGCAGCGAGCCGCGAGATGAGCTGGAGGCCCAG
>DASPXX010000026.1:0-14466 GCA_035637095.1 Thermoanaerobaculia bacterium
AAGCGGGCGGGCACCATGGGCTCCGGGAGGCGGGAGCGCAGGAAGCCCCGCAGCTCCCCCGCGCCGGGACCGGTTTCCTGCCGCAACGCCACGTACGCCACCAGGGCCCGCCCTTCCGGCAGGTCGCCCCGCGCCACGACCACCGCCTCCCGCACCTCCGGATGGGCGGCGAGCGCCGTCTCGATCTCCCCCAGCTCGATGCGGAAGCCGCGGATCTTGACCTGATGGTCGAGCCGGCCGAGGTAGTCGATGCGGCCGTCCGGCAACCGGCGGGCCAGGTCTCCGGTCCGGTAGAGGCGCTCCCCCGCGCCGCCGAACGGGTCGGGCACGAACCGCTCCGCCGTCAGATCCGGCCGTCCCAGGTAGCCGCGGGCGAGGCCCGCCCCGGCCAGGCAGAGCTCGCCGGGGATCCCCACCGGCACCGGCCGGAGCCGCCGGTCGACCAGATGCGCCCGCGTGTCGTCCAGCGGGCGGCCGATGGTCACCCGCTCCGCGCCCCGCTCGACCTCGTCCCAGGTGGAGTAGGTCGTGTCCTCCGACGGCCCGTAGAGATTGAGCACCCGCCGCACCTGCGCGTGGCGATGGATGCGGGCGGCGAGCCCCGCCAGGAGCGGCTCGCCGGCCAGGCAGACGGTGCGCAGCCCCGGCGGCAGCTCTCCCTCGGCCAGCTCGGCCATGGCGGAGGGGACCGTGTTGACCAGCGTCACCCGATCGGCGGCGGCCAGCCCGGGGAGGGCCAGGGCGTTCTCGGCCAGGATCACCGTGCCTCCGCAGGCGAGCGGCAGGAACAGCTCGAAGACCGACAGGTCGAAGCAGATCGAGGTCGCGGCCAGCACTCCGGCCAGATCCCCGGCAGGGAAGACCTCGCGCGCCCAGCCCACCAGCTCCACCGGGCTGCGGTGCTCGACAGCCACCCCTTTGGGACGGCCGGTGGAGCCCGAGGTGTAGAGGACGTAGGCCAGGTTGCCCGGACCGGCGAGCGGCTCCGGGCTCTCCTCACTCTCCCGTTCGATCGCTGCGGTCTCCAGGTCGAGCCGGAGGGTCCGCACTCCAGGCAGGGGGAGGGCCGCGGCGCGCCGCGCATCGCTCAGCAGGGCCGCGATCCGGGCGTCCCCGGCGGTGAACGCCAGCCGCTCCACGGGATATGCCGGATCGAGCGGCACATAGGCGCCGCCGGACTTGAGCACCGCCAGCAGGCTCACCACCATCTCGGGCGAGCGGTCGAGCAGAACCCCGACCCGCTGCTCCGGCCCGATCCCGCACCGGCGCAGGGTGTGCGCCAGGCGGTTGGCCCGCCGGCTCAGCTCCCGGTAGGTCACGTCCTCCGTCGCATGGACGACCGCGACGGCCTCGGGCGTGCGCTCCACCTGCGCCTCGAAGAGCTGGTGCAGGCAGAGACCGCGGGCTTCTCCCCGATCGGCGGCGGCGGTCCGGTTCCAGGCCGCGAGCTGGAACCGCTCCGCGTCGGACAGGAGGTCGAGGTCGGCGACCGCCCGCTCCGGAGCGTCGACCATGCCGCGCAGCAGGTTGCCGAAGTGGCCCCTCCAGCGCTCGATCGTGACGGTGTCGAACAGGTCCGTGCTCCACCGGAGCTGGGCCGCGATCCCGGTCCCGACCTCGCCGGCGAACAGCGCCAGGTCGAACTGGGTGGTGGGATTGGCGAGCGGGAGCGACTCGAGGGCCAGCCCGCCGACGGCGAGGCGGGCTCCCGCCGCGGCGAGGGAGAAGGCGGTGAGGGCCTCGATCTCCGGGAACGGCGACTTCTGCAGCACGAAGATCGCCTGGAGGAGGGGCGCCCGGCCGGCGTCGCGCTCGGGATGCAGCCGCTCGGCCAGCAGGGCCAGGGGGAGGTCCTGGTGCTCGAAGGCGTCGAGGGCGGTGCGCCGGACGCGCTCCAGCCACTCCCCGACCGCCGGCTCGCCCGCCAGGTCGGCGCGCAGGGCCACCGGATTGACGAAATAGCCGACCAGACCGGTCAACCGCTCGCCCACCCGGCCCGGCGCCCGGCCGGACGTGGGGCAGCCGACGAGGAAGTCGTCCTGGCCACCGAGGCGGGAGAGCCAGGCCTCGAAGCCGGCGAGGAGGACCATGAACAGCGTGCAGCCGTGGCGGCGGGCGAGCGCACGGAGCGCTGCGGACAGCTCGGGGTCCAGCCGGGATGTGCCGTCCGCCCCTCGATAGCTCTGGACCGCCGGCCGCGGCCGGTCCGCCGGCAGCTCGAGCGCGGGCGCCCCGGCCAGCCGCTCCCGCCAGTGCTCCCACAGCCGCTCTCCCTCGGGCCCGGCGATCAGCTCCGCCTGCCAGCGGGCGTAGTCGGCGTAACTCAGGCCGAGGGCGGGCAGCGCTCCCGCCGCCGCCGCCCCGGAAGCGCAGCGCGCGTAGAGCGTCCCGAGCTCGCGGGCCAGGACGGCGAAGGACCAGAGGTCGGCGGCGATGTGATGGACGCACAGGAGGAGCACGTCCTCGCCCGGCCCGCGCTCGAACAACGTCATCCGCAGCACCGGTCCCCGCTCGATGTCGAACAGCCGGTACGCCTCTTCGGCGAGGCGGCTCTCCAGCTCCTCCGCGCTCCAGCCGGCGGCGTCGACGCAGCGCAAGGGAGCTTCGATCCGCTCCGCCACCTTCTGCACCGGCCCGTCCGGACCATCGCCGTACGTGGTGCGCAGCACGGCGTGGCGGTCGACCAGCGCCTGCAAGGCTTCGCGCAGGGCCTCGCGGTCGACCCCGTCGGGGAGCCGCCCGGCGCCCGGCATGTTGTAGGCGGCGCTCTCGGGCGCCAGGCGGTGGAGGAACCAGAGCGACCGCTGGCCCCAGGAGAGAGGGTGCTCGCCGGTCTCGGCTCCGGGCACCGGCAGCAGCGCCGGCCCGGGGCCGCTCGTCACCAGCGCGAGCGCCTGCCGCGCCACCTCGCGGAGCGACGGTCCGTCGAGCAGGGCCGAGAGCGAGGGCGCCACCTCCAGCTCCGCCTCGATCGCCCCCTTGAGCTCGACCGCCACCAGCGAGTCGAGGCCGAGCTCCGCGAGCGGCCGCTCCGGATCGATCCGTCCGGGATCGGTCCCCGTCAGGCGGGCGAACGTGCTCCGCAGGAGACCCTCGACGAGCGGCAGGCGCTCGTCCTCGGGCCGCGCGAGGAGGGTCTGGCGCAGCCCCGGGGCCGTGCCGGCGGCCGGTGGCTCGGAGGGAAGCCCGTCCACCCCCTCCGGTTCCCGTCCATCGAGAACACTGCGCCCGAGGACGTCGAGCCTCCCCTCCTGATAGAGAGTCCGGCAGAGACGGCGCTGGACCTTGCCGCTCGACGTCTTCGGGACGGCGCCGGCGCGCACCAGCACCACGTCATGAACCGGGACCTCGTGCTCCACGGCGATCGCCCGCCGCACGGCCGCCCCGATCTCCGCGAGCTCCCCGGGACCCGCACCGGCCCGCCGCTCCACCTCCTGAACGAGCACCAGCCGCTCCTCGCCTCCCACGTCCAGAGAGAACGCCGCGCCGCCCCCCGGGCGCAGCGCCGGATGAGCGCTCTCCGCCGTCAGCTCGAGGTCCTGCGGGTAGTGGTTGCGGCCGCGCAGGATGATGAGGTCCTTGAGACGTCCGGTGACGAACAGCTCGCTGCCGTCCAGGAAGCCGAGATCGCCCGTGCGCAGGAAGCGCTCCCTCTCCGCCCCCGCGGGGACGGCACGGAACACGCGCTCCGTCTCCTCGGCCTGCCCCCAGTAGCCCTGCGCCACGCTCGGGCCGGCGATCCAGATCTCCCCCACCGTCCCCGGCAGGCATTCGATCCCGGTCTCCGGGTCGACGACCTCCAGGCGCTGCTCCAGCCCCCCCTCCAGACCAACCCGGCCGCAGCCCACCGGGCGGCGCCCGGCCTCTCCGAGCCGCGGCCCCTCCCCCACCGTCCCTCCCGCCACGAGCAAGGTCGCCTCGGCCAGGCCGTAGCAGGGGAAGAACGCATCCCGCCCGAAGCCGCAGGGGCCGAACGCCGCGGCGAAGCGCTCGATCGTCCCGGCCCGCACCGGCTCGGCGCCGTTGAAGGCCACGCGCCAGCTCGACAGGTCCAATCCTTCGCGCTCGGCCGGCCCGACCCTCCGCACGCAGAGGTCGTAGGCGAAGTTGGGGCCGCCGCTCGTCGTGGCCTGGTAGCGGCTGATCGCTTCCAGCCAGCGCCGGGGCCGCTGCAGAAAGGCGGCCGGCGACATCAGAATGCAGCGCCCGCCCGACCAGAGAGGCTGGAGGACGTTGCCGATCAGTCCCATGTCGTGGTAGAGCGGCAGCCACCCCACGACCACCGACTCCTCGTCCTGGCCGAACGCGGCCTGGATCATCCGCTCGTTGTGCGCCAGGTTGGCATGGCTGACCATCACCCCTTTGGGCGCGGCGGTCGAGCCCGAGGTGTACTGGAGGAACGCGAGCTCGTCCGGCCGCGGCTGCGGCCCCTCCCAGGAGCCGGCCTCCGGCAGGTTGCCGGTCGCCAGCCATCTCGCCTCGGCCAGCTCGGGCGTCCTCTCGATGAGCTGTACCGCACCGGCGGCCAGCCCGGAGGTGGTCAGGACCACCGCCGGCCCGGCATCCCGCACGATGCCGCGCAGCCGCGGATCGTCGCGCCGCGGACGCGGTGGATACGCCGGAACCGCCACCACCCGGGCGTAGAGACAGCCGAAGAAGGCTGCCACGAAGTCGAGCCCGGGGGGGAAGAGCAGCAGCGCCCGATCTCCGGGACCGCAGGACGCCTGCAGAGCGGCGGCCACCGCCCGCGCCCGGCCGTCGAGCTCCCGCCAGCTCAGACGCTCCACCTCCACCTCGCCGTCGGCGAGGAAGACAAAGGCTGGCGCGTCGCCGGGCTGGGTGGACCTGCGGCGAAGCAGATCGATAACTAGCGTCGGCAGACCGCCGTTGTCTGCTACCTGCTGTGGCATAGCGTGCGCCTCTACGTCAAATCAGACGAGGATTTGCTCTGGCTTTTATACCACGGTTTGGCCGGGGAGTCGTCGTTGGAGCCTTTCCCCAGAAGGGCGGCCTTCATCCCTGCAGGGGCGGACGTTCCCCCTCGAGGGATGGGCTCGTCCCCACTCGGGGCGGCCTTCGCCCCGCGAGGGATGACCTCGTCCCTTCCAGGGATGGCCTCATCCCCAAGAGGGCCGGCCTCGTCCCCGGGAGGGATGGAGCTCTTCCCTCCCGGGGATGACGTCGTCCCCGCGAGGGATGGCTTCGTCCCTTCCAGGGATGGCCTCATCCCCGAGAGGGATGCCCTCCGCCCCGACAGTACCGGCTTCCGCCCCGACAGTACCGACCTTCGCCCCGACAGTGCCGGCTTCCGCCTCGACGGTCCCGGCCTCCGCCCAAACAGTACCAGCCTCCGCCCCGACGCGGACGGCGTTCGGGACGTACAACGAGGCATTGCACCAGTACATCGAGGCGTTGTACCGGTACAACGGAGCTTTGTACCGGTACATCGGGGCTTTGCACCGGTACATCGGGGCTTTGCACCGGTACATCGAGGCAGTGTACCGGTACATCGGAGCTTTGCACCGGTACATCGAGGCGTTGCACTGGTACATCGAGGCGTTGTACCGGTACATCGGAGCATTGCACCGGTCCAACGGAGCTTCGCACTGGTGCAACGGAGCTTTGTACCGGTACATCGGAGCTTCGCACCGGTACAAGGAGGCGTTGCACCGGTGCAACGGAGGGACGCGGTAGAATCTCAGCGATCCCCGGAACACCCGATCCCCCATGGACACCGCCAGCGCCCTTCCTTCGGTCTTCATCAGCTACAACCAGGCAGACCGCGCCTGGGCCGAATGGATCGCCTGGACACTTGAGGAAGCCGGCCATCGGGTGGTGATCCAGGCGTGGGACTTCCGTCCGGGAGCAAACTTCGTCCTGGAGATGCACAAAGCGGCTGCGGGGACGGATAAGACCCTCGCTGTCTTGTCCGATCACTACCTGCAGGCGTCCTTCACCCAACCCGAGTGGGCCTCGGCTTTCGCGGAAGATCCGCAGGGATGGGAACGGAAGCTCATGCCGGTCCGGGTCGCTCAGTGCTCGCCGACCGGGTTGCTCGGCCCCATCGTCTGGGTCGATCTCGTCGGACTCTCCGCAGCCGCTGCCCGCGAGCGGCTCCTTCAGGCCTTTGCGAACCGCGGGAAGCCCCTTCAGGCACCGGCTTTCCCGGGAGCGGCTTCTCCGTCGCGCGTCGCTCCGAACGCTGTCCCATTTCCCGGCGACCCACCCCTTCACAACCTCCCCTACACCCGCCTCGGCGACCTCTTCACCGGCCGCCAGGAAGACCTCGCCGCCCTCGCCGCAGGCGGCACCGTCGCCATCACCCAGAGCGCGGCCATCTCCGGCCTCGGCGGCATCGGCAAGACCCGCCTCGCCGTCGAATACGCCTGGCGCTCCGGCAATCGCTACACCGCCGCCTGGTTCGTCCGCGCCGATTCCCCCGAGAACCTCCGCCGCAACCTCGCCGCGCTGGCAGGCCCCGAGTTGATGGACCTGCCGGAGTGGGAAGCTCAGAAGGAGGACCAGACCCTCGCAGCCGTGAAGCGGTGGCTTCGCGACCACCCCGGCTGGCTGATGATCCTCGACAACGTCGACACCCCCGAAGCCGCTGACGCCGTCCTGGAAGTCCTCCCTTCCTTATCTAAAGGTCACGTCCTCATCACCTCGCGCCTGACGACCTGGCCGGCCACGGTACGGAAGCAATCGCTGGACAAGCTCTCTCCCGACGAGGCGGTCCGCTTCCTCCTCCATCGCACCGAAGACGGGAGGGAGCCGGCAGCAGACGATGCCGTGCGGGCGGCCGACCTGGCGCAGCGGACGGACGGCCTGCCCCTGGCGCTGGAACAGGCGGCGGCCTACATCATCCGCCACCGGATGCGGTTCGCGGACTACCTCCGCGCCTGGGAACAGGAGCACGACAAGCTCCTGCAGTGGTACGACCCGCGGGTGATGCAGTACCCCGCTTCCGTGGCCGTCACCTGGAAGCAGACCTTCGACCGCCTCTCCCCCACCCCCGCCGCCCTCCTCCGCCTGACCGCCTTCCTGGCGCCCGATCCGATCCCTTTCGAGATGCTGGAACAAGGGGCCGAGAACGTGAAGATTGCGGCCGAACGGTTGTTTTGCGAGGAGACCGCGACCGCGGCGGACGGAAAGACGGTCCGGGAGGCGGCGGCCGATCTGGCGGACTACTCGCTGATCACCCGGCAGGATGGCGGAATGGTAGTGGTTCACCGGATGGTGCAGGAAGCTCTGAGGAGCCAGATTCCCGAGGAGCGGCGGAGGGATTGGATCGAAGGAGCCCTGTGGATCGTGAATGGCGCGGCGGTCGAAAGGTCCAGCGATGTCCGCACGTGGCCGGTCTGGGACCGGCTGAGACCCCATGTGGCCGAGATCGTGGCCCGAGCCGACGAGGTGGAGACCGTCGACCCGACCAGCCGGTTGATGAATGACCTCGGGCAGTTGCTGCAAGCGAAGGCCCTCTATTCCGAGGCCGAGCCGTTGATGCGACGCGCCCTCGCCATCGACGAGGAGTCCTTCGGAAACGACCACCCAAACGTCGCCACAGACCTCAACAACCTGGCCCGGTTGCTCCAGGACACGAACCGTCTGGGGGAGGCCGAGCCATTGATGCGACGTGCCCTCGCCATCGCCGAGGCCTCCTTCGGAGGCGATCGCCCAGAGGTCGCCACACACCTCAACAACCTGGCCCAGTTGCTCCAGGCCACGAATCGTCTGGAGGAGGCCGAGCCGTTGATGAGACGCGCCCTCGCTATCCTTGAGACCTCCCAACATCCAAATCTAGCCATCGCCCTCAACAACCTGGCCTGGTTGCTCAAGGAGACGAACCGTCTGGAGGAGGCCGAGCCGTTGATGCGACGCGCCCTCGCTATCGACGAGGCCTCCTTCGGAAACGACCACCCAAGCGTCGCCAGAGACCTCAACAACCTGGCTCGGCTGCTCCAGGACACGAACCGTCTGAGGGAGGCCGAGCCGTTGATGCGACGCGCGGTCGAGATCTTCGAAGCGAGTCTGGGGGCCGAGCACCCGAGACTCCAGGCAGCGCGGAGGAACTTGGAGATCCTTCTGGCCGAGATTGCCGCGGCGGCTTCCGGCGAGGCCGACGACCCTGTGGTTCCGGAAGCTCCGTAAGGCGGGAGGGTTATGATCCGGTAGGTCTCGTTGCCCGGGAAGCGCAGGAACGTCGAATGTGGCAGCGCGCTGTCACCCGCGGGCCGGCAAGGATGCCGGCGCTCCCAGCGACAGCTAACCGAACAGCATTGGGCCTAACCCACGATCTCGGCGATCTCGGCTTCGCGGCCGGCGAGCAAGGCCTCGACATCCTCAAAACCGAGGATCAGCAGTTCGTCACCGTACCTAGAGTGCTCTCCTATTTCCAGAGGTGCGCGACATCTCCGAAATGCTCGCGCACCCACTCATCGCTGTAGACGGTCTCCAGGTATCGCTCCCCGCGGTCGGGAAGGATGGCGACGCAGACAGCACCGTCGGGGATGCTGTCCTTCCTCCGCTCGATCGCAGACAGCACGCCGCCGGACGAGCCGCCGGCCAGGATGGCTTCGCGGGCTACCAGCCGCCGGCAGCCGACGACGCAGTCGAGATCGGTGACGTGGATGCACTCGTCGATCAGCGAGACGTCGCAGACGGGCGGCCGCAGGCCGGCCCCGAGCCCGGGCACCAGCCGCTTCGCCCGGACGTTGCTGAAGATCAGGCTCCCCACCGCGTCGACGGCGACCACCCGGGTCGCGAGCCCGTGGTCGCGCACGTAGTCGCCGCAGCCGCGGACCGTGCCGCAGGTGCTCGTCGCGACGAAGAGGTAATCCACCTGCCCGCCGAGCGCGGTCGCGACCTCGCGCATGGTGGTCTCGTAATGGGCGCCCGGGTTTTTCAGATGGGCGTATTGATTGGGCCAGAACGAGCCGGGATGGCGGGCGACGAGCTCCCGGACCCGGTTGAGCCGCGCCTGGAGAAACTCGCCGCTCTCGGGGTCGGGCTCCTCCACCAGCTCGATCTCCGCGCCGTAGGCGCGCAGGATCCGCAGATTGGCTCGCTCGGTCTTGGGATCGACCACGCAGATGAAGCGCAGGCCGTGGTAGCGGCAGGCCTGCGCCAAGCCGATCCCCATGTTCCCCGAGCTCGATTCGATGACGACGGTCCCGGGGCCGGCTGCTCCGGAGCCGAGGGCATCCTCCAGGATGGCCAGAGCCGGCCGGTCCTTGATGCTCCCTCCCGGGTTCAGGGCCTCCAGCTTGGCGTACAGCTCGAAACGCGCCGAGGGCAGGAGCTTCCGGAGACGGACGAGGGGAGTCCGGCCGATCGTCGCGAGCACCCCATCGCTGACGCCCTCCCTCCCCCTGGCGGTGGGAGCCTCGGGGATCCGGGGCAGGCCGGCGGCGATGCCGAAATCCGGCCAATCGGCGACGGCCGTGTCGAGCCCGGGTTCGAAATCACAGGAGACAACCTTGCTCATACTGATCTCTCCATGAGTGTTGTTATCGAAACGCCACGGGGCTCGCTGCGAGGACCTTCCAGGGCAGCTCTACCGGGCTGAACCGGCGCGAGATCTCGGCGCTGTCGAGCTCGGCGTCGATCTGTCCGGAGTCGAGCTTCACGAGGCGGTCCGCCATGTGGAAGTAGTGGTCGTCGTGGCTGATCACGATCACGGTCTTGCCCTGCGCCTTGAGCTCGGGCAGGAGCTCGAGATAGAAGATCTCCTTGAACAGCGGATCCTGATCCGCCGCCCATTCGTCGAAGACGTAGATCTGCCGGTCTTCCAGATAGGCGGTGAGGAGAGCCAGGCGCTTGCGCTGTCCCTGGGAGAGGTCGATCGTGGAGAGGCGTCCCTCCTCGACCTGGACCTTCTTGGCGAGATGGAGCTTTTCGAGATATCCGCGCGCCTCGGCGTCGAGCGCTTCGGGGCGGATTCCGAACAGCTCACGGAAGACGAAGAAGTCCGCGAACACGACGGAGAAGAGCTGGCGGTACCCCTCCAGGCGCTCCTCGGTGACCGGCCTGCCCCCGATGCGGATCTCTCCGGATTCCGGCGCATAGAGCCCGACGAGCAGCTTGGCCAGGGTGGTCTTCCCGCTGCCGTTGCCGCCGACCAGGAACACCAGCTCGCCCTGGCGCAGCGTGAGGTCGACCGGGCCGAGGAGGAACGGCTCGTCCTCGTTCTCGCGGCGGTAGGTGTGCGTCACGCCGGCGAGCTCGAGCCGCCCCCAGGACGGAGGGAGCGCCGCGGAGGCGACTTCCCCGGCCTTCTCCGACTCCAGGGAAAAGCCCAGCTTCTCGATCTTGTCGGCGGCGACGGCCGCTCGGGACAGAGCGGGCAGCGAGGTCATCAGCACCTCCAGCGGCACCATCATCTGGACGAGGACGACGATGTAGCCGATCAGGGTCGCTTTGGGGACGGCCTGGAAGTGCGGCACCACGAAGACGAGGAGCCCGACCACGAGGAAGAAGAGGGTCTGCCCCCAAGCGGAGCCGGCGATGAAGACGAGCTGGCCGGACCGGCTCTCCTTCTGCAGCGCCTCGGTGCTCGCCTCGAAGGCGCCGAGGAAGCTCTCGCGGCGCGGCTGGTGCATCTTGAGCTCCTTGGTGCCCTCGACCATGGAGCGGATGTGCTGGGTCACCTCGTCCAGGCGCTCCCGCGAGCGGAGGAAGAACCGGAAGGCGTGCCGCAGCGCCGCCTGGTAGGAGAGGATGCCGACGACGATGAACCCCAGGGTCTGGAGGAGGAGCGGCCCCGACAGCCAGCCGAGGTAGACGAGGCTGCTGACCACCACGGCGAGGTGCATGAAGAGCACGGGCATCGCGGTCAGCGAGTCGACGATCAGCTGGATGTCGTTGGTCAGGGTGGCGAGGAGGCGCCCGGCTCCCAGGGTCTCCAACTGGCGCAGTGGCGCGGCGAGGATCCGCCGGGACAGCTTCAAGCGCAGGGTGAGGAGGCTCTTCTGCGTGAGGTCGAAGAGCAGGAGCTGCGACAGGAACCGGAAGACCGGCAGCGCCAGGCAGAGGCCGAGGAAGACCCAGGGCCAGACCCTGGAAGAGACCTTGGCAGGCCCCAGGAGGGAGCTGACCAGGGCGATCATCCCGGTGGACGCGAGGCCGCTCACGACGCCGGCGATCGACACGAAGACGATCGTCGCCCGGGAGGAACGGATCTCCCGCGACAGCCGCAGGAGGAAGGAGAGGAGCCGTACGATAGAACCCATTGAATGAATCTCCGCTTCAGATCTGTCCGGCACCGACCGGTGCCTGCTGGAAAAGCTCCAGGAGATGCTGGAGCGACTCCTGGTTGAGGGTCCCCTCGATCCGGATCCGGCCGTCGGCGAGCGCCGCCAGAGGGGAGAGACGGCCGGCCATGAGCTCCCTCAGGTCGGCCGCCTCCATGTGGATCGTGCAGGGCGCAGGGAGCCGTCCGGCGAGGACCAGAGCCTCGCCCTCGTGCAGGTCGACGACCCAGAGCCCGCCACCCTCTCCGGTGATGACGACCTGGTAGGAGAAGCCGAGCGCGTCCGCCAACCGGGGCTGGTCCCGGAAGAGGGTTGGGAGGTGCTCGTCGAACAGCCATTCCACGGTCGGCCCGGCGGGCTCCGTCACCTGCGGCCACGCCGGGCTGGCCGGTACGCCACCCCGCTCGGGGAGCGGCGGATAGCCGAGCTCGGCAAGGAGCCGCCGCATCGCTTCGAGCGCCTTCTCCGGCACGCCGCTCAGCGACAGGTCGCGGCCCAGGCCGAGGCTGTCGCGGTGGATCGTCTTCACCTGGCGGACCTTGAAGTCCTCGACTCCGGCGTCGTGCCGGGCGGAGAAGATGGAATCGACCAGGCGCTCGTCCCAGTCGAGCCCGAGGAAGGAGAACAGAGCATCGAGGGTGGCGGACGGCGCGAGGACGAGATCCTCGTAGGAGAGGCGGTGGCAGCGCCCGGGACGTTCCGCCGCGAACCGCAGGAGCTGTCCGTTCCATTCCGTCCAATAGCGGAGGAGGGCGGTCACCATGTGGCCGCGGCTCGCGTAGAGGAACGGCAACAGAGCCGGGAAGCTCATCCCGGTGCCGGAGCGCGCGACGTCGAGACCGTGGCGATAGAGGCACAGGTACCTGGCGTTCGGGAACAGGGCGTCGATCAGCTCCAGGTACTCGATATTGTCAGGCGTCTTCTCGCACCACAGCCGCTTGCCGCGGCGCGCCGTCTGAAGCGCCAGCTGCCCGGCCAGGATCTGCCGCGTCTGCTCCAGGATCTCGCGGCAGCGGGGGGTGCCCAGGTCTTCTTTCTTGAAGACCTGCCCGTTCAGGCCCGAGAGGAAGGTAGCCAGTTGGAACGCGGCCGTGCCGAGGAAGAGCTCCGGTGGAGAGTAGATCGCCGGGTGCGTGTCCAAAGCGAAACGCAGCAGCGTCGAGCCGGAGCGGTGGCACGACAGGATGAACAGCGGATCGGTACAAGAATCCATGCGGGTCTCCAGGATCGTTGTTACGCCGGAACCGGACTCGCCGCCGCCTGCGCGAGGGCTCGCACCAGGCAGACGGCCAGGTGCCGGACGTTCGGCTCGAGGCACATCGTGGCGTGGCGTCCCGGCACCCGGAGGATCTCGATCCCTCCGAGCGCCAAGGCGCTCCAGAAACGGACGGGGAGCTCGGCGCTTCCCTGGCGGCCGCCGGGCACGGCGACCTCCTCCGGACGGACCAGAAGCACGGAGCCCCGATAGGGGCGTGCGCGGTAGAGCTCCTGGGCCTGCTGGCGGGCCATCAGCCCCTCCCAGCGGCGGCGCAGGCTGGCGAGATCGACCTCCGGACCGACCAGACCGGCGTCCGCGAGGACGGCGAGCGCGCGGCCCAGCTGGTCGTCGAGAGAGAGCCCCTCGAGCTCCGCCGCAGCGAGGAGCGGCTCTCCCGTCCCGGCCCGGAGCTGGCTTGCCACCAGCTCGGCGATGAGCTCGGCGGGCTTGGAGACCGGCGCTCCTCCGTTCCTGCCCGGCATCGTGGCATCGAGCAGAGCGAGCAGCGCGACCTCCTCGCCGGCTTTCACCAGCTGCTGCGCCATCTCGAAGGCGACCAGGCCGCCGAACGACCAGCCGCCGAGGTGGTAGGGACCGTGCGGCTGCACCCGGCGCACGGCCTCCAGATAGTTGGCGGCCATCTCCTCGATCGAGGCCTGCGGTGCGAAGCTCGGGTCCTCGATCTCGGGCGCCTGCAACGCGAGGAACGGTTGCCGCGTCCCCATGTGGGACGCGAGGGGGAGGTAGCACTGCACGCCGCCCCCGGCCGGATGGACGCAGAAGAACGGCGGCTCCTCGCCCTCGGGCTGCAGGGGGACGAGGGCCTTCTCCCGGATTCCTTCGCTCTCTTCGAACCAGCCTTCGAGCCAGCTGGCGACGCGCTCGATCGTCGGTTCTTCGAACAGCACCTCGAGGGGCAGGCTGCGGCCGAAGCGCACCTTGATCTCCGCCTGCAGCCGCACGGACAGGAGGGAATGGCCGCCGAGCTCGAAGAAGCTGGTGCGGACCCCGATCGGACGCACGTCGAGGATCTCTTCCCAGATCTTGACCAGCTCGCGCTCCGCATCGGTCCGCGGCGCCACATCGTCGCGCTCGGCGACGCTCTGCCCGTCCTCGGGCCGGGGAAGGGCCTGCCTGTCGACCTTGCCGTGGGCGGTCAGCGGCAGCTCGGCGATGCGCACGAACGCCGCCGGGACCATATACTCGGGCAGGCGCTGCCGCGCCGTCTGCCGCAGGCGCTCCGCGAGGTCCGCCGGCGCGTCCAGCTCCCGTGTCCGCACGTAGGCGACCAGCCGCGGCTGCCCGGGCTGGTCCTCGCGCACCATCGCCACCACGTCCAGCACGTCGGGGTGCGCCGCCAGCACGGACTCGATCTCCCCCAGCTCGATGCGCAGCCCGCGGAGCTTGACCTGCCCGTCGGCGCGCCCGAGGAACTCCAGCGTTCCGTCCTCCAGCCAGCGCGCCCGGTCGCCGGTCCGGAAAAAGCGCCCGCCATCCCGCTCCACGAAGCGCTCGGCGGTCAGCTCCGGCTGGTTCAGGTAGCCCCGGCTCACCGCCGGACCTCCGAGCCAGATCTCCCCGGGCACCCCGGCGGGCACCTCCCGCCCGGCCGCATCGCACACGAGCAGCTCGGCATTGCCCAGCGGGCGCCCCAGGAGCGGCCGGGCCGGGCGGCCGTCCCGCGGCACCCGGTGGCTGGTGCAAATGATCGTCCCCTCGGTGGGGCCATAGAGCACCCGCACCTCGGCCCGCGGGAACACCTCCAGCAGATCGGCCAGGAGCGCCTCCGGCACCGCGTCGCCGCCCACGAAGACGGTGCGCAACCGCCGGTACGCCTGCGGGGCGAGGCCTCGCGCGCGGACCCGCTCGACGATCTCGCGCATCAGCGCGGGCACGGCGTGCAGCCGGGTCGTCCGCGGCAGACCGTCGACCAGGGCGTCGAGGTCGAGAGCCGGGCGC
>DASPXX010000027.1:0-19686 GCA_035637095.1 Thermoanaerobaculia bacterium
TACACCAACGCCGGCAAGTCGACCCTGTTCAACCGGCTCACCCATGCGGGCACTCTCGCGGAGAACCGCCTGTTCGCCACGCTCGACGCCAAGCTGCGGCGCGGTGTTCTCGGGGGTCTGGACAGCGCGGACGGCGGCGTCTCCGTGGTCTTTGCCGATACCGTCGGGTTCATCCGCAAGCTCCCTCACCACCTGGTGTCCAGCTTCCGCAGCACCCTCGGAGGGATCGCCGAGGCCGACGTGGTGCTCCACGTCATCGACCGCAGCCATCCGCGCTGGCAGGAGCAGATGGAGGTTGCCGAGGCGGTCATGGAGGAGCTCGGCGTCGATCGCGAGCGGGTGGTGAACGTCTTCAACAAATGCGACCTCCTCCCGGCGGACGCGCCGCTCGACGGCGGCGTGCGGGTGTCGGCGCTGACCGGTGCCGGGCTCGACGACCTGCGGAGCGAGGTGGCGCGCCGCCTCTCCACCTCTCTGCCGGTTGCGGCAGCGCAACCCGCGGCGGATCTCGCGGTCCCGGATCTGCGCTAGTGTTCTGCGTACCGTTCTGGCGGTATCGCCTCTCCTGACGGACTCCCGCCATGCGTGAGCTCGGGCTCGATCTCTCCTCCCTCGACCAGCTGCTCGGCGACGTCAGTCTCGAAGGAGAGATCGCGCGGTCCCCCCTCGCGGTGATCCTCCGCATCCGGACCGGGGGTCATGACGGGGACGGCGGCCGGCCCCTGGCCCTGAAGGTGGCGCGCCAACCCAGCGACGCGGAGGATCTCGCGCGCTTCCGCCACGAGGTCCGGCTCCTCTCCGAGACCCGCCATCCCAACGTGGTCGAGGTCTACGATTTCGGCGTCCTGCCGGGCGACCTGCCCTTCCTCACCATGGAGCTCCTGAGCGGCGAGAGCGTCGCCGCGCGCCTCCAGGGGCGTGGCTGGGACGTCTTCTGGGACGCCGCCATCCAGGCTGCAGCGGGGCTCGCCCACATCCATCGCCAGGGTGTGGTCCACATGGACCTGAAGCCCGCCAACCTGGGGCTCGCCGGAGGCTCGGCCCAAAGCTCGGAAGACCGTCCGGTCTTGAAGATCCTCGACTTCGGCCTCGCTCAGGAGCGGCGCGGGACCCTCGACCGCCGCATCCGCGGCACCCTCGCCTACACCGCGCCGGAGGTCCTCCTCCAGGACGATTACGATCACCGCGCCGACCTCTACTCCCTGGGGATGACCCTGTTCGAGCTGGCCACGGGCATCCTCCCCTCGGCGGGAGAGGACCGGGAGGCGATCCGTTTCCATCTGGAAGGGGAGCTGCCCGATCCGCTGGCGTTGCGGCCCGACATGCCGCCGGTGCTCTCCCGCATCCTCGTGCGGCTGCTGCGGCGCGATCCGGGCGAGCGCTACGCTTCGGCAGGGCGTCTGCTGGCCGACCTGGCCGCGGCGGCGGGGCAGCCGGTCGATGCCGCCGGGCTCTCCTTCGCGGAGGGGAGGGTCCTGGCCAGCCGTCTCGTCGGCCGCGACGAAGCCTTGGGGCGGCTGCGCGCCGATCTCGCCGAGGCGGCGGCGGGCCGGGGCGGAGCGGTGGTGATCGAAGGCGAGGAGGGGATCGGCAAGAGCCGGTTGCTGCGGGAGTTCCGGCTGTTCGCCGCGGTCGAGGGGGCACGGATCGGGCGAGGCGGCGGGACCGCCGAGGCGGCACAGCCGCTCGCACCCTTCGTCGAGGCGCTCCGCGGCGTGGGCCTCGCGGTGTCGAGCTCGGGAGCGGCGGGGGAGTCCGGCCGGCGCGCCCGCTACCGCCTCTACCGCGAGATCGCGCTCGACCTCGCCGTCCAGGCCCGGACCGGTCCGCCTCTCGTCCTGCTGCTCGACGATCTCCATCTGGCGGGCGCCGAGAGCGAGGAGCTGCTGCGCTATCTCGGCGAGGAGCTCCGGGAATTCCGTGTCCTGATCGCGGCGAGCCGGCGGCCGGCAGAGGGCGCGGCGGGCGACGAAGAGTCCAACGGTGCGCTCCGCAAGCTCCCTCTCGCTCCGCTCGGCCGGGAGGAGACGGCGCACCTGGTCGACGCCTGCCTGGGCACCGCCAGCCTGCCGGCCAGCTTCTACTCCTGGGTCCACGGCGAAACCCGCGGCATGCCGGGGCAGATCCAGCAGCTCCTGCGCCATCTGGTCGACGACGGCGTGCTGCACTACCGCGACGGGGAGTGGAAGCCCTCCCTCCCCGCCCTGGCGCGCTGGGGGAGCTCGCCCGGCGGCCGCGAGGCTCAGGACTGGCAGCGCCTCCAGGCGGTGCCCGCCCCCGAGCGCGAGGTGCTGGACGCCGCCGCGGTGATCGCCGGCGCCTTCTCGCTCTCCCTTCTGGCCGCTCTGCTCGCGAAGGACGCGCAAGATCTCTACGAGTGTCTCGCCTCGCTGATCGCGCTGGGGCACCTGGAGCGGTTGCGCGAGGCGGGCGGCGCCGTCTACCGCCTGCCGCAGCATCGCCTCCAGCAGGCCCTCTACACCAACCTGCCCGGAGAGAGGCGAGTGGCGCTCCACAACCGGCTCGCGGCTCTCCTCGAAGAGCGGCTCCAGCAGGGGGAGCCCGGATGGACGGCGGCGGTCGCCGAGCACTTCTGGCGCGGCGGCGACCGTGTGCGCAGCCTGCCGTACCTGCTGCGCGCCGGGGCCGAGGCCATGGCGGTCTACGGCTACGCCCAGGCGGCGACGTTCTACGGCCGGGCGGCCGAAGCCGCCGCGTCGGATGGCGAGACGGCGGCGCGCGCCCTGGCGACACAGGCCGAGGCTCTCGAAGGAGCGGGTCTCTACCCGCGGGCCTTGCGGGTCTATCAGGACCTTCTGAAGCGGCCCGAGCTGCACCGCGAGGATCGGGAGAGCGCCCCCCTCCTGACCGCCCGGCTGTCGCTGCGCCAGGGACGGCTCTACACTCGCCTCGGCGAGCACGTCCAGGCCCTGGAAAGTCACGAAAGAGGGCTGCGGCTCGTCTCCGCTCTCGGCGAGCCCGAGCTGGAGAGCGACCTGATGCAGGGCAAGGCCCTGGCCCTGCGGGACCTGGGAGATTGGGAGGCCGCCTTGGAGACCGCGCGCACGGCGCTCGCCTCGACCCGCTCCCCGCAGCTCGATCGCCAGCGCGCGCATCTGCTGAACACGCTCGGGATGCTCTATTCCGACCGCGGCGACTGGCGCCGGGCCGGCCGTCTCACCCGCCGCGGCCTCTGGGCCGCCGAGCGCGCGGGCGACGCGGTGCTCTGCCTGACGCTGCGCAACAACCTCGGCAACGTCCTCTGGAAGACCGGCCGCTACGAGGAGGCGCTGGACCTCTACCGGCGCAACCTCGCCTGGTGCGAGGAGACGCACGACCTCTGGGGCGAGCTCTTCGCCCTCAACAACCTGGGGATCATGGAATGCAGCCGCGGCAGCTGGCTCCAGGCGCGCGATCCGCTGGTGCGCAGCGCCGACGTGGCGCGCCGCCTCGGCGCCCGCGAGAACGAGGCCCTGTCACGGCTCAATCTGGGAGAGGTCGAGGAGGTCCTGGGCAACTGGCCGCGCGCCGAGCGGCACTATGAGCGGGCCTTGAAGCTCCTGGAGGACATGCCGGAGCACCCCGACCGCTTCGGCGTCCTCGCCCAGCTCGCCTCGCTCGACCGCAAGCGGGGGCGCAGCGCCGAAGCCGAGCGGCGGGCGCGCGAGGCCCTGGCCGGAGCCGAGAGGGTCGGGGACCGCGACCTGCTCGCGGCCTGCCACTACCAGCTCGGTCTGATCGAGAAGGACCGCGACGACCTGGAAGCGGCTGGAGGAGATCTCCTCCGGGCGCTCGAGCTCTGGGACGAGACCGGCACGCGGCAATCCCTGGCGCGGGTCCATCTCTCTCTCGCCGATCTGGCGCTGCGCGAATCCGACCTCGGCCGCGCCGAACGCCATGCCGCCGAGGCGCGGCGGCGCATCGACGAGCTGGGTGACCGCTTCAACCAGGCGAAGCTCTCCTCGATCGAGGCCCGGCTGGCGAGCGCGCGCGACGAGAGCGAGACGGCCGAGCGCCGGTTCGCCGAAGGGGTCCGCCTCCTGGAGGAGCTGGAGACCCCGTACGAGCACGCGCGCAGCCTCTATGAATGGGGGCTGCGCACCTGGAACGTGGAGACCGCGCTGCGCCGCCTCGGCCGGGCACAGGCGGAATTCGAGCGTCTGGGCGCCGAGACCGAGCTGCGGCGGGCCGGCGGCGCCCTCGACCGCATCCGGGAGCACCAGCGCCTCACTGCCGGACGCGGGGGCAACGAGGTCCTCTACGAGGTCGTCAGGGTCATCAACTCGACCCTCGATCTCCAGGAAGTGCTGAGCCGCACCATGGATCTGGTCCTCGAACGGCTCGGTGCGGAGCGCGGCATGATCGTCCTGGTCAACCGGGTGACCCGCGAGCTGGAGGTCGCCGTCACGCGCAATCTGGGCGGCAATGTAGAGGAAGAGGGGAGGCTCCTCTCCGAGAGCGTGGTCCGCCGGGTCATCGAGAGCCGCGCTCCGGTCCTCGCGGTCGACGCGATGACCGACGGCCGCTTCGCCGGGGCGCAATCGATCGTCGCCCGTCACATCGTCTCGCTCCTCTGCGTGCCTCTCGCGATCCGCGACCGTCTGGCCGGAGCCATCTACGTCGACCACCGCGAGTCGCGGCACCTGTTCGGCCAGAGCGACCTGGAGCTCCTGGTCGCCTTCGCCGATCAGGCCGCGGTCGCCATCGAGAACGCGCGCCTCTACAGCGAGCTGGAGGCGTCGCGGCTGCACCTCAAAGAGGAGAACGAATCGCTGCGCAGCGAGATCCTGTCGAGCCACAGCCTGGGCTCGCTGATCGGCAAGAGCCGGGTGATCCTGGACCTGCGCCAGATGCTGGAGAAGGTGGCGCAGAGCCCGTCGACCGTCCTGGTGCGCGGCGAGAGCGGGACCGGTAAGGGGCTGGTGGCGCGCACGGTCCACTCGATCTCGCCGCGGCGGCAGGCGCCGTTCATCCACTTCAACTGCGCGACCCTGCCGGAGACCCTGGTCGAAAGCGAGCTGTTCGGCCACGAGAAGGGGGCCTTCACCGGAGCGGCGGCGATGAAGCCGGGCCGCTTCGAGCTGGCCAACCACGGCACGATCTTCCTCGACGAGATCGGCAAGGTCTCGATGGCGGTCCAGGCCAAGCTCCTGCGCGTCGTCGAGGACAAGGAGTTCGAACGGGTCGGCGGCACGCGGACCCTCAAGTCGGACGTGCGGATCATCGCTGCGACCAATCTCGACCTGGAAGAGGCGATCCAGCACAAGGAGTTCCGCGAGGACCTCTTCTACCGCCTGAACATCGTCCCGATCGTCCTGCCGCCGCTGCGCGAGCGCAAGGAGGACATCCCCTACCTGGTCGAGCACTTCCTGGCGAAGATCAGCCGCGACCTGGGCCGCCCGCCCAAGGAGCTGGACCCGGCGGTCCTCGACCTCTTCTCCGGCTACTCCTGGCCGGGCAACGTCCGCGAGCTGGAGGCGGCGATCCATCGCGCTTGCGTGCTCTCCGCCGGCGGCGCCCTGACGGTGGCCGACTTCGGCTGGATCGCGCTCCAGGTACAGGGCTCGCCCGCGGCGCTGGCCCGGCCGCCGGAGGTTCCCGGCCTCTTGCCGACGATCCAGCTCGGCGACCACGGCTACGAGAAGGCCTTGGACCGTTACGACCGGCAGCTCATCCTCGCCGCCCTCACCCAGTGCGGCGGCAAGATCCGCGAGACCGCCCGTCTCCTGAAGATTGCCCGCAACACGCTACGGGCGAAGATGAAGAAATACGGCCTGAGCGGCACGGACTCGGGAGAGGCCGCGTAGGCGGCCTGCCGGTTTGACATTTCCTCCTGCCTCCCGCTACACTTCGCGCTCCTGAGTGGGGGGCCGTAGCTCAGTTGGGAGAGCGCTTGAATGGCATTCAAGAGGTCAAGGGTTCGACTCCCTTCGGCTCCACCAAATCCCCCAATTCAGTCTCTTTCTCGACCGAACACACTGAAAAAAAAGGCGGTTTAGGGTGTTCCAATCGCCCCGGGGTGAGGGCTCACACCTCGGCGAGCTCCGGCACCTCCGCGCACTCGTTCTCCTTGCTCTCTTCGACCGGCTTCGGCGGCTTCTCCGGCCGGCTCTGCGCGGTGGTGATCAGGGCCACGGCTGCGACGATCACCGCGGCGGCGGCGAGCGTCTTCGCGGTCACCGGCTCGCTCAGGATCAGCCAGCCGAGGAAGACGGCGACGATCGGGTTCACGTAGGCGTAGGTCGCGACCAGCACCGGATTGGCCGCGCGCAGGAGCCAGATGTAGGCGGTGAAGCCGACGGCTCCGAAGGTGATGAGGTAGACGAGGGCGAGCACCGAGCGGAGCGAGATCGCGGCCAGGTGGAGCTGCGCCGGCTCTCCGGCGAAGGCTCCGAAGAGGAGCAGCATCGCACCGCCGCAGAGCATCTCGAGACCCGTGGCCAGGAGCGGCGACGTGGGCAGGCTCACCCGGCGGGACCAGATCGATCCCCACGCCCAGCTCACGCAGGCGAGCAGCAGCGCGCCGACGCCGAGCGGATCGAGGCCGCCTCCGGCGGTCGCCTCCCACGGACGCGCCAGGATCATCAGCCCCGCGAACCCGAGAGCCAGGCCGGCCCACACCCGTCCCGCCGGGCGCTCGCCTCCGGGCTGCAGCCAGCGGAACAGGACCATGCAGAGCGGCGTCATGGAGACCAGGAGGGCGGCGACTCCCGAGCTCACCCGTTGCTCCGCCCAGGCCACGCCACCGGTGCCGATGAACAGGAGCAGAGCCCCGATGAGAGCGGCCGAGCGCCAGTTGGCGGGAGTCGGCCTCGGCGCTCCCTGCCACATCGCCAAGCCATAGAGGAGGGCGCCGGAGATCACGAAGCGGGCCCCGGCCATCCAGAACGGCGGCAGGGTCTTGACCGCCACGGCGATCGCGAGATAGGTCGAACCCCAGATGACGTACACCGTCCCCAAGGCGAGAGCCACCCGGAGGGGAGACGTCTGGGAGCTTGTCGGACTCATAGGAGAACCTCTTCTTCCTGCTCGACGGGCTCAATTGATTTGACGGGATCGGCCACCGCCGCCACCCCGACGGGCAGCTGAGCGCTCTCGCGGAGCGTCTCCAGCACCACCGTCGTGCGCGTCGAACGGACCGTGCCGCTCCCCGCAAATCGTTCCCGCAGCAGCCGCCCCAGGCTCTTCGCGTCGCGGACCCGGACCTTGGCCAGGTAGCAGTCCTCTCCCGCGATGTGATGCACCTCCTGCACCTCCGGGATCTGGGCCAGCGCCTCTCCGGTCCGCTCTCCGCTCGCGTCGTCGGCGCGGACGAACACGAACGACAGCAGGCTCAAGCCCAGGGCCTCGGGATCGATCCGCGCCTCATAGCCGCGGATCACCCCCCGGGTCTCCAACTTGCGGATGCGCTCCAGCACCGCCGAAGGAGCCATCCCCACCTGCCGCGCGATCTCCGCGTTGGGCGTGCGGGCGTTCTGCTGAAGGATGTTCAGAATCTGGCGGTCAATTTCGTCGATCATACGGTCACTCCCCTCGTTGGGAGAATGATAGGCCTTCACCCCTGCATACGCAAGAGGGGCTTCGGAGTTTCAGCCCAAAGACAGAACGATCGTCGGCAGGGAGACCTCTCACCCGATCATCAGGAGGTCAGCCGAGGGGCATAGCAGATGGATGTTTCGGTATCGCCTTACTCCCCAGTGTCGCCAAGTACCCGCGGCAGCGGGTGCTCTTTGTGGCCTGGGTCAACTACGCGTTATCTGGTACCCTCGTCGAGGAGGACGGCTACTTCTTCCTTAAACCCAATGCTGTTTGGTTAGCACTCACTGGCTGGGTCTTGCGCCCGCTGGGAGCGCCGGCATCCTTGCCGGCACCATCAAGAAAATGGGCCGAAGGCCCTACCTTGTGGGAGGGAGAGGGAGAGGCGGATTCCGGGGCTGCGGAGCCCATGGCCGGCCGCCTTGGTTGCGGAGAGCGTGGGCCGGCAAGGATGCCGGCGCTCCCAGCGGGCGCAAGACTCGACTTCCGACGCTAATCGAACGATATTTTCCTTAAACCAGGATGAAGCAAGTGCCGAAGATCGATGCCTGCGCGCTCGAAGTTCTCAACGACTACGAGGAAGGCAAGCTTGTGTCCGTTGCGACCAAGAGCGAGCTCGCCGTGCTCAAAGAAGCCGCTCGAGCCACAGCCATCAAGGATCGGCCGGCGCGCGGTGCCAAGCGGGCACGCAGCCGTGGACCAAAGAGCTCTTCCGCAAGCTGAGTGTCTCTGCGGTCTGACCGGCTTCAGCGACGCGCCTCTTCCTTCTGCAGATCATCACCGAAAAGGGTGAAAGAGTCAGGCGCTCCCGGCCTACGGGAGACGCCTCCCGAGCTTCGGGAGGCTCCTCTCGACCTTCGGGAGTCTCCTTCCGTTCATTGGGAGTCTCCTTCCGTTCATTGGGAGTCTCGTTCCGTTCGTTGGGAGACTCGTCCCGAGATCCGGGAGGCTTGTCCCGACCTACGGGCGGCCGTTCCCGAGCTACGGGAAACGCTTCCCGGCCTCCAAGAGACCTGTCCCGAGCATTGGGACGCTCATCCCGAGCATTGGGAGAGTCATCCCGACCTCCGGGAAGGCCGTCCCGAGCATTGGGAGACTCCTCCCAACCATTGGGAAGCTCTTCCCAATGATCGGGAGGCTCCTCCGAATGGTTGGGAGACCCTTCCCAATGATCGGGAAGCCCATCCCAATGATTGGGACGAGCCTCCCAATCGTTGGGATGGCCGTCCCAATGTGCGGGAGACGCGTCCCAACGCGTGGGAAGCGCGTCCCGATGCCCGGGAGACGCCTCCCAATGTGCGGGATGCTCGTTCCGAGGCCCGGAAAGACATTCCCGGAGGCCGGGAGGGCCTTCCCGACGATCGGCGAATGTCTCAAGAGAGACGAACAAGAAGCGTCAATGCGCGGGAATAGCGCGCTGCGACCCGGGAGAGGCTTCCGAACGCTCAGGTCGCCTGATCTCCTTATCAGCTGAGCCGATGGGGCTCCGTCACGAGACCCCACCCTCTCCCCGGAACCACTTTCGACGCACGGTCAGCGACAGCTCCCGGAAGGCCGCTTCCTGAACGGTCCGCGCGCGGACGGACTCCTGGACGATCTTCCAGGCGCGGAGGACGTCTACGGGCACGCGCCAACGCTCGATCAGGGAATGGATCTGCCGCATGACTTCGGCCGCTTCGTCGAAGCGGCCGAGGAGGACCAGCGATTCGGCCCATTCCAGGGTGGAGAGGGTCAGGTCGAACGGCATGGCCTGCTCGGCGTAATGGGCCGCGAGCTGCCGGAGCAGGGACTCGGAATCTTCCAGGCGCCCCTCCCTGCGGCAGATCAGCGCATCGAGCAGGAGGAGGCGCCCCTGGGTGCCGGGGTCGGGAAACGAGGCGTAAAGATAGCGGTAGGTCTCCAGAATGGCGCGCGCCTCCTCGGCCTCCCCGAGCTCGTTGGCGCAGCCGGCCAGGATGTGGATGCCGCCGAGCTCGGTGTGCCGGTCCTCGCTCTTCGACCGGCGGAGCAGCCGCAGGCCACGCTCGGCGAGCTTGAAGCCGCACGCCGGGTCGACCCAACTGATGTTGCCCGCCTGCTTGATCCAAAGGCGGCCTTCCAGCGGGCGGTCCCGGACGCTCCGGGCGAGCACCGCGGCCTCCTCCAGGAGGTCCGCCGCGTCTTCGAGCTGGCCGAGATCGGTGACCAGGGAGGCAGTCATGGACAAGACGTTGATCGTCTCGTAGGGATCTCCGGTCCCCTTTTCCATGTCCTCGGCCGCGGCGCGGAGCGCCTCCTGGGCTCCCGCGAAGTCGCTGGCCAGGCGTTTGAGATTGCCGAGGAGCGCCCAGGCGCCCGCCCGGAGGTCGTGGATGCGCTCCTCACTGTACGCCGCGGGGGAGAGGAGATCGGCGACCGCCAGGGCGGCGTAGGCGAGGTCGAGGCTTTCGAGAGGCTTGTCGGCCGAGAGCCTCTTCGCTTCCGTCAGGAGCAGGTCGAACATCCCCCAGGTGTGGAGGTCGGGGTTGTTCCGGATCGCCATGAGCCGGGGCCCGGGCGCGAGCCGGCCGAGGTGGTGCTCCCAGAGCGCGCGGGCCACGCCGGTCTCGACGGCGACATCGTTCCACGCCAGGACCGCGGAAAGCTCGAGCCGCCGCCGCACGCCCGCATAGTCGGGTTTCTGCTCGTGCTCGGGGAACAGGACCTTGCGCGCCAGCTCCAGGCAGGACGGGCAGGCGGTCAGAAGATGGCGGCCGACGCTCTGCCGTTCGCCGGCCGGCAACCGGTCCTCGGCCAGTTGCCGGAGATGATCCTCGGTGACGTGCACGAATGTCATCTCCTCGTAAGGAAGTATCCTGCTAGGGTCTGGAGGATAGCGGAAAGTGGCGAGCCAGGGAAGCCCCCGGCTCGCCTGGAGACGACTAGCCGTTGGGATCCCACATGCCCCGGCCGTCGTTGCCGGTGCCGCCCGGATCGGGGGAGGTGAGACCGTCCGGGTCCCACACACCCCGGCCATCGGTGTTGGCATCGAGCCAGGTCACGAACGGCGCCGCGAGCCGTTCCCAGACTTGAAAGAGGAGAGATGGGCGGGGCTCGGGCGAGCTGGTCGCGGGCCCAGCGGTCGCAGGCACGGCCAGACCGGCCAGAAGGAGAGCGGCGGCGAGAGATCGGGAGAGCTTTCCGGTCATGGAGGATTCCTCTCGGGGAGACGAAGGCAGCGCGGCCGCATGCCGCGTGCGTGGGTGTCTCTCTCAAAAGGTGCCTGAAAGGGCCGGATTCGCCCGGCGCGCCGCCATGGTCGCGGGGGGAGTGCGCTTATACGCTCCCTGCAATGTCGTTGACGTACCTTCGCAACTCGGCTAAGCTTGAGCAACCGGTTGATTGGAACCGAGATCGAGGCAACCCGGCTCCGGACCCGAGACGCATACACGACAGGACCTCGATGTCCAATCAGCCGGACGGGGACCAGCTGAGGTCCGTTTATCCGACATGAACGTGGGGCAAGGGTGAGGGCAAGAAGGTCGGATTAGCCTCTGACTTGACGTATAAAGGGTGTTACGGCGACGGTCAGCTGGGCGGTTAGGCGGCGGCCGGACCACCCCTTGCCTGGCACCGCTTAACCCCAGAGCGGATCGTAAGACGACAACACGACAAGTTGTTGAGTTTCCACTGCCATCCAGGTAGTGGAATTAGAGGAGAAGAGGACACGATATGATCAAAGATTGTAGGGTTGTCTCTGGAACAATCGACAGTGTCGTTGCAAAACCCCCAATCCCAGTCTTCCCGGCTATTCCTAGCGTCGGTCTAGACTACGAGCAAGCGGTAGGTTTTCGTATCGGAGATCACATCGCCGTCTTCGTCCCCACGGCCGGCCTTCTGGGTCCTTGTGGCGACAAGGGCCGGCTATTACGCGCACCGACGACAATGGGCATCGTGATCAATTGTGAGCAAGAAGTGTGGGTGGTAGAAACCGAACCCACAGAAGGCAACCGCTTTGGAATAATCATATATACGGCCAGGCGTAAACCGGTCATTTCCGGGCAAGGGGATGTGACCACTCGCGATGGCGCCGCAAACGCCGACACAGTTCTTGAGTTCAAGTTTGCCACACTCTACGACATGATAACCTCGAGTCCGAAGAAATCAAAAGTATCAGGCGGTGGCAAGGTGGGGAGCGGAGGTTGGGAGGTAAGCGCCACCTACACAATAGAATTCTGATCCGCCGCCTAACCCCTCGTTGCAGCGGTCAATACCCAGAGTAAGGAGCCACCCTCTTCCCGAGTAAGGAGCCACCCTCTTCCTAAAATCGCCAACCGCCAGAGGCCCTCGATGCAGGTTTCCAGCAAAGAGATCTGGACCAGACGGGCGATCGACCGGTCTCTCGCTGTTTCTGTGAGCAGTTTTACTGGCCTCGGCTGGCCGGCAGGCTGCTACCTACCCAACTGCTGGTGAGTGGAAACACGCGTCTTCGACGACTCCCTGCTCAGGAGCCGATCGAGAGTGTAATTGTCAGATTGTGTTTGTAGCTCGGGCGGCAGCTCAGGTCAATGCGCCTGAGACGAAGGGCAGATGAGGTGGAAAGCTCCCGACCGGAAATTTCGCAGCAAGATTTCCGGCCCGGAGTTTCTCGGCTGCCTCCCGAAAGGCCGCCCCGAGTAAGGAGCCACCCTCTTCCTGAAATCGCCAACCGCCAGAGGCTCTCGAGCGCGACCAGGGCGAGGACGGGGACGAGGAGACGTGAAGGGAGTCGGGGCATACTGACCTCCTAAGGGCCGCACGGCGCCGGCCACTACGGCCGGAGAGGCGGACCTCTCAGAGGGAAAGGGTGGTACGGGTGAGGGCTGGGACGGCCACGGCTGACACGGACAGGCACGGCCGATTCTCTGCTATGATTTCGCCAATGGACGAAAAACGCTCAGGACTGAGTCTCAAGGCGCCGGGGAGCTCGGCGGGCGCCTTCCACCTGCCGGGCCACGGTTCGTTCCCCCTGGTCGATGATCATCTGGTCGAGCCGGAGGTCACGCGCGACGAGATCATCAACGGCCGCCGTGTAGTGTCCATGCCTGCCGAGGCGCCCCACGGAGACAAGCAGGTCGACCTCGACTCTCTCTTGCGGTTTCACGTCGCCCGGGAATACGGCGCATCGGCGGACCTGATCACCCGCTTCGCGGAGCAGTCGGACTTCGCCAGCGACACCTGCGTGCGGAGGGAAGGGATCGATCCGCCGACCGAGTCAGTGGAGAGGACCGCTTGACGGAGCTGCAACCACTTCCGATTCCGCTGTCGCGATCACTCTAGGCGCATGCTCATGACATTGCCAGACTTGTTCTGTGTCGCTTTCGTCGCGTTGGGGTTACTCGTTGATCATTTCGTGGTGTGGCACGCGTTCCTTCGGCGGTCGGAGGTTGATCCAACCAAGGCGCGGCCCTGGCTCTATCGAGCGCTGGTAGGCGAGCTGTGGGTGTTGGCCGCCTGCGTAGCTTCCTTGTGGTGGTACCAACGGCGACCCTGGGCACTCCTTGGACTCAACCCGCCTCACGGTTGGCGCCTGTGGATCTCGGCGGCTGCGGTGTTGGCGTTCGCGGCCACGCTTGCCGGCATGATCGCTAAGCTCGTACGACTAATGAGCCGAAAACAGGTCAAAATGCGGAGTGAGACTGCGGCTCGGGCACCTCATACAAAGTCCGAGCTGGGCTGGTGGGCTGCTGTGTCGTTGTCAGCTGGTTTCTCTGAAGAGCTGATCTTTCGCGGATACCTCATCTGGGTCGGACAACCACTGGTTGGGTGGTGGGGTGCCGCGGCACTCTCCTTGGTCTTGTTCGCACTGGCTCATGGGTACCAAGGCGCTAGCGGTGCAATGGCTGCTGGAACGGTTGGCGCTGTGCTGACTTTGGTCGTACTGGCCCTCGGATCACTTTGGCCGGCCATCGCGATACATTGCCTCCTTGATCTTCAGCAAGGTGTCGCTGCATGGCTGGTGCTGCGCGCACCGCGCACCAAGCTACTTGCGGCCCCTCCACCAGGTAAGGAGCCACCCTATTCCTGAGACGCCAACTGCCAGAGGCTGGCGAAAACCTCGATCCCGTCTCGATTCTGAGGGTGTGTCAAGAGTCCAGGACAGTGTCTCGGGAACTTTGCGCCCCCGGGAAATGCCCAATCCGCTTGGAGGCGGAGATCTTTCAGGCTACGTGAAATCGCGGAAACGAAGAGGCTGCGGGCGGGGCTCGAGGTCTCTTCTACCAGGCGTAGCGACGCCTTTGATGAGCAGCCACAGAGCGAGCGCTATCTCGAACACCGCCACCGGTAACCACACAAGCCAGGTGACCGATGACGACCAGCTCATCGGGCCACCCAACAGTCCGGCGCGCTGCAGCGGAAGGATCATGGCGAGCAGAGCCGACCCGAGCACGCCGAGCCAGGCCAGTGCGACGGGGATCATTCGGCCGCGGAGGAGGAGCCAGGAAAAGAGCGTGCTGCCCACGGCGAAGAAAATTGCGCCTTCGTGGCCAGGGATGGCTTCGATGACGCGGCAGGTCAGGGCGAGCAGTGCGAGATCCGCATCCTGCTCGCGCGTGATCGCATAGAGCGTCACACCCAGCACCAGGGCCGAGAAGGAGGTGAGCAGGGAGAGTACGCTTGTCGCGTGCGGCCGGCCGGCCATGGTCATGGTGCCGATGCCGGCTGCGATGTAGAAGAGGAATGTGAAACCGGCGATCCGTGCGTTCGTCGTGCGTGTCATAAAGTTATGACCACCTTCCCGCGAACGTGCCCCTCCTCCAGATACCCTATAGCCTGAGCTACCTCGCTCAACCTGTAACACCTGTCGATGACCGGCGTTACCTTTCCGGCCTCGATGAGCTCGCGCAGCGAGGTCAAATCCTCTTTGCGCCCTTTCGCCATACAGAGGACCAGTTTCTGGCTCACGAACCGTGACAACACGAGGGCTTTGATGAGACGAGCCAGAGGGCCGATCCACCGGCCGGCCGGACCTCCGACAATGACGTAGGTTCCGTTGGGGCTCAAGGCACGCCTGCATGCTGACCACGAATGGTTCCAGAAGCAGTCGAGAATCAGGTCGTACCGATGCCCGCTTTGGGTGAAGTCCTCCTGGGTGTAATCGATGACCCGATCGGCGCCGATCGATCGGACCATGTCCACATTCCTCGTGCTGCATACGCCGGTCACCTCTGCGCCGAACGACTTGGCGATCTGCACTGCGAACGTACCCACGCCTCCCGCCGCGCCGTTGATCAAGACCTTCTGCCCCGGCTGAATCTTTCCGCTGTCGCGAAGGCCCTGCAATGCGGTGTAGGCCGCCACAGGTACAGAAGCCGCTTGCTCGAACGTCGCGTTCCTGGGCTTCGCGGCCAATGCTGATTCGGGAGCACACGCATACTCGGCAAAGGCTCCGCGGCACGAGCCGAACACCTCGTCGCCCGGTTTGAGCTGCGTTACAGCCCGGCCCACGGCCTCGACCTGGCCGGCCACATCAACGCCAAGCCGTGGGCTCTTTGGTTTGCGCAGGCCCATCATGACGCGAAAGAGGTATGGTGCGCCTCTCATTAAGTGCCGGTCGTATGGATTCACGGAAGCCGCGCGGACTTTGATCAAAACTTCATGGTCTCCAGGGACTGGCTTTTCGATCTCCTCACACTGGAGGACATCGGGCGAGCCATAGCGGTGATAAACAATGGCTTTCATGCAGCCGCCGCTGCTCTTTCCGAAATCGTGGCGGCCGCTGGGTTCTCCTTGAGACCCCTGATCAGGAGCCAGAACATGATCGCCAGCTCTCCGAGGAGGATGGGAAAAGCCTTGTTGAAGACCACGGCTCCGTAGGGAGGAAAGAGGAGGCCCGTAAAGCTGATCGCCATGTAAGCCAAGCCGTTGACGAGCAGCCAGGCGCCCAGGATTCGGGGCAGGAAGCGTGATTTGATCACCAGCCAGCCGAAGGGGATGAGCCAGAGGCCCCAGAACATCTCGTTGATCGTAATTCCCTGGCCGTGCAGCTTGATGAACAGGTAGGCCAGCGCCTCCCGCTGCGGTTTGTCGAAAACAGCGAGGAAGTCGCCGCCGCGCAGGAGAATCAAAGCACCGATCTGATTGAGCTCGACCAGATATGAGATCGCGACGGAGACTGCGACAAAGATGACCAACAGGGAGGCGTGGGCCTTGTCCACGCCGCTGAACAAACGGTACAGCGCCAGGGCCAGCACGAGCCACCCGATCCCGGAGACCAGGATGCCGAGGATACTGAGACGGAAAAGCATCTCGTGCGCCATGATGTTGTTGGCTGTCGCGGCGGCGTTTCCGGAGACGATCAGCTTGCCCGGAACGTACATGAGGCTGAAGGGACCAGGGATCGCCATCAGCAGATACAGCAACCCCGCGATTCGTGCGTCCTTCTTGGTCGGATGCATGTCTCTCTCCTTTAGCTCGCGACGAGGGAGCGATCAGTCGCTGGTTTCGCCGGACGGGCAGATGCGCCGGCTTTGTAGGCTTTCGAGAACAGGACGCGGCACAGCCAGAAGATCGTCAGTATGACGACGATGAGGACCGGCACCTCCGGGAGGTGGGTCTGACGGATCGCCTCGGTGAACAACCTGGCGCGCAGCCCGGTTCGCCGAAGCACCGGATCACTGGCCCTGCCGAGGAAGAAGGAGCCGGTGGCAATGAACAGTGCAAAGCACATTCGCCACAGATGGCGCACGAGACGCTGTGTACCGGACATCCCGCCGCGAAGGAGCATGCGAACGTCCCCTGAAGCAGAAAGCAAAGCCACCGAGGCAAAGACGAAGTAGCCCACGGTGGCACTTCCACCCTTGCCGGTCGCCCGGTTCGCTGCTTCCCAACCAAAGATCAAGGCGCTGGTTCCGGCCGCCAACGCGACAAGCAGCAAGCCGATCTCGGCCACGCGAGTCTCCTTCGTCTTGCGCCGGACGGTCAGCCAGGCGGTTGCAACCAGATAGAACGTAAGCACGCCGGCGAAAACATTGAACCGCTGTGACCGCATCAGAGATATATATGCACCGCTTGCGGCCATGCTCATCATCGATACGACAAAGACGTCGCCGGCCGCCCGATGCAGACGGGCACCTTTGCGGACGACCAACGCCATGAAGCCGGACAGGAACCCAATGATCCCGCCGCAGATGTGAACGATCAGAAGAGGTGAGTATGTCATCCTACGATTCCTTTCCGAGCGAGAATCAGATCGGCTCCCGATAGCGGCGCAGGCGGACCGCGGCGGCGAGGAAGGCCGCGGCGAATGCAAGCCCAAGCCACAGACCCGGCGTGCTGAGAAATCTCCCCAGAGTGAGTTGTCTCAGGGAATCGACCGTGCCGTGCGGGGCGACGTTGAAAGCCCTTTCGAAAACGCCCACCAGGCGGTACTTCATCAGGGCGCCAAAGTACGAGCTGTTGAACGCGACCTTTTCGACAACGCCGATCGCGAACAGCGGCAGGAAGGCCCAGAGAAAGGTCGCGCGCCGCGCCCACCCTGAAACCAGCAGCAGCCACCCGTAGATCGGCGCATGCCAGAGCGCAAGCGTGATCAAGCCGTAGAGCAATACCAGGGAGTTTTGAAGGAACGGCAACCGTGTCCATGTCGTGGCGGCCAGACCGCTCGGCAGCAGGACGACGGTGCTCACCAGCAGAATGATCAGCTGCGTTGTCAGGATGATCGCGAAGCTCAGGAGCGGCAGAACCACGAACGGAATGCTCGCTTTCGCGAGCACCGTCGTGAGATCCGACACCGGCATCGACTTCCAGAACAGGATGCTGCGGTCGCGGCGTTCGCCGTAGAGCGCGTCGAGACAGTAGAACACGCCGACGAGGAGCGCGGTCACGATGAGCATCATCGCCGCGACGTCATACGGCCTCTCGATCGCCGCCCGCTGATGCGCCGGGTCGAGCAGCAGCGCGGCGCGCCGGCGTGCCGGCATGCCGACTGCGCTGATCAGGAAACCGAACAGAACGAAAGCCGCGACGCTCAGCGGCGCGAGATAGATCGAACGGTTCTCCCACAGCTCGCGCCGCACGGACCAGTACAGGGGACGGGTCTCGGACACGGCGGCAGAAAGCTCGGGTGCGGCGTTCGAAGGAGTATTCATCGGGCCGCTCCTTGTGTCTCGACGGTCTCATTGCCCACGACGGCAACGAACAGGTCGGCGATGCTGGGAGTGCGCACGTCGCCCAGCGCGGCGAGCGCCTGGCGATCGGCGTGATCGAACAGCAGGATGCTGCGGCCGAACACCTGGCGCTCGTGGATCGGTTTGAGCGCCCGGGCCGCGGCGACGTTCTCGGGGCGCACCATGACTTCCAGATAGCGCGATTCGAACTCCTCCATGCTGCACTCGAGCACGATGCGGCCGCGGTCGATGAACATGAGGTCGGTGAGGACGTCCTGGATCTCTTCCACCTGGTGGGTCGTCACCACGATGGTGCGGCTGCGGTCGAAGTAGTCGTTCAGCAGGGAGTCGTAAAACTTTTTGCGATAGAGGATGTCCAGGCCGAGCGTCGGCTCGTCGAGCACCAGCAATCTCGCGTCGATGGCCATGACCAGGGCGAGGTGCAGCTGGGCCACCATCCCTTTCGACAATTCCCGGACCTTGCTGGTGCGCTTGATCGTCGTCTTCGCAAGAAACCCTTCAGCCTTCGCACGGTCGAACCGCGGATGCACGCCGGCGACGTAGTCGAGCGCCTGCGAGACCCGGATCCAGCGCGGCAGCACGGAGACGTCGGCGATGAAGGACACATCGCGCACGAGCTGATCGCGCTCGGTCCAGGGATCGCGTCCGAGCACCTTGAGCTCGCCTTGATACGAGGTGAGGCCGAGGATCGCGTTGAGCGCCGTCGTCTTGCCTGCGCCGTTGGGGCCGATGAGCCCGAGGATGTGGCCCTCTTCGACACGCAAATCGACGCCGTCCAGCGCGATGGTCGTGCCGAAGGCCTTCCGCAGCCCGCGTGCTTCGATGCATGGCATGGCGTCAGCGCTCCTTTGCCGCATCCAGCAGCTCCTGGGCCGTCAGGCCGAGCCGCTGAATGGTCGCGTGGATCCTGGGCCACTGTTCCGTCAGAAACTTCTCGCGTTCCGCCTGCAGCAGCAGATCGCGCGCGCCGGGTTTGATGAACATGCCGAGACCTCGCCTCTTCTCGACCAGCTGCTCGTCGACCAGTTGTTGATAGCTCTTCAGGACCGTGATCGGGTTGACCCGGTCTTCGGTCGCGACGTTGCGCACGGACGGCAGCGGATCGCCCTCCTTGAGCACGCCGTCGAGGATCAGGGCGACGACGCGGTCCCGGAGCTGGCGGTAAATCGGCTGGCTGTCGTTCCACTCGCGGTCCATGTTGGGTTTCCCAGGGGAGCGCTCTCCCGCTCTGGTGTTATAGTGAACCACAACACCTGAACGGATGCAAGGGGGGGGCCTCACCCCCGGCCCCTCTCCCACGAGTGGGAGAGGGGAGAAGGTTTGAAGGGCTCGAAGATCTTCGGGAAGTGGTGGCTAACCTACACCCCTCGCCCGCTTGCGGGAGAGGGGACGGGGGTGAGGGCCTCCTCCTGCAGCTCGCCGGACTGCAGGTGCCACAGGTCGGCGTAGGTGCCGCCGTGGGCCAGGAGGTCGTCGTGGTTCCCCTCTTCGACCACGCGGCCGTCGCGCACGACGAGGATGCGGTCGGCGTGGCGGATGGTCGAGAGGCGGTGGGCGATGATCAGGGCGGTGCGGCCGGCGGTGAGGATGCGCAGCGCCTGTTGGATGGCGCGCTCGGTCTCGGTGTCGACGGCGCTGGTCGCCTCGTCGAGGATCAGGATCGGCGCGTCCTTGACCAGGGCGCGGGCGATCGACAGGCGCTGGCGCTGGCCTCCCGAGAGCTGGATGCCCCGCTCTCCCACCGGGGTGTCGTACCCTTCAGGGAGGGAGGCCACGAAGTCGTGGAGCTGCGCGAGCTTCGCGGCGCGCACGATCTCCTCCATCGGCGCGCCGTCGTTCACGTAGGCGATGTTCTCCCGGATCGTCCCATGAAAGAGGTAGACCTCCTGGCTGACCAGGGCGATGTTGCGCCGCAGGTCGGACAGCGCGAGCTCGCGCACGTCGTGGCCGTCCAGCCGCACGGCGCCGGCGTTTACGTCGTAGAAGCGGAGGAGGAGCTTGATCAGGGTCGACTTGCCGGCGC
>DASPXX010000028.1:0-51927 GCA_035637095.1 Thermoanaerobaculia bacterium
GCGAAGCCGCCGCACAAGCCGCGGCGGGCTCTCGCGCCGGCCCATGCCCGCTATGCCATGGTCGAGATGGCGCTTCTGGGTGAGGAGGGGCTGTACGCCTCGCCGTACGAGCTGGTCCTGGACCGGCCCGTCTATACGATCGAGACGCTGGAGCACTTCCGGCAGGCCGAGCCCGCGGCGGACCTCCATCTGCTGATCGGCAGCGACTCGTTTGCCGATCTGCACCTCTGGTACCGCTGGCGGGATATCGCCGTCGCGGCCCGGCTGGTGGTGCTGGCCCGTCCAGGTTGGGAGCTCGACGTCCAGACTCTGCACCCGGAGCTCGCCGCCCTGGCGGCGACCGACCGGGTGATCTTTGTCCGAGAGCCGCCGCCGGTCGACGTCTCCTCGACCCGCCTGCGGGAGCTGTTCGCGCGTGGCGAGCAGCCGCCGGCGGGCCAGGTCTCCGATCTGGTGGTACGATACGTGCAGAAATACGACCTGTACCGATGAGAGCCGAACCGACACCGACTCCTCCATCCGTCCCCTCGCCCCCCGGTGCCGCGAACAGCGTGGACATTGCGAGCAAAGTCCGTAGCGCCGTGGCCGCGGCCGACGACCGCAAGGCGCTCGACCTCAAGGTGCTGCACCTCGAGAAGGTCACCGACTTCACCGACTACTTCGTGCTCTGCAGCGGCACCAGCGAGCGCCAGGTCCAGGCCATCGCGGACGCGGTGCTCGAGCGGTTGCGCGAGGAGAAGGTGCGTCCCCTGCACATGGAGGGGTACAACCGGGGGCAATGGGTGCTGCTCGACTACGGCGACTTCGTGGTCCACATCTTCCAGGAAGAGCCGCGGAAGTTCTACGCCCTCGAGCGCCTCTGGGGGGATGCTCCCGACGTGACCGCCCAGCTGCGGGGGTAGTGAGCACTTCCCTCTCCCTCGCCCGGCTGATCCGCGACTTTCCCGCCCTGGGGGAGGGCCTGCGGGGGGCGGAGCGCGCCGCCGCGACGGATGCCCCGGTCCTGATCCTCGGCGAGCCGGGCAGCGGCCGCTCGACCCTGGCGCGGGCTCTCCACGGCGCCAGCCGCCGCGCCGCCGGTCCCCTCGTCGAGGTGGACCCGGGGGCGGTGCCGAGCACCCTGTTCGAGAGCGAATTCTTCGGCTACCGCGCGGGCGCCTTCACCGGCGCCGAGAAGGGGAGCGAAGGGCGGGTGGCCCGCGCCGAGGGCGGCACGCTGGTGCTCGACCACGTGGAGGAGCTCCCGCTCGCCGCCCAGCCCAAGCTCCTGCGCCTGGTGGCGGAGCGGCGGTACTCGCCTCTCGGCGGCGCCGAGGTGGAAGCCGACGTCCGCTTCGTGGCCATCGGCTCGGAGGACCTCCCCGCCCGGGTGGCCCGCGAGACGTTCCGTCCGGACCTCTTCTATCGTCTCGAGGTCCTCGCCTTCCGCCTGCCGCCGCTGCGCGAGCGCCGCCGCGATCTCCCCGCCATCCTCGACCATCTCCTCGCCGATCTGGCCGAGCGCTTCGACCGTCCCGGTCTGGACCTCGCGCCGCGCGCCCGCGCCTGGATGCTGGAGCACCCCTGGCCGGGCAACCTGCGCCAGATCCGCAACGTGCTGGAGCGCGGACTGATCCTGGCTGGGGACGGCCCCGTCGATCCGCCTGTGCCGGAGGGCTCCACCGAAGGACGTCCCCGCCCTCTCCTGGAGGTGGAGAAGGAGCTCATCAGGAACGCCCTGGCCTACACCCGCGGCCACCAGGGCCGCGCCGCCGGCCTCCTCGGCATCAGCCGCAAGGCGCTCTGGGAGAAGCGGCGGCGGTACGGAATCCCTTGAATCCCCCCTCTCCCGCGGGCAGGGTGTGCGATGGGAGAGGGGGGCAGGGGGTGAGGTCACCGGAGCTCGTCCGCGTCCACCACCCGCACCCGCGGCAGCTCCGGCTCCTCCCCCTCCCCCCGCTCCAGCCAGTCCTGCCAGGCCGCGACGGCGCTCAGGAGGCCGTCGACGTCCAGGCCGAGCGCGGTGGGAGCGTAAGGCTCCAGATTGCGGCGGGCCTTGGCGAGGGTGCCGCGGGGGCCTTGCCGGCGATGCAGGCCGCGGATCTGGTAGAGGGCCGCGGCGAATTGGATGAGCCCCTGGAGGAGGGTCTTCGGCTCGGGTGTCGTGGAGCGCCAGACCTCTTCCCAGGTCTCGTGGGCGGCGAAGAAGTCGCCCTGATGGAAACGCTCGATCCCTTCCCGCAGCAGGCGGCGGCGTTCGTCCGCGGAGAGGACCGGATGGAGGGTCACGCCTGCCGCGGGGAGGGCGCTCCCATGGTGCGCAGCTCCGAGGTGCGCAGCCGGTCGGGGTTGCGCAGCGTCTCCAGCAGGTCGAAGGGAAGGCTCAACCCGGGCTGGACGCGCTGGCAGAGGTTGCGGAGACGACGGAGCTCGACCTCGGAGAGCTCGCAGAAGACTTCGACGGCCCCGGGATCGAGCTGCTGGGCGGCCACGCGCCGCAGCTCGGTCAGGGCCTGTTGGTGGCTGCACGCCCGCCGGTACGGGCGGTCCGAGGTGAGGGCGTCGTAGGAGTCCACCACGGCGAAGATGCGGGCGACGAGCGGGATCTGCTCCCCGGCCAGGCCGCGGGGGTAGCCCTGGCCGTCCCACCTCTCGTGATGGCTGTAGACCACGTCGATCGCCGCCGGCTGCAGGAAGCGCACCTCGGCCAGCATCTCGTACCCCCAGCCCGGATGCTGCTTCATGATCAGCCACTCCTCCTCGGTCAAGGGGCCGCTCTTGCGCAGGATCTCGTCCGGGACCACCATCTTGCCGACGTCGTGGAGCAGCGATCCCCACTCCAGGGCCTTCAGCGTCTCGCCGCGGATCCCCATCGCCTTGGCCAGGGCGACGGCGTAGAGGGCGACGCGGAACGAGTGGCCGGCGGTCTCGTGATCGCGCGCGTCGGCGGCGGTGACCACCGCGCCCACCGCCTCCACGTACGACCGCTCGCGCGCCTGCCGCGACTCTTCGAGCGAGATCACCAGGGAACGGAAGGTCTCCTCGATGAGGCGCACCTCGCTGCCTCCGCCGGCGCTGGGGAAGTCCTTTTGCAGCTCGCCGGACAGGGCCATCGACGACATGGTCTCCGCGAGCAGCCGCAGCGGACGCGTGAGGCGCCGGACCACCAGCCAGGCGGCGAGCGAGGAAAGCACCCCCGCCGCCAGGGCGATCACCAGCAGCGACCAGCCGATCTGCCGCGTCAGCTCGGCGTCGTTCGTGGTCGCCACCAGCTGAGCGAGCAGGAACAAAGTCATCAGCGACGCTGAGACTGCAACGACGGCGGTGGAGAGGGCGACCTTTCGACGCAAGCTCAATTCAACCGGCTCCGGATTTCCTTCAACCTCGATGCTCGCAGCCGGGGATCAGTGTGAGGTCCGCGGATACGAATATGAAGACATGCAGCAACACGTCTGCGAAGTGGGAGGAAGTATAGGGGACTTCCCCCCTACTTGGAAAGGTGCTCACTTGGTGGGAAACCGCTCCCGTTCCGCTCACTGGTAGGATGGTCCCGTGCGACACCCGCAATCGACGAGAGATACGCTCCGCCGGGCACTGGTGGTTTGGAGCTTCCTCGCGCTCGCCGCCGGGGCCGCCTGCGCAGCACCCTCGGCGCGCGAGGTGGCGTCCGGTTTGGCCGGCCTCGGACCCCGGCCGGATGGAGCGAAGACCCAGGAAAGGGCCGTGGCGCTCCTGATCGACACCCTCCGGCGCTCCGGCCTGCGGGAGGTCCGGGCGGTCCCCGTGGCCGCGCGGCCGTCGGTCGTCAACGTCGAGGGGGTGCTCCCGGGTGAGACGGACCGCGAGATCCTCCTCTCGGGACACTACGACTCGGTGAAGCAGGGGCCGGGGGCGGGCGACGACGCCTCGGGATGCGGCCTGGCCATCGCCGCGGCGGCGCGCTTGGCGGGCACGCCCCTCCGTCACACGATCCGCGTCGTCCTCTTCGATGGCGAGGAGACGGGTCTCCATGGCAGCCGCGGCTGGGTGGAGTCTCTGCCCCCCGCCGCGCGCGACCGCATCCTGGCGGACGTCAACCTGGAGATGGTGGGCTGGGCGGGCAGCACCGGGCCCACGGTTCATGCGATCCCCGTCGTCTCGAAGCTAGAGGAAGACCGGAAGAAGCGGGTCACGACGCCCGGCTGGCTGGTGAGCGCGGCCCTGGAGGGGGGCCGGTCCGCGGGCTGGCCCCTCCACCTGGCCGATCCGCGGCACCCGCTGGCCATGCAGCTCCTGCTGCGCGGGACCCGGGTGCGCTTCGGGGCGGACAGCGACTCCTTCGTGGCGCGGGGCATCCCCGCCGTGACGCTCTCCGACAGCTCGTTCTTCGCCCTCGACCCCGTCTACCACCGGCCGACGGACACGGCCGACCGCCTGGATGCCGGCCGTCTGGAGGCGTGGACGCGCGCGGTCGTCGCCACGGTCCGCCGGCTGGACGGCCTCGCCGGCCGGCCGGCGCCGGAGAACGACTACCTGGTGCTCGCGGGCCACGTCTGGTCGCGCTGGGCTCTCGCCGGGATCGGTCTGGCCCTGGCGGTTCTGTTGCTCGTCCGGTACCGCTTGCAGGGGTGGCCCTTCCCGGTCCTCTTGGCCGCGGCGTCGGTGATCGCGCCGACCCTGGCGGTCCCCCTTCTCGGGCTGACGGCGCTCCTGGGCTTCGTGCGTCCGGGAGGCCGGTGGACGCGCGCCCTCTGGACCGGGCTCGGCCTGCTGCCGCTCCTCCTCTATCTCCTCCTGCTGGCCGGGGCCTACGCCGCCCGCCTGTCGTCCTGGAAGTCGGGGTATCAGGAGAGCTGGCCGGGGGCGGCGTTGGTCGTCGGGGCTCTCGTGGCGTTTGCCCTCACTACGCTGCGAGCACCTGCCGCAGCCGCCGCACCGCCAGCCCGGCCCGCGTCTTGACCGTGCCGAGGGGAACGCCGGTCAAAAGAGAAATCTCGCGCTGGCTCATCTCCCGGAAGTACATCAGCTCGAGGATCTTCCGTTGCTCGCGCGGGAGCTCGCGCAGTGCACGGCGCACCGCCCGGGAACGGTGGTGGGCGTGGATCCGCTCCGGAGCTTCGGGAGGGATCGCTTCGCTGGCCTTGGGCTGCTCCTCCAGGAGGCGCAGCCGGCGCTGCCGCTGCCGCAGCCGGTCGATGGCCAGGCGCCGGGTCAACACGCCCATCCAGGTGCTGACGCTCGCTTTGACCGGATCGTAGTCGCCGGCGTGCTTCCAGATCTTCCAGAGGACCTCCTGGGCCACGTCCGCGGCATCGTCCGAATCCGAGAGGATGCGGTACGCCTCGGCGCGGAGGTACGGTCCGTGGCGGCTGCTCAGTGCCTCGAGGGCCGTGGAGCTCCCCTGCGCAATCTCCCGGACGATCTCGCTGTCGTTCTCGTGTCTCATACCCTCTTCTTTGCCGGAGGGCCTCGGCTGGTTACAAGGATTTTCAGGGAGATCTGCGGCGAGCCTGGCGAGCCCGCCGTCCGCGGGCCCACAGGGACCCGGCGAACAGTCCAGCGAGCGCCAACGGAACGGTCGGTCCGATGTGGGACGCCAGGTGGGCAAGCTTGTTGTAGGGGCACCACAGGGACCAGACCCCGGCGGCGGCCACTCCCGCGGACAGCCCGCCGAGCACTCCGGCGACCGCCGGCCGCAGGGGGAAGCCCCGGACCGCCAGCCAGAAGCCGAACGCCACGGCGGGCAATCCCAGGAGGAGGGCGACCCGGAAGCAGTAGAAGCTGAAGCCGCCGAGCCCCGGCGGGCCGGGCACCGGTCGCAGCCAGGCCAGGAGGGCGTTGGTGCCGCAGATGGCCGCCGTGGCGGTCAACGCCGCGAAACCGAGCGCGGGCGCGCCGGGTCCTTCGCCGGGGACCGCCTCGCGCAATCCCACCCAGAGAATGCCGTAGGCCACCAGGATCTGGAACGCGCCGGCGGCCCAGACCAGAGGGCTGGTCTCCCAGTACGGGCCGAAGCGCAGGGCCAGCAGGAGGAACCCGGCAGCCGCATAGGGGAAGAGGACGAGGGCGCGCACCCAGGCCGGCGGGAGCGGCCGCACCGGTTTGAGGTCGCGCGCGACCTCGGCCTTCAGCTTGTCGAACGACGCGTCATTCATCTTCTTCATTCTTCTCGCGCGCCCAGGAGGCGGCGGAGGGCGGTCATGGCACGATGGGCACGGACCTTGGCCGCGCCGCCGCGGATCCCGAGCACGGCGCCGATCTCGCCGAAGGTGAGGCCCCAGACGTGATGGAGGAGCAACGGCTCCCGCCCGTCCTCCGGGACCTGCAGCAGGGCGCGGCGCACGGCCAGCCGGTTGGCCAGGCCATCCGCCTCGGCCGGCACGGGCAGGTCGGGCACGCTCTCGGGCGCCGGCTCCTCGTACCGGCGCCGGCGTCCGGCGGACCGCCTGTCCATCCGATATACGTTTCTCGCGATGGCAAAGGCCCACGGTGCGACCGGGCTCGGCATCCTGTAGGTGTGGCGGGCGCGATGAATCTGCAGGAAAGCCTCCTGCAGCAGGTCCTCGGCGGTGCTCGCGTTGAAGGTCAGGGAGAGGAGGTACTGGCGCAGCCGCGGCGCCAGCAGGGCATACAGCCGCTCGAACGCGGCGAGCTCGCCCCGCTGATACCGCCCCATCTGCTCCGAGAGCTCCTCGTCCATGAAACCAGCTGTTCAGGCATCGCCCGTTTTGGGGTGCCTATATAAATAGTGGTCGATATTGGTGGCGAGGTCGGGGATTCCAGTGTCAACCGCCAGGGAGGTCATTTCGAAGAGCGGATCGTCGATAGAATCTGGAGTTGAACCCTCTCCTGGAGGCTTTGCACCTTGCTCCGGGACAAAGATTCCGTCCTTCACTTTCCGCCGGTACGTCATCGAACGACCTCTCACCCCCCCGCCAGCTCCTGGAGCGTCCGCACCGCGTGCTCCAGCTCCGCCTCCGTATTGTAGAAGTGCGGAGACAGCCGGATTCCCGCGCGCGGGCGGTAGTCGCAGAGGACCTCGCGCGCGATCAGCTCCTTGCAGAGGCGCTCGGCGTCGTCGTGCCAGACGGAGACCGTGCCGCCCCGGTGCTTGGTGTCGCGCGGGGTGTTCACCTTGAAGCCGGCCTCCTCCGCCAGGTCCATCAGATAGGTCGTGAGATGGAGGGAGCGCTCGCGGATCTTCTCCGCTCCGACTCCGGCCACGATGCGGTAGCCGGGCCGGCAGGCGTAGAGGGCCGGGATGTTCGGCGTGCCGGTGAGGAAGCGCCAGGCTCCCTTCCCCTTGGCGTAGTGGATCGCGCCGGGGCGGAAGGCGAAGGGCTCCTCGTCCGACTGCCAGCCGGTGAAGGTCGGCTCCAGAGTGTCGGCGATCTCCGGGTTGACCCACAGGTAGCCGGCCCCGGGGCCGCCGCAGAGCCACTTGACCGATCCGCCCACTGCCGCATGCACCCCCCATTCCTTTAGATAGAGGGGCATCACGCCGGTCGACTGGTAGACGTCCAGGAGGAGGATCGCGCCGACCTCGCGGCAGCGGCGGGCGATCGCCTCGGCGTCCTGGATGAAGGCGCTGCGGAAGAGCGTGTGGGAGATCGGCACCAGCCGGGTACGCTCGTCGATCGCGGCGAGCAGGCGCTCCGTGGGGACGCCGATGCCGTCGTCCGAGGGGACGGTCACGATCTCCGCGCCCTTCTTCTTCTCCCCTTGCAGCAGGTACATCACGTTCGGGAAGTTGAGCTCGGTGTAGACGATGCGGTTGCGCTCCGCCGGGTAGTCGATCGCGGAGAGGACGATGGCGGCCGCCACCGACACGTTCTGGTGCATCGCGACCGTGCCGGGCTCGACGCCGAGGAGGGGGGCGAGGAGGTCGCCGGTCGAGACCGACATCTCCCACCACCCCTCGCTCCAGGCGCGCACCCCCCGGGTCTCCCACTGGGTGGCGAACGTCTCGACCTCGTCGTGCACCTGGCGCGGCATGGCGCCGAGGGAGTTGTTGATCAGATACGTCGTGTGCTCCAGGATCGGGAACTCGGAGCGCAGGGCCAGCAGGTCGTCGTGCGGGGCCATGATCGTCTTCTCCTCAGCGCCCGGTCCACTGCGGCTGCCGCTTTTCGAGGAACGCCTTGACGCCCTCCTCCTTGTCCGCGGAGGAGAAGCAGAGGCAGAAGAGGTCGCGCTCGTAGGCGACCCCCTCCTCGACGTTCATCTTCTGACTCGCGCGCACCGCCTCCTTGGCGACCTTCAGCGTGAGCGGGCTCCAGCCGGCGATCCGGTTGGCGAGCTCCAGGGTCTTCGCGCGCAGCTCCTCAGCGGGCACGACGATCTCGACGAGGCCGATGCGCCCGGCCTCCGCCGCGTCGATCGTGTCGCCGGAGAGGATCAGGCGCATGGCCTGGCCGACGCCGACGAGGCGGGAGAGCCGCTGTGTGCCGCCGCCGCCCGGGATGAGGCCGAGCTTGATCTCGGGCTGGCCGAAGCGGGCCTTCTCCGAAGCGATCCGGATGTCGCACGAAAGCGCCAGCTCGCAGCCGCCACCCAGGCAGAAGCCGTTGATCATGGCGACCACCGGCTTGGGGAAGCTCGACATGATGTCGAAGATCCGCGGGCTGCGCATGGCGTGGCGCTGGTCGAACGGGGTGCGGCCGGCGAACTCGCCGATGTCGGCTCCGGCGATGAACGACTTCTCGCCCGCGCCCGTGATCACCACGACGCCGACCGAGTCGTCGGCCTCGATCTCGGCCAGGGCCGCGAGCATGTCGGTGCGCACCTGCTCGTTCAGGGCGTTGAGCTTGTCGGGACGGTTGACGGTCAGGATGGCGACGCGGCCTTCGCGCTCCACCAGAATGGTTTCGGCCATGGGGAGTCTCCTCCTCTCCTCCGGGAAATCAGGGCTGCAAGTCCCTGGGCAGGGGGATCATACACGTCTGTTGTGCCGCAAAACGCACAGGGAAGGACTCTTCCCCGGGAGGGAACGCCGCAAACAGCAAGCAATTTGCGGCACATTCCTGGAGGGCGCTGAGAGCCCCCTGACAATTTGCGGCGTGGCGACTCCTCCGTGCCGCAAATTTCGGGAAAGACGCCGCAAACGCCGAGGCGCAGGCGGGTCGGAGAAGGAGCGGTGCCGCAAATCGGAGGAAATGTGCCGCAAATTGTCAGGCTGCGGCGCCTCGCGCCAGGGAGGATGCCGCATGTTGACAGGTACAGGCGGCATATTCCTCGGTGCGGACGCTCCGCTCCTCTGTTTTTGCGGCGCGGAAGAGGCGATTTGCGGCGGCCGTTCGTTCTTGGTTCGTATAAAATCCGGGGCTCAACCATGAAAGAGCCCTATCTGGAAATCACCTTCCGCCATGGGCGGCCGCTTGCGGCCTATCTCTACCTCCCCCGGGAGGGAGATGAGAGGAGCGCTCGGACCGAGCAGGCTGCTCCCGGTCTGCTGATCGACTTCTCTCAAGAGGGCCGGCCGATCGGTCTGGAGATCACGGCCCCCGGAAAGGTCTCGACGGCCACGATCAACCGTGTCCTGACCGGTCTCGGCTTGTCCCCACTGTCGGACGCGGACCTTGCCCCTTTGAGAGCCGCCTAACCAAGGCGGTAAAACGTGTCGATTTTTGCGGCTGAAATCGACACGTCCCTGGTAACGTGTCGATCGCATCGACATGTGATGGCCGGCCTCCTACCGGTGCCGCCACTCGGGCTTCCGCTTCTCCAGGAAGGCGGCGAGCCCTTCCTGCATGTCTTCGGTGCGGCAGAGCTTGTCGAGGTAGAGACGCTCGGCTTCGGCGAGGCCGGCGGAGAAGCCGAGATCGCGGCCGGCGCAGACAGCGGACTTGATGAGGCGGGTGACCGGCGCGCTCTTGCTGGTGATCCGGGCCACCAGCTCTCTCACCTCGGCATCGAGGCCGGCGGGTGGGACGCTCCGCGTCACCAGACCCAGGGTCTTCGCCTCGTCGCAGTCGAGAGTGCGGCCGGTCAGGAGGAGGTCGAGGGTCTTGCCCGGGCCGATCAGCGACGGATAGAGGGCGGCGGCGACCGGAGGGTAGCAGCCGAGCTCCACCTCGGGCTGGCCGAAGCGGGCGTCCTCGGTGGCGATCACCAGGTCGCAGGCCAGGGCCAGCTCCATGCCGCCCCCCAGGCAGTGTCCGCGGACGGCCGCGACGGTCACCGCCGGCAGGTCGCGGAGGAGCCGGATCGCGCGGTGGAAGCTCTCCAGCATCGGCGCGACCTTGTCCGGCGTGTGGTCCTGCACCGAGACGCCGGCCGAGAACGCGCGGTCGCCGGCCCCCCGGACCACCACGGCCTGCAGGTCATCGCCCAGCCGGTCGAGGGTGGCGATGGCGGCGCCGAGCTGCTGGATGGTCGGGATGTCCAGGATGTTGAGCGGCGGCCGGTCGATGATGATCCAGGCGACCCGCCCTTCGCGCTGGAGGTGCACGGTCTCTTCGGATAATTCGGACATGGCTCAGGGCCTCCGGACCGCGCGGGCGAAGTCGTTCCACAGCTCCCGCTGCTGCGGCAGGGCGATCAGATTCTCGGGATGCCACTGCACACCGCGCGCCCACCAGTCCCCGGGCAGCTCGACCGCTTCCAGCAGGCCGTCGGCCGAGCGGGCGACCGGGAGCAGGCCCTCGCCCAGCTCCTTGACCGCTTGGTGGTGGCGGCTGTTGACCCGCGGGGTCTCGCGTGACAACACGGAGCCCAGACCGGTCTCCGGCCGCAGGACCTCGACCGTGTGGGCGATCGCGTCCTTGGGGTTGGGCACGCTGTGCTCGATCGCGCTGGGATGCTGGACCGGGAGGTCCTGCCAGAGGGAGCCGCCGAGGAAGACGTTGAGGACCTGGAAGCCGCGGCAGACGCACCAGGTCGGGATGTGCGCGGCCCGCGCCGCGGCCAGGAGGTCCCACTCCATCTCGTCCCGCTCGGGATAGAGCTCCACCGTCTCGTTGAGGACCTCCTCGCCATAGCGCGCCGGGTCGATGTCGATCCCGCCACAGAGGATCAGCCCGGCCGCCTGCGCCGCCAGCCCCTGTGTCGCGTCGTAGTCCGGAGGAGTGACGACCCGGATCTCCTCCGCGGAGAAGCCCGCCGTCTGCAGGGCCTCCACGTAGGGACCCGTGTACTCCTCCGTGGAGGCCGAGAGCAGGACGAGGCCGCTCACGCCGCCTCCCGCTCGACGAGCGCCGCGGCGCCCATGCCGCCCGAGACGCAGAGGGTCGCGATCCCGCGCGTCCGGCCGCGCGCCGCCATGCCGTGCAGCAGGGTGACGAGGATGCGCGTGCCCGTGGCGCCGATCGGGTGGCCGAGGGAGATGGCGCCGCCGTCCGGATTGACCCGCTCGCCATCGAGCTCCAGATCCTGCAAACAGGCGAGCACCTGGCAGGCGAAGGCTTCGTTGAGCTCGACTTCCTCGACATCGGAGATGGAGAGGCCGGTGCGCTCCAGGAGCTTGCGCACGGCCGGCACCGGGCCGATCCCCATGATCCGCGGATCGACGCCCACCACCTGCCAGTCGACCAGCCGGGCGACGACCGGCAGGCCGAGCTCGCGGGCGGCGCGGCGCGAGGCCACGACGATCGCCGCAGCGCCGTCGGTGATCCCCGAAGCGTTCCCCGCCGTGACCCGGCCGCCCTCGCGAAAGACCGGTTCCAACTTGGCGAGCGACTCCAGGGTCACGCCATCGCGCGGGTGCTCGTCCTTCGCGATTTCGACCTCGCCCTTCCTGCCGGGGACCTTGACCGGCGCGATCTCGACGTCGAAGCGGCCGTTCGCGCGGGCGCGCTCGGAGCGGTTCTGGCTGGCGACGGCCCATTCATCGGAGGCCCGGCGGTCGATCCCCGCCTCTTCGGCCAGCTCCTCGGCGGTCTCGCCCATCACCAGGCCGGACAGCGGATCGTTGAAGCCGTCCTTATACATACCGTCGACGATCTCCGCATGCCCCAGGCGATAGCCGGTGCGGGCGCGGGGGAGGAGGTACGGGGTGTTCGACATGCTCTCGGTGCCGCCCGCGAGCACCACCTCGGCTTCGCCGGTGCGGATCGTCCGCGCCGCCGAGAGCACGGCCTGGAGGCCCGAGGCGCAGGCCTGGTTGACCGTGAACGCCGGGCGGTCGACCGGCACGCCGGCGCGGAAGGCGATCTGCCGCGCCGTGTTCGGCCCGCCGCCCGCCTGCCGGCCGTGGCCGAAGATCACCTGGTCGACCCGCTGCGGATCGAGGCCGGCCCGTTCGAGCGCCGCGGTGGCCGCCGCGGTTCCGAGGTCGGCCGCCGAAAGGGACGCGAGAGCGCCCAGGAACTTGCCGATCGGCGTGCGCACCGGCGCGGCAAGGACGATGTCTTGGTCGTTCATGAAGACCCTCACCCCCGGCCCCTCTCCCACAAGTGGGAGAGGGGTGTGGGTTACTCAATAAAGCCATCCGAAGCCGCTCCCCCACCACTCCTACACCCCTCTCCCGCTCGCGGGAGAGGGGCCGGGGGTGAGGGCTCTCTACCTTCCCACGTAAACCGACTTCACCTCTGTGTACGCCGCGAGCGCTTCCTGCCCGAGCTCGCGGCCGAAGCCGCTCTGCTTGAAGCCACCGAAGGGGGCGGCCGAGTCGTACCAGTTGTACTGGTTGATCCAGACCGTGCCCGCCTGCAGCCGGCGCGCCACGTCGTGGGCCTTGCCGATGTCGCGGGTCCAGACCCCGGCGGCGAGCCCGTAGATCGAGGCGTTGGCCAGCTCGACCGCCTCGTCCGGCTGGTCGAAGGGGATGACGGCCAGGACCGGCCCGAAGATCTCCTCCCTCGCGACCAGCATGTCGTTGCGCACGCCGTCGAGGATCGTCGGCTGCATGAACCACCCTTTGCCGCCGATGTCCGCCGGCTCGCCGCCCCAGGCCACCGTCGCCCCCTCGCGCTTCCCTTCCTCTATATAGTGCAGGACGGTCTCGCGCTGCGCCTTCGAGACGAGGGCGCCGAGGCGGGTCCGGGGATCGAGCGGATCGGCGGGGGTGAGGCGCTTCGTGCGGGCGACGAGCTTCTCCATCAGCTCGTCGTGGACTTTCGCCTCGACGAACAGGCGGGAGCCCGCGGCGCAGACCTCGCCCTTGCCATAGAAGATGCCGGTGTAGGCCCCCTTGGCCGCGGCGTCCAGATCCGCGTCGGCGAAGACGATGTTCGGCGACTTGCCGCCCAGCTCCAGGGTCACGCGCTTGATGGTGTCCGCGGCCCCCCGCATGATGGTGCGGCCGACCTCGGTCGAGCCGGTGAAGGAGACCTTGGCCACCTGCGGGTGGGCCACCAGGGCGGCGCCCGCCGCCGAGCCGGTGCCCGGGACCACGTTGAGCGTTCCGGCGGGAATCCCCGCCTCCTTCGCCAGCTCGGCGAGGCGCAGAGCGGTGAGCGGCGTGTAGGAGGCCGGCTTGTGGACGACCGTGTTGCCGCAGGCGAGCGCCGGGGCGATCTTCCACACCGCCTGGATCAGCGGGAAGTTCCAGGGCGTGATGGCGCCCACCACGCCGACCGGCTCGCGCAGGGTGTAGGCGAGGACGAACGGGCCGTCCACCGGCAGGGTGGAGCCGGTGACCTTGTCGGCCCAGCCGGCGTAGTAGCGCAGCGCCTCGATCGCCCCGGGGACGTCGACGTAGCGCGACTCGAAGATCGGCTTGCCGTTGTCGAGCGTCTCCAGGAGCGCCAGCTCGTCGATCTGCGCCTCCAGGGCGTCGGCGAGCTTCCAGAGGAGCCGGCCGCGCTCGCGGGCGGAGGTGCTGCCCCAGGCGCCATGGAGAGCGGCGCGGGAAGACTGGACCGCACGGTCGACGTCCGCGGCGCCCGCAGAGGCGACCTCGCAGAGCGCCTCCTCCGTCGCCGGGTTTTCGGTGACGAACACACGCCCGTCTTCCGGCTCGACCCAGTCGCCGTCGATCCACAGCTTGGGCGGTGGAAACCGGACCGCCGCCTGCGCGGCCGCCACGACGCCGGTCGCCATCTCAGATCCCCTTGAAGGCGGCCTTGCGCTTGTTGACGTAGGCGTCGAGCCCCTCGCGGGCGTCCTGGCTCTCGAACAGCTGCTGCTGCAGCTCGCGCTCGATGGCGAGACCGCTCTCGAACGGCACCTCGGCGCCGGACTGCACCGACCGCTTGATCCGGCCGACCGCCTTGGAGGCCATGTTCGGCGGGCAGAACTGGCGGGCGAAGGTGTGGACCTGGCCCAGGAAGTCGTCGCCTTCAAAGACGTAGTTGACGATCCCGATCTGCTTCGCCTCCTCGAAGTCGATGAGCCGGCCGGTGACCATCAGGTCGATCGCCAGGTTCTTGCCGACGCGGCGGGCCAGCCGCTGGGTGCCGCCGGTGCCGGGGAGGACGCCCAAGTTGACCTCGGGCAGGCCGGTCTTGCCGGAGCCCTTCTTGGCAATCAGGATGTCCGCCGCCATGGCGATCTCGAGACCGCCGCCGACCGTGTGTCCTTCGAGAGCGGCGAGGACCAGCTTGGGTGTCTGCTCCAGCCGGTTCAGGGTCTCGTTGGCGTGCAGGCAGAAGTTGTACTTGAAGTACGGGTCCGACCCCTTGAGCATGTTGATGTTGGCGCCGGCGCAGAAGAACTTCTCGCCCTTGCCGGCGAGGACGATCACATGCACCTCGCGGTCGAAGCGCGCCTTGACGATCGACTCGTCGAGCTGGCGCATCATCTCGTGGGTATAGGTGTTGGCCGGAGGATCGTCGAGGGTGAGGTAGGCGACTCCCTCCTTGACCTCGTAGTGGATCAGGGTGCGCTGCTCGGTGGTCGGTTCCGCCGTGACGGTTTCAGCCATATCGATCTCCTCTCGGGGTATGGAAGGCGCTGTGGAGGACGGTTCCGGGGCAAATCGCCCGGCAAGAACGCCGAAGGGTATTCTCACACGGCAGGCGCGGGGCGTCCACCCGGGGGGTGGCGGATGGACGTGCGGGGAGAGGGGTTCTGCTAGCGGAGGAGGCCCAGCTCTTTCAGGGAGGAAGCTGTGAGCACCTGCTCGCAGAGCTCGGTCAGACGGGGAACAGACTTCAGAGATTCGATCTTCTGCAGCGCCTTCTGAGGTACGGACCCGAACCGTTTTTCCAGCAGGCGGAGCAGGACTCCCTTCAGGGCCTCGCGTCTCCCTTCGCGAACTCCTTCCGCTCGCAACCGCTCTGACCACGTCATGAACATCGCTCTCGTCTCCTTCGGCTTGCCTCCAACGGCTATTTTATATTCTTCCTCCTCTTCTGGCGTCAAGGGGAGGTACGCATCCACGAAATCCGCCAGGAGCCCGCGCCGCTCTACCGACAGCTTCGCCCCTCCGATCCGCTGCAGGCAGGCGAGCCGGAGCTCGATGCGGCTCAAGGGACCAGGGTCCATGACGGCGGCCAGGCCCCAGGCGAGAGGCTCGGGGCGGGCCAGGTACTCCGCCGCCCGGCAGCCGGCCAGACCGAAGGCGACGTAGCGGAAGCTGGTGACCTCCGGGGCCCTCACTTCCCCATCCAGCTCCTGCCAGCAGACGCCCGGCTCTCCGCCCCTTATATAGAGGACGAGGGAGAGGACCTGGCCATCGTAGGAGGCCTGGATGCGGCTGGCGTAGGTGCGGAGGCGGCGCGGCATCCGCGGCCGGGCGCGGGCTTCGACCTCGACATGGACCAGCAGTGAGCCGCCGCTGCGCAGGGGGACCCGGGCGAGGAGGTCCGCTTCGCGCCGATCTGCTCCGGTCAGGAGCTCCTTGTCCAGGAAAGCGATCTTCGCCAGGAGCGCCTGCCTTGCGACGGCCGGCGCGGCGAGGCGCAGGAGGTCCGCGAAGAAGGCTCGCAGGATTGTCTTGAACAGCCGGTCGTGAGGCGGCATCTCGTCTCCTTTGAGACGAGGCGCCGGGCTCATCCCCGGGTGATCCACCGTCCCGACCCTATATCAGTCGGAAAACGGGGGCCGATTCTTTCACTTCGCGGAAAAGAAGTTGGATTTTTCCCGGTACGGCGCGCAACTGCGGCGGTACGGCTCGTCGCTCCCGAACCGGCTCCACTCGGCTGCGCTGAGATCCCGGTTCGCGATCTGGCACGCCCGGGCGACAGGTCCACCAGCTTGACGATCTCACCCTCCTCATCCTCCGTGGATGCGTTGCGGTGCTCACCACGTGAATCCGAGCGGAGAGGCTCGGCATCTCCATGTCTGCGAACGCCAGGAGCCGGCTGTCGGGGCTGAACGCCACCGCGGTCACCGTCTTGTCCGGCACCGCGATCGGTGGCAAGCGACGCCCCGCCGCGAGGTCCAGAAGGTTGACCGCGTCGGCGGATCCCCAGGCGAGCAGGCGGCTGTCCGGGCTCAACGCGGCTGCGGTGAAACCGGTGGCGGCGTCCCGGAGCCGCCAGCCGAGCGCGCGCGGCTCGTCGAGGTGCCACAGGGCCAGGCGATCGTCCGGCAGCGCAGTTGCCAGCAGCCGGCCAGCCGGGTCGAAGGCCACCGGAGGCGGCGGCGGGCGAGGCCAGGAGGACGAAGTACTCGCACTGATCGAGCGCCCGCTCGATCGATTGCCAGAGTGCGGGGTTCACCGCGAGCGACGTCTTGTCCCGGAACACCCGCAAGGCGCGCAGCCGGTACCACGGCCGCGCGAAACCCTGCAGGCCCGACTGGATCGCGGGTGCCAGCTCGGCATCGGCTGTGTGGCTGTACGAGAGGAACGCCTTGTAGAGCATGACCGGGGGGCCTCTCACCCCCCGATCTGCATGAAGCTCACCAGGTTGCCGAAGTTTCCCTGGGTCAGCATGTGCTCCGCCGGCTTGTCCTGGAGGACCTTCAAGATCTCCGCCTCCAGGGCGGCGTCCGGGTCGGGCCCGGCGAGGAGCGGGCGCAGCGGGTAGACGCGGTCGGCGAAGAGGCAGAGGCGGAGCTCGCCGCGGGCGGTCAGGCGCAGGCGGTTGCAGTCGGCGCAGAAGGTGTGGGAGAGGGGGGTGATGAAGCCGACCGTCCCCACCGAGCCGGGGACACGGAACGTCCGGGCCGGTCCGGTGCGCGGTCCGGCCTCCTCCTCGCCGACCGGCTCCAGCGGGCCGAAGCGCGCCTCGATCCGTTGCCGGGCGAGGTCGGCCGAGACGTACTCTTCCGGCTGCAGGTGCCGGTTGCTCTCCGTCGGCATCATCTCGATGAAGCGGACGGCGAGCGGCCGGTCGAGGGTGAGCGCCACCAGGCGCTCGACGTCGTCCAGGTTCTCCTGGAGGAGGACCGCGTTCAGCTTCACCGGATCGAGCCCGGCGGCGAGCGCCGCCTCGACGCCCTGCCAGACCTGCTCCAGGTCGCCGCTCCGCGTGATCGCGCGGAAGAGCTCGGGGTCGAGGCTGTCGAGGCTGATGTTGACCCGGTCGACGCCGGCTTGGGCGAGCGCCGGAGCGAGGCGCGGGAGCTCGGTGCCATTCGTCGACAGCGCCAGGTTCTCGACCCCGGGGAGGGACTTGATCCGCCGCACGATCTCCAGGATGTCCTTGCGCACCAGCGGCTCGCCGCCGGTCAGCCGCACCCGCCGGATGCCAAGCCGGACGAGGGCGCCGACCATCCGTTCGATCTCCTCGGGGGAGAGGAAGGCGCGGTCGCCGAACGGGAACTCGGCGTCGGCCGGCAGGCAATAGAAGCAGCGCAGGTTGCAGCGGTCGGTGACCGAGATGCGCAGATAGGTCAATCGCCGCCCGAAGGCATCGACCAGGCGCGTTTCGTCGACAACGCGCGGCCGGGGGGACGGGGGGACGGTGGGAAGAACGGTCAGGGGGCTCAGGCGGCTCATGGGGTCTCCTCGAACGGGGCCACACCGAGCCGCTGGCAGCGGTCTCGGCCCGCCTTTCCAAGCACGGGAGGCGGCCCGGTTTCCCGGACCACCCTGTCGGCCTGTCCCCCCGCCGATGTCTCCGGGGAGGGTGGGTCAGGCTCGGTGGGCCACATCTATTGTACGCTCTTCGCTCGGGAGAGAGTCGCTCACGCATGATCACCGGCTACAACACCGATGTCCGCCACAACGAGGTGGTCTTCCACGTCCAGACCGAGGACAAGGGTCTGGGCAACCCGTTCATCGAGAGCCTCGTGTATGTGGGAGGCCAGGTGCTGATCAGCAAGCGGGCGAGCTATGCCGAGCTCCTGGCCGAGGGCAAGGAAGAGAAGGACATCGTCGCCCTGATGGACCACCAGCACCGGACGATGATCGCGGCGATCCGCCACGGCAAGCTCGACGCGAAGCTGGCCGAGCTCCTGGGGAGCCGGCAGACCGGCCCGTTCAAGGTCGCATCACTCCCCGCGAGGTCGGAGGCGCTGCCCGCGGCGGAGGCTCCGCCGCCGGTCCCCGAGCCGGTCGTCGCCGAGGTCCCGTCGAAGCTGCCGCCGCTCGCGGCCAAGCCGGCCCGCGAGCGCACGCTCGACCAGGTGATCCTCGAGTACCTCACCAACGAGGCCGACCAGGAGCAGCTCGTGTTGATGATCGAGGACGAGCGCGACCTCGCGTTCGGACAGCGCGCGACCCTGGTCCTGCGCGCCAGCTCGAGCAAGAGCGGCGCCCCCATGGTGGGCACCCAGGTGTCGGTGCGTATGATCTCGACCATCGCCGAGCCGCGCGTGCTGGCCACCGGCCGGGCTGATGACGATGGGCTCCTCACCCTGGTCTTCGAGATCCCGCAGGCCGGCCGCGGCACCGCCGCCCTGATCATCACGGCGGTCAGCCCGATCGGCCGCGCCGAGCTGAAGCACCTGCTTTAGACCCCGCCCCCACCTTTCGGGCAGTTTGCCCGCGGCGCAATCTGTGCTAACGATAGGGCTATGGACGCCGGCGCAAGCGGAGCCCTCTTCGAGATCGTGGTCAATGGCGAGGCGCGGCGGGTCGCCGCGGGAGCGACCGTGCTCGAGCTCGTCGCCGGGCTCGGGCGCGACCCGCGCACCGTGGCCGTGGAGCGTAACGGGGAGATCGTCCGGCGCGCCGAATATGGAGCGACGGTTCTCGCGGCCGGCGACCGGCTGGAAGTGGTCCACTTCGTGCAGGGCGGGTGAGGCGTGGGGAGAACAGAAAGGGCAGGCCGGTGAGGCGGAACGGCTCCCGCGATCGTTGTCTGGATGGGAATGGGTCCGGGGTGCCGCGCGTTACACGGGAGGAACGGATGGCCGGAGGGCCGGGTTGGCGAGGCGTTGTCATCCGTTCTCCTCTCGGGTATGATCACTCGCTGACACGGGCCGCTAGCTCAACTGGCAGAGCAGCAGACTCTTAATCTGCGGGTTGAAGGTTCGATTCCTTCGCGGCTCACCAACTCCCTTTCCAGCTCACCCCCCCTCCACATGGAGATCGCGAAAGTGGCGGAACCGGTATACGCGCTAGACTTAGGATCTAGTCCCGAGGAATCGGGTTGGGGGTTCGAGTCCCCCCTTTCGCACCAAGGAAGAGGATGATCGGATGAGTGTGGTCGTCTCGCAGCAAGACGTCGGACCGTGCCGGAAGCAGCTCACCGTCGAGGTGCCCGCTCCGGCCGTGGAGGCCGAAGAGCAGCGCGTCCTCAAGGATTACGGCAACCGTGCGCGCATCCCCGGCTTCCGTGCCGGCAAGGTCCCCGCGAAGCTGATCCGCCAGCGGTTCGGCCAGGAGATCGATCGCGAGGTGGTCGAGCGCCTCCTCCCCCGCTACTGGAAACAGGCGCAGGCCGAAGCTTCCCTCGATCCCCTGCTGCCGCCGGAGATCGAGGAGGTCAAGGACCGCGAGCCCGGCGGTCCGCTGACCTTCGTCGCCGTGGTCGAGACCCGGCCCCAGATCGAGCTGCGCAACATCCGCGACTTCGACCTTCCCAATCCCTCGATCGAGCCCGGCGAGATGGAGATCGACGACAGGGTCGAGGATCTGCGCCGCCGCATCGCCAGCTGGGTGCCGGCCGAGCGCGCCGCCGCCCGCGGCGACCTGGTGACCGCCGAGCTGACCCGGCTCACCGGGGCGCACGGCGAAGCGGAGGCGGGCGAGGCGAAGACCGACACGGTCGACATCGAGCTGGGCGACGAGAGGGTCTGGGAGGAGCTCACTCTGGCCCTCTCGGGTCTGGCCGCCGGCCAGGAGGCGACCTTCACCCGCCGGCACGAGCATCCGCCCGCGGAGGAGGGGGGGCAGCCCAGCGTCCACGAAGAGAAGTTCCGGGCGCGCGTCCAGGCGGTCAAGGAGCGCGACCTGCCGCCGCTCGACGACGCCTTCGCGGCCAAGGTGAGCCCCGACTTCACGGCGCTCCCCGAGCTGCGCGAGGCGATCTCCCGGAGCCTGCGTCACAACAAGCAGGAGCAGCGCCGGGAGGAGCGCGAGCGCGCCCTGCTCGAGCAGCTGCGCGAGCGCCATCCGCTGGAGCTGCCGCAGGGCGTCGTGCGCCGCGAGGTCGAGAACATGGTCAAGGACCAGGCCCAGTCCCTGGCCCAGCGCGGCATCGACGTCGAGCACCTCCAGATCGATTGGAACCAGATGGCCGGCGAGATGCTGCCGCTGGCCGAGCGCCGGGTGCACGCCCGCCTGCTGCTGGACGCCATCGCCGACGCGGACTCGGTCCAGGTCAGCGAGGAGGAGTTCGAGCGGGCTCTCGCCGTGCTCGCCCGGGCGCAGAACACCTCGACGCCGCAGCTGAGGCGGGCCCTCGACGAGGACGGCCGCCTGGTGAGCTTGCGGTCGCAGCTGCGGCGGGAGAAGACGATCCGACACCTGCTCGGAGAGGAGCCGGCGGAGCCCGGCGCCACCGTGCAGGAGTCTGCATAGGAGAGCTGAGAAGCATGCTGATCCCGATGGTGGTGGAGCAGAGCAACCGGGGCGAGCGCGCGTACGACATCTACTCGCGCCTGCTCAAGGACAACATCATCTTTCTCGGCCGGCCGGTCGACGACGACGTGGCCAGCCTGATCATCGCCCAGATGCTGTTCCTCGAGGCGGAGAACCCCGAGAAGGACATCGCGATCTACATCAACTCGCCCGGCGGCTCGGTCTCCGCCGGCATGGCGATCTACGACACCATGCAGTACATCAAGCCCGACGTGGCGACCTACTGCGTCGGGCAGGCGGCCTCGATGGCGGCGGTGCTGCTCGCCTCCGGCACCCGGGGCAAGCGCACGGTGCTCCCCAACAGCCGGGTGCTGATCCACCAGCCCTGGCTTTCGGGCCTGCAGGGGCAGCAGTCCGACATCGAGATCCATGCCCGCGACATGTTCATGATGCGGGACCGCCTGGACGAGATCCTGGCGTTTCACACAGGAAAGTCGAAGGAGGAGGTCCATCGCGACACGGAGCGCGATAGAATCCTCGGAGCGAACGAAGCGGTCGAGTACGGTCTGGTGGACAGGGTGATGATCCGGCGCAAGAACGGGCTTCTCGCGCGATGACCTCTTCCGGGGCTCTCGCCGCACCTTGGAAGGGTAGGAGCCTGCATCGACATGGTCATGGGCGGAGGAGCCAGGCGGCGGAAACCGCGGCCGGAAATAGGGATCCCCGCGCACCCTGTTTTAGAGGGCAGTAGTGTTGACGTGCGTCTGCCCGCCACAACGGAGGAGAAATGCCGAAGAAAGACAGCGGCGATGAAGTCCTGAGGTGCTCGTTCTGCAACAAGAGCCAGCGAGAGGTGAAGAAGCTGATCGCGGGCCCTACGGTCTTCATCTGCGACGAGTGCGTCGACATCTGCCTTGACATCATCGCCGAAGACCGCATGCTGGAGCAGCAGCAGGACACCAGCCTGCCGAAGCCCCGCGAGATCAAGGCGCTCCTCGACGAGTACGTGATCGGCCAGGAGCAGGCGAAGAAGAAGCTCGCGGTGGCGGTCTACAACCACTACAAGCGCATCGACTTCGCGGAGAAGAGCCACGGCGAGGTGGAGCTCCAGAAGTCGAACATCCTCCTCATCGGTCCCACCGGGACCGGCAAGACGCTGCTCGCCCAGACTTTGGCGCGCCTCCTCTCCGTCCCGTTCACCATCGCCGATGCGACGACCCTCACCGAGGCGGGGTACGTCGGCGAGGACGTCGAGAACATCATCCTCAAGCTCTACCAGGCGTCGGGCAACGACAAGGAAAAGACCCAGCGCGGCATCGTCTACATCGACGAGGTGGACAAGATCTGCCGCAAGAGTGACAATCCTTCGATCACCCGCGACGTCTCGGGCGAGGGCGTGCAGCAGGCCCTCTTGAAGATCCTCGAAGGGACGCAGTGCAACGTGCCGCCGCAGGGCGGGCGCAAGCACCCCCATCAGGAGTTCCTGCAGATCGACACCACCAACATCCTGTTCATCTGCGGCGGCGCGTTCGTCGGCCTCGAAGAGGCGATCGAGCGGCGCATCAACCAGAAATCTCTCGGGTTCGGCGCGGACGTCAAGGGCAAGCGCGACAGGCGGACCACCCAGCTGCTGGAGCAGGTTCTGCCCGAGGATCTCATCAAGTACGGCCTGATTCCGGAGTTCGTCGGGCGGCTGCCCGTCATCGCCACGCTCGAGGAGCTCGACGAGGAGGCGCTGGTGCGCATCCTCCACGAGCCGAAGAACAGCCTGATCCGGCAATACCAGACCATCCTGGAGTTCGAAGGGGTCGAGCTCAAGTTCACCGACGAGTCGCTGAAGGCCATCGCCCGCGAGGCGCTCAAGCGCAACGTCGGTGCCCGTGGCCTGCGCATCATCCTCGAAGAGCTGATGCTCGACCTCATGTACAACGTCCCCTCGCAGCGCGACATCAAGCAGTGCTTGATCAACGAGGAGGTCGTGGCAAGCCGTATGCAGCCGATCATGCTCTACAAGAAGGCCGGCTGACGGCCTGGGGATTTTCCCAAAGCGATCGAGACAACCGAGCGAGACAATGGCCTCACCATTCATCAACAAGAAGCGCGAGACGCTGCCCCTGGTTCCGTTGCGGGACATGGTCGTCTTTCCCCACATGATGGCGCCGTTCATCGTGGGCCGGGAGAGCTCGGTGCGGGCCCTGGAGCAGTCCCTGTCCACCCCCAGCAAGCGCATCTTCCTCGCCGCGCAGAAGGATCCGCGGATCGATGATCCGCTGCGCGACGACATCTGCGACCAGGGGGTGGTCGCCACCGTCATCCAGAACCTGAAGCTCCCCAACGGCAACGTCCGTGTGATGGTCGAAGGGGTGCAGCGGGGGCGTATCCTCGAGGTCAGCGAGGCCAACGGCGCGCTGAACGTCGAGGCGGAGGTGTACGAGGTCCACTACCCGATGAGCGAGGAGCTCCGGGTCTACATGGGCAAGGTGCTCTCCGCCTTCGAGCAGTACGCCAAGATGTCCCACCACCTGGCGTTCGAAGGGTTGATGTCCACCATGAAGCTGGACGATCCAGACCGCGTGGCGGACATCCTCTCGGCCCACCTGATGGTGGCCACCACCGAGAAGCAGTCGCTCTTGGAGCTGGTCAACCCCTACGAGCGCCTGCAGCGGCTTCACGACCTTTTGGACATCGAGATCGAAAAGATCAACATCGACAAGCGGATCAACGTCAAGGTCAAGAAGCAGATGGAGAAGGCCCAGAAGGAGTACTACCTCAACGAGAAGATCAAGGCCATCCATCAGGAGCTGGGGCGCAAGGACGACCGCGGCGACGAGCTGCTCGAGCTGCGCGAGAAGATCGAGAAGGCCGGCCTCCCCAAGGAGGTCAAGGAGAAGGCCGAGCAGGAGCTCAAGCGCCTGGAGGCCATGCCGCCGGTCTCGGCCGAGGCCACGGTGTCGCGCAACTACATCGACTGGGTGGTCTCGGTCCCCTGGCGCAGGAAGAGCAAGGAGCGCAAGGATCTCGACCATGCCGAGCGCGTCCTCCACGAGGACCACTACGGCCTGGACAAGATCAAGGACCGCATCCTGGAGTTCCTCGCCGTGCGCCAGCTCGTCGGCCAGACCAAGAGCTCGATCATCTGCTTCGTCGGTCCGCCGGGCGTCGGCAAGTCGTCGCTCGCCAAGTCGATCGCACGGGCCACCGGCCGCAAGTTCGTCCGCCTGTCGCTGGGCGGCGTGCGCGACGAGGCCGAGATCCGCGGCCACCGGCGGACCTACATCGGCGCCTTCCCGGGCCAGATCGTCCAGATGATGAAGAAGGCGGGGACGATCAATCCGGTCTTCCTGCTCGACGAGGTCGACAAGATGTCCATGGACTTCCGCGGCGATCCGTCCGCGGCTCTCCTGGAGGTCCTCGACCCGGAGCAGAACGACTCCTTCCTCGATCACTACCTGGACGTCGACTACGACCTGTCCAAGGTGATGTTCATCGCCACGGCGAACGTGATCCACTCGATCCCGCCGCCGCTGCGCGACCGCATGGAGGTCATCGCGCTCTCCGGCTACACGCTGAACGAGAAGCTGGCGATCGCCCAGCAGTTCCTGGTACCGCGGCAGCTCGGCGACCACGGCCTCTCCAAGGACAAGATCAAGTTCGACGAGGAGGCGATCCGGGTGGTCATCGAGAGCTACACCCGCGAGGCGGGCGTGCGCAACCTGGAGCGCGAGATCGGCTCGATCTGCAGGAAGATCGCCCGCCGGGTGGTGCGCGAGGGGCGGAGCCTCGAGGTGGCCGTGGCGCCGGCGATGATCTTCGAGCTGCTCGGGAAGCCCAAGTACCGCGCCCGGCGCAAGAACGAGGAGTCGGAGGTGGGTGTGGCCACCGGCCTGGCCTGGACCGAGGTCGGCGGCGAGCTCCTGGAGACCGAGGTCGGGCTGATGCCTGGCAAGGGGAAGCTGACCCTGACCGGCAAGCTGGGCGAGGTGATGCAGGAGTCGGCCCGCGCCGCGGTGTCGTACCTGCGGAGCCGCGCCGAGATCTTCGGCATCGAGCCGGACTTCAACGAGAGCCTTGACATCCATCTGCACGTGCCGGAGGGCGCCATCCCAAAGGATGGCCCTTCGGCCGGCATCACCATGGCCACCACGCTCGTCTCGGCGCTCTCGAAGATTCCGGTGCGCAAGGACGTGGCGATGACGGGGGAGATCACGCTGCGCGGCAAGGTCTTGCCGGTGGGCGGGATCAAGGATAAGGTTCTGGCGGCCTACCGTGGCGGTATCACCGAGGTGATCCTCCCCAAGGAGAACGAGAAGGACCTGGAAGAGATCCCGGCGGAAGTGCGCGAGGCGATGGAGTTCTATCTGGTCGAGTCGATGGACGAGGTCCTCCGCCTCGCTCTCGACGGCTCGCTCACCCCGCTGCCCAAGAACGGGAAGTTCGCGGCAGAAGCTTCCGAGCCCCCCGTGGGACCGGACTCCCTGGCCCATTGATCTCGCGACAGGAGCCGCGGTCTCCTGACAAGGTGCCGCGGCTCCGGCTTCCATTGAAAAACCTGTCGCGAAGCGCCGCGCCCGCCGGGTCCGGGTGGATCGCGTGAAGATCCGTGAAGCTCTGTGAAGATCGAAGCTGCGGAGCTCAGCCGCTCGGCTCATACGAGCCGGGACTTCCTGCGGGACGGCCGTCCCGAGGTCGCGTTCGTGGGGCGTTCCAACGTCGGCAAGTCGAGCCTGATGAACCGGCTGCTGGGACGCCGAGGGCTGGCCAGGACCAGCTCGACCCCCGGGCGGACGCGCGCCGTCAACTACTTCCTGGTCAACCGGCGGTTTTATTTCGTGGACCTGCCGGGGTATGGATATGCCAAGGCCAGCAAGGACGACCGGCGCGAGTGGGCGGCACTGGTGGAGGCATATCTCGCGGACGCCATCCCCCGTCTGCAACTGGTGCTGCTGGTGGATGGCAAGGTCGGCGCAACACCGTTGGACGTTCAGGCGTACGCCTATCTGACGGGTCTGGGCGCCCAGGTGACGGTGGTGGCCACGAAGATCGATCAGGTCCCCCGCGGCCGGCGCGTCGCCAGCCTCCGGGGCATCCGCGACGCACTGGGGTTGGACACAACGGCCCCCCTCCTCCCCGTTTCCGCGCACTCGGGAGAGGGGATGAAGGAGCTTTGGGGCGCTCTCGCGCCTCATCTGGAAGCGAGTGCAACATGAGTGAACCGACGAGGAACGACATGGCCAAATCGACTGTACAGAACGTGGAAAAAGGGAGCATCGAAGCGCTCGACATCCGGGCGCTCAAGGAGATGAGCATCTCCCAGCTCACCCAGATCGGGAAGGATCTGGGGGTCGAGGGCGCCACCGGCATGCGCAAGCAGGAGCTGATCTTCAAGATCCTGCAGGCGCAGACCGAGAAGAGCGGCCTGATCTTCGCCGAGGGGGTGCTCGAGTGCCTCCCCGACGGGTTCGGCTTCCTGCGCGCCCCGGAGTACAACTACCTTCCCGGCCCGGACGACATCTATGTCTCGCCCTCCCAGATCCGGCGCTTCGACCTGCGCACCGGCGACACCATCTCCGGCCAGGTCCGCCAGCCCAAGGAAGGCGAGCGCTACTTTGCCTTGATCAAGGTGGAGGCGGTCAACTTCGAGCACCCCGAAGTCGCCCGCAACAAGATCTTCTTCGACAACCTGACGCCGCTCTATCCGCAGGAGCGGATCAAGCTCGAAGTCGCGGGCGACATGTCGTCGCGCGTGATGGACCTGACGACGCCGATGGGCAAGGGGCAGCGCGCTCTCATCGTGGCGCCGCCGCGCACCGGCAAGACGATGCTCCTGCAGTCGATCGCCCACTCGGTCGAGAAGAACCATCCGGAGGCGATCCTGATCGTCCTCCTGATCGACGAGCGGCCGGAAGAGGTGACCGACATGCAGCGCTCGGTCGCCGGCGAGGTGGTCTCCTCGACCTTCGACGAGCCGGCCACCCGGCACGTCCAGGTGGCCGAGATGGTGATCGAGAAGGCGAAGCGCCTGGTCGAGCACAAGAAGGACGTCGTCATCCTGCTCGACTCGATCACCCGTCTCGCCCGCGCCTACAACACGGTGCAGCCGCCGTCGGGCAAGGTCCTCTCCGGCGGTATCGACGCCAACGCGCTGCACCGCCCGAAGCGTTTCTTCGGCGCCGCCAGGAACATCGAGGAGGGCGGCTCGCTGACCATCATCGCCACCGCCCTGGTCGACACCGGCAGCCGCATGGACGACGTCATCTTCGAGGAGTTCAAGGGCACCGGCAACTGCGAGATCCACCTCGACCGCAAGCTGGTCGACAAGCGCGTCTTCCCGGCGATCGACATCAACAAGTCGGGCACCCGCAAGGAAGAGCTCCTGATGCCCGAAGGCGAGCTGCACCGCGTCTGGGTGCTGCGCAAGGTGCTCAATCCGCTGTCGACGGTGGAGAGCATGGAGCTCCTGCAGGATAAACTTTCCAAGGCGAAGACGAACCAGGACTTCTTGAACGCGATGTCAGGCAAATAGGGAATAGGGGAGACCTTGCCCAAGCTGCGCGTCGGCATCGTCAACTTCCTGAACAGCAAACCGTTGGCGTGGGGGTTCCTCAAAGGTCACCACGCGGACCTCTTCGCGCCGAGCTATCACGTGCCGGCGCTGGTCGCCCGGCTGCTGGGTCAGGGAAACCTCGACGTCGGCCTCATCCCCTCGATCGAGGTGCAGCGCATCCCCCACCTGCGCGTGCTGCCGGATCTGTGCATCGCGGCCCGCCACGAGGTGCGGAGCGTCCTGCTTGTCTCGCGCGGCCCGATCGAGACGGTCCGCCGGGTCGCCCTCGACCAGAACAGCCGGACCTCGGCGGCTCTCCTGCGCATCCTGATGCGCGAACGCTGGGGGCTCGATCCCGAGTACCTGCACGAGCGGCCCGATCCCGAGCGGATGCTCGCCGAAGCGGACGCGGCGCTCCTGATCGGCGATCCCGCGCTCAAGGTCGACCGCGAGCGCTACCTGATCCACGACCTGGCGGCGGAGTGGCACACCCTGACCGGCCTGCCGTTCGTCTTCGCGGTCTGGGCGGTGCGGCCGGAGGTCGAGATGCCCGACCTCTCCTTCTATTTCAAGAGCAGCCTGCGCTATGGCCTGTCCTCTCTCGACACGCTGGTGCGCGAAGCCGCGGCCGAGATCGGGCTGGACAGCGAGGAGATCCGCGACTACCTGACGGAGAACCTCCGCTTCTTCCTGCGCGGCGAGGAGCTCCAGGGGCTGGAGGAGTTCTACCGGCGCGCCCATGCCCACGGCCTGATCCTCGAGCCGCGCCCCATCGACTTCTGGGAATAGCCCCCTCACCCCCCGTGGTAAAATTGGGAGTGCCATGGAACTAGCACCTTCAGGACGCCCCGTCACCCAGATCCTCGCCGATGCCGTCCTCGGCCGCCGCATCTCGGCCGGCGACGCCCATACGCTTCTCCGGGAGGGGGACCTCCTGGAGCTGGGGATGGCCGCGCACGAGGTCAGGAACCGCTTCAACGATCCGACGGTCGCGACCTACAACATCGACAGGAACATCAATTACACCAACGTCTGCGTCTACAAGTGCCGGTTCTGCGCCTTCTACCGGGCGCCGGGCGACCCCGAGGGGTATCTCCTGCCGTTCGAGGAGATCGGCCAGAAGGTGGAAGAGACGCTGGCGCTCAACGGCACCGGCATCCTGATGCAGGGCGGGGTCCATCCGGACCTGCCGCTCTCCTACTACGAGGACCTGCTCCGCTACCTGCGGTCGAACTATCCGGCTCTCCACGTCCACGCCTTCTCGCCGCCGGAGGTCAAGTTCATCGCCAAGAAGGAGCGGATGAGCTTCTACGAGGTGATCGCCCGTTTGAAGGCGGCCGGCCTGATGTCGATCCCCGGCGGCGGCGCCGAGATCCTCTCGGACCAGATCCGCAAGGACGTGCTGGCCTATCCCAAGTGCTCGGCCGAGGAGTGGATCGACATCATGCGGCAGGCGCACCGGAACGGTCTGCGCACCTCGGCGACCATGATGTACGGCATGGGCGAGCCGCTCGCCGACCGCATCGAGCACTTCCAGCGGGTGCGCGACCTCCAGGACGAAACCGGGGGCTTCACCGCCTTCATCTCCTGGACCTTCCAGCACGAGCACACGGAGATGCCGGACGTGCCGGAGACCTACGCCGAGGAGTACCTGCGGACGCTCGCGGTGTCGCGCCTCTTCCTCGACAACGTCGTCCACTTCCAGACCAGCTGGGTGACCCAGGGCAAGAAGATCGGCCAGGCCTCGCTAGCTTTCGGGGCGGACGACATGGGCTCGATCATGATCGAGGAGAACGTGGTCTCCTCGGCAGGCACCTCCTACCGGATGAGCCAGGACGAGATGGAGCACCTGATCCGCGCGGCCGGCTATACGCCCAAGCAGCGGACCAACCTCTACGAGCGGCTCGTCACCCGCGACGACACCGCCGAGCAGGCGCGGAAGTACCGCCACGCCCTGACACCGCAGAACCGGGACCTGGTGTCGGCGGGATTGCTGCCGGTGGTGGGGTATACTTCAAGTTGATTTCTGGTAGACTTCCAGTAGGCAGGAGGGAAGTGGTCCATGAGAGCAGCCGTATTGTCGCCGCCGGTCGCCGTCAGCCTTCAGGAGCTGCACGATCCCGAGACAGGGCGTCTCGACGCCGGTCAGTTCGCGGAATACTTGAAGGTCCCTCTCAAGCAGTTGGCTCAGGCGCTGGGCAAGGGCTATGGCGCGGTACACAAGACGCCTTCTGCCCCTGACCTGCAGCCTATGCTTCGGTCGGTCAAGAGAACTCTGGAGATTCTGGAGCAGGTGTTCCCGAGCCGAGCCGCGGTGCTGGCTTGGCTGAACAATCCTCACCCTGATCTGGGACGGCGCACGCCGCTGGAAGTCATCCTGGAAGGGCATCCTGATGCCGTCAAGGGCATGCTGGAAGCAGCCTTGATGGGAATTCCCAGCTAGTGCTGCCGGAACCGGAGCTGCAAGGCGCTGCTCGATGTGCCTACCCGATCCGAGGTAGGCCCTTGGAGCCGTGTTGTCGGATATCACCTTCTGCAGGGCCCCCCGCCGGGCTTGGTTGGACCGCCGCAGCCTCTCTGGCCTGGCGGCTCGGTCCTGAACGGTGCCCGATTCACTGCCACAGGAGGGATCGGAAGCGTTTATCTTGCTTCGGATCCAGTCACCGGGTTGAGGGAGGTTGCTGCGCTCCTCACCGGGATCGGACCCTTCCGCACGCCTCCTTGGGTGGTTTTTTCGGTCGAGGGTTTTCTAGAGCGCGTCCTGGACCTCACCGATCCAGCCATTCAGAGCCGGCTCGGGACTTCGCTGGCCGAACTGACGGGAGACTGGAGATACTCGCAGGAGATCTATATCGAAAGGAGAGGGCCTCTTCCGCCCACCCAACTCCTCGGCCAGGTCGCGCACGAGACTGGTGTCATCGTGGCAATGCGTTATCACTCCGCGAAGAACATCGGGGAAGGCACAGGCTTTGTCGTGTTTGGTGACCGGCTGGTTCCCGGCCGGGCGAGTTTCTTGGAGGTCTACGACCCGCACGGGTCGATTCAGCAGAGACTGCCCTGAATGGGCGGCAGACCGCTCACTCCCACTTGATATCCGGCATCCGCAGCCGCTCCACCTCCCGCCCGTCTTCCAGAACGGTCCGCTGCAGGATCTCCTCCACGTCCTCGACGGTCACTCCGCGGTACCAGAGGTTGTAGGGCCAGACGGCCACGGTGATCCCCTGGCTGCAGTGCTTGAGGCAGCCGGTGCGGGTGACCATCACCCGGTCGCGGATGCCGAGCTCCTTCACCCGGTCCTTGAAGCGGTGGTAGACGGCGAGCGAGCCGCGAGGCGCGCAGCTCGGCTTCCCGGACTCCGGCGGCCGCTCGTTCAGACAGACCAGGATCTGGATCTGGGGCTTCGGCATGCCGCGATGATAGCCGACCGGCTGTGATAAGTTTGTCCTCGGTAACTCCGAGGAGGGGAGCTATGGCTTGGTGGGCGTGGATTTTGTCCGGCCTCGTCCTTCTGGGGCTGGAGCTGGCCCTGGGAACCTTCTACCTGGTGTTCCTCGGCATCGCGGCCATCGTCGTCGGCCTGCTCGCCATGGTCGGCGCCAGCGGTCCGCACTGGCTCGAGTGGCTGCTGTTCATCGCTTTCTCCACCGGGCTGGTGCTCCTCCTGCGCAAGCCCCTGCTCGGCAGGTTCAAGATCCGGAGCGACCCGGGGGATATCGACACCATGGTGGGGGTGGCGGCGGTCGCCGTCGGTACCATCCCTCCCGGAGGGATCGGCAAGGTGGAGATGCGGGGCACGGTTTGGACCGCCCACAATGCCAGCCGGGAGCCTCTCGCGCCGGGAGCGCGTTGCCGCGTCGAGTGGGTCCAGGGCCTGTCGCTCTGGGTAGGGCCGGAGACGTAACTCCCTGACGGGCGGAGACGCCCCTTCTGCGGGAACACGATGCCGTCCTGATGGCGGCAAAGGAGAGATCGATGCCAGGTTTCATCGTCATTCTGGTCCTGGCCCTGCTGTTCACCTTCATCCTGGCCAAAACTGCCGTGGTGGTGCCGCAGCAGAACGCCTACGTCGTGGAGCGGCTCGGTAAGTATGGCGGCACCCTTTACGCAGGCTTCCATGTTCTGCTGCCGTTCGTTTACGTGATCCGCTACAGGCACTCCCTCAAAGAAACGGCCCAGGACATCCCGGAGCAGGTCTGCATCACCCGCGACAACGTGCAAGTGGCGGTGGATGGCATTCTCTATTACAAGATTCTGGACCCGGAGCGGGCCTCCTACGGCATCTCCAACTACCAGTTCGCCATCATCCAGCTCGCCCAGACGACGCTGCGCAGCGAGATCGGCAAGATCGAGCTCGACCGCACCTTCGAGGAGCGCGGCAACATCAACGCCTCCGTGGTCGGCGAGGTCGACAAGGCGACGGAGCCGTGGGGCGTCAAGGTGCTGCGCTACGAGATCAAGAACATCACGCCGCCCAAAGACGTGCTGGCCGCGATGGAGAAGCAGATGCGCGCCGAGCGCGAGAAGCGGGCCACGGTCCTCACCTCCGAGGGCTTCCGCGACGCGGCGATCAACACCGCCGAGGGCGAGAAGCAGCAGGTCATCAAGGCGTCGGAAGCGAAGAAGCAGCAGCAGATCAACGAGGCCGAGGGGCAGGCGTCGGCGATCCTCTCCGTGGCGCAGGCGACGGCCGAGGGCATCCGGCTGGTGGCGAACGCCATCCACTCTCCGGGCGGTTTCGAGGCGGTGCAACTGCGCGTCGCCGAGCAGTACGTCCGGGAGTTCGGCGCGCTGGCCCAGAAGGGGAACACCCTGGTCGTGCCGGCGAACCTGGCGGACGTCGCCTCGATGATCGCGCTCGCCATGAAGAGCATCCAGCGCTCGGACGGCGCGACTCCGGCTCCCACGTCCTATGGATAGGTGAGCCGGTCATGGACGGCTGCGTCGGCGAGTTCGTATATCCTTCGAGCCGACGTGAAAGAGCGCCTCCTCTTCCTCGCCCTGATCCTGTTCTACCTCGTCCCGATCTGGGCCGTCGACTATCTGCCGACGGTCGACGGGCCCTGCCACACGGAGAACGCCTGGATCATCCGCCAGCACGGCAACGGCGATGAGTTTCCCCAGTTCGACAGGCTGTACACGATCGACTGGCGTCCGCTGCCGAACTGGCTGAGCCATGCCGTCCTGGCCCTCCTCATGCTCGTCGTCGAGCCGCGGATCGCCGAGAAGATCCTGGTCAGCGGCTATATCGTGCTGCTTCCGGCCGCGGCGCGATACGCCGCCGGTGCCGTGGATCCGGAACGCAAGTGGCTCGGCTTTCTGGCCTTCCCTCTGGTCTACAACCTGCTCTTCCAGGACGGCTTCTACAACTTCTCGTTCAGCCTCGCCTTCTGGCTCTTCGCGATCGGGTACTGGTGGCGGCGGCGGGCGAGCCCGGACGCGGGGTTCGCGGTCCGGATCAACCTGCTGCTGCTGGCCTGCTGGTTCTGCCACATCGTCTCGCTCGTCCTGGCCCTGTTCGCGATCGGCGTCCTCTGGTTTGCAAGCTTGCTGCAGACGTGGCGGGTGCGGACGCACTGGAAACGGCACCTGCTGCATGTCTTGATCCTGGCGCCTCAGCTCATCCTGCCGTTCTGGTTCGTGGCGCGCCACCCGGGGAGCGCCGGCCCGTCGTTCCTGAGCACCGCGGCGCTGGTGAAATTCCTCTTCGGCCTCGAGGTGCTCTCCTTCTTCGGCGCGCCGCAGCTCTGGATCGGGCGCGTCCTGGCTGTCGCCTTCCTGCTCTTCCTGGTCCTGACCCTCGCCGGCCGCGTGCGCCGAGAGGATGGCCGGCTCCGGGTCGACGTCCGGGAGGAAGACGGTTTCCTGCTCCTGAGCCTTCTGCTGGTCGCCGTCTTCTTCGCCAGCCCGCAGGGAATGTCCGGCGGGTATCTGCTGAAGGAGCGTCTCGCTCTCTATCCCTGGCTCGCCCTGCTCCCCTGGCTCGCTCCCCGGCTTCCGGAGAGACCGGGCCTGCCGTTGCGGGCGGCTGCGATCGGCTCCCTCGCTGCCCTCGCTCTGTGGAGCGCCGGATGCGTGCTGCGCCAGTACCAGGCGGTCGAGCCGGCGATCCTGGCCTATCTGCGGCCCACCGAGCACATCCGGCCGAACAGCCGGGTCCTGCCGCTTTTCTCCGAATATGGTCCTTATGGGCTCTACCGGCACCTGATCGGCTATACCGCCGTCGAGAAGGGGCTCATCGACTGGAACAACTATCAGGCGGTCACCAAGCTCTTCCCGATCCGCTTCCGCCGTCGCCCCGAGATCCTCTGGTGGGTCGCGCGCGAGCCAGGGGTGGTCGATGTCCGCTCGCCCGATCTGAAAGCGCGGGTGGACTACGTGTACGCCTGGAATCTGAACCCCGGATCGCTCCAGGCCCGCCACCTCCGCCGCCACTACCGCCTGGTCTACAAGGAGGGGCCTGGCTCCCTCTACATGCCGAAACGCGGACGCCCGCCCTGAGATGTAGACTCGTCTCCAACGGCCAGCGAACCGGAGGCCCGCATGGACTTCGACATCCAGGTGAAGCTCGCGATCTACCAGCATCTCGCGGAAACCACCCAGGCTCCGTCGGTAGAGGAGGTGGCGGAGCGCGCCGGCGCCGCTCCGGCGGACGTGCGCGAGGCCTATGGACGCCTGGCCCGGAACCGGGTCCTGGTCCTGCAGCCGGACGGGGTCTCGATCCGCATGGCGCCGCCGTTCTCCGGAGTGCCGACCCAGCACCGGGTCGAGGTCGACGGCAAGGAGTATTTCGCCAACTGCGCCTGGGATGCGCTCGGGGTGCCGGCGGCATTGCACCGCGAGGGCGAGGTCTTGTCCCGGTGCGAGCAGACGTTCGAGCCGATCAACTTCCAGGTGCACGCCAGCGGACCCGAGCCCGAGCCGTGCGTCATCCACTTCGCCGTGCCCGCCGCCCTCTGGTGGAAGGACATCGTCTTCACCTGAAGCACCATGCTCTTCTTCCGGTCGGAAGAACGGGTCGACGAGTGGTGCCAGGCGCAGGGGCTGCCGCGCCGTCCCCTGGTCCGCCTCGATCAGCTCTGGAGTCTCGCCCTGGCCTGGTACGCGAACCGTCTCAGCCCTGCGGCCCGCCGCCCCCAGCCCGATGAGATGCGCGCCATCTTCGCGCGGGTCGGGCTGACGGGTCCCTTCTGGGATCCGCAGGCGGATGTATTCAGCTGACTTTTGGAACAAGCGCTTTGCGCGGAGGTACTCATGGCCATGAGAGTCGGTTTTCCTCTGTATCAGGGCTGTACGCTCCTCGACTTCGCCGGGGCGACCCAGGTGTTCGCCTTCGCCGGCTTCACGCCCGTCTGGCTCGCCGCCACCGGTGATCCGATCCGGACCACGGAGGACGTCCAGGTCGTCCCCGGCGGCACGTTCGACGACCCGGGCGGGAAGATCGACCTCCTGTTCGTGCCGGGCGGCGGGGACGCGGTGGCCAAGGTGATGCACGATCCCGTTCTGGTGGGATTCGTGCGCAAGACGGGCTCGGCGGCGAGCTGGGCCGGCTCGGTCTGCACCGGCGCTTTCATCCTGGCCGCGGCCGGTCTGCTCGACGGCTACGAGGCCACGACCTACTGGAGCCAGCGGGAGAACCTCGCCCTCTTCCCGAAGATCAAGGTCGCCGCCGGCTATCCGCGCTGGGTGATCCACGGCAACCGATTCTCCGGAGGCGGCATCTCGTCGTCCCTCGACCTGGCGCTGGAGCTGGTGAATCTGATCTCCGGACCGACCGCGAGCATGACGACGCAGCTCTCGTCGCAGTACGCGCCCTCTCCTCCGTACGCCTCGGGCGACCCGGCGCAGGCGCCGCCGGAGGTCACGGACGCTGTGCGGAAGGATCAGAAGAAGTTCATCGCAAAGATGCGGAAGTCGGTCGAAAAGCTGGTGGAGAAGTAGGGCACGGACACCCGGGCAGTCAAGGACACCAGGGCGCGCTAGCCGTCCGTGCTCGTCCGTGCTCGTCCCTGTTCGTCCGTGTGTCCGTGTTCTTCCAGATCGAGCTCCTCCTGCACCTCCCTGTGGCCAGGCCCGAGCCCGCTTCCCCGCTCGCGCTGGTGGAGGGTCTCCCGCGCCAGGGCGAGGGTGAGGGGGAGCTTCTCGGGCATCAGCTCGCGCAGGATCGCCAGATGGCGTTGCACGGTCTCGCGGTCGCCGCGCGCCACGGGACCGGTCAGGGTGGCGCCGAGGGGACGATCTTCCCTCTGGGCTTCGGTCGCGCCGGCCACCGCCCCGCGGCAGAGCTCCAGGTAGCCGCGGGTCACCGCCGGCGGCAGGCCGAGGCGTCCGGCGATCTCCTCGGCTGCGGCGAGCAGGGTGACCACGCCGCCCGCCGCGAGCGTCGCGGCAAAGTGGTAGAGGGAGCGCGCCGCGGCCGGGACGAGGGCGGCCTCGGCTCCCCAGGCGGCGGCGAGGCGGAAGGCGAGATCGCGGGCCGGCGGGTCTCCATCCACGGCGAAGAAGACGCCGCTCGCCTGCTCCGGATCGGGCAGGGGGTGAGGGAACGCCTTCAGAGGGTGGAGCGTGCCGACCGCCGATCCCGCCGCCTTGAGAGGCGCGAGCGCTCCGGCGTCCAGGTTGCCCGAGGTGTGGAGGACCACCGCCGCCTGCGGCCGGTGCGCCAGCTCGGTTGCGACGGCGGGGAGGACCGGGTCCGGGACCGCCACGAGGAGGAGGCCCTGCCCGGCGGTGGACAGGCCGGGAAGACCCGCGCGGCCGACGGCGGCGATCCGCCGCGCCCCCCGCGCCTCCAGCCAGGCGGCCAGGCTGGCTCCGACCCGGCCGGGCCCTGCCACCGAGAACGTAAGCCCGTGCAGAGGGAGGAGAGCGCCCACGAGGCTACGATAGCACGTCGCCACAATGCCTTTACTCTCAGCAGTTTGCAAAATGACCATCTTGACATGGGAAGGTCCGGCGGCTACCATCTGTTAGCACTCGTACGTCGAGAGTGCTAAACGCGTAGCGCGACCGACGCGGCGCAGAGTGGAAATGTCGTCATGACGGAGATCCGGGACCTTTCAAAGCTGACACCGCGGGATCGCGAGATCCTGAAGGACGTCATCATGACCTATATCCTGAGCGCGGAGCCGGTCAGCTCGCGCTCGGTGTCGAAACACGGGCGCCTGGGGCTGTCCGCGGCGACCATCCGCAATGTCATGGCCGACCTGGAGGAGTGGGGCTATCTGATGCAGCCCCACACCTCGGCCGGCCGGGTGCCGACGACGGCGGCCTATCACCTGTTCATCCAGTCGATGATGCAGGCGCGCAAGGTGCCGGCCCGGGAGCGCCGGTACATCGAGGAGAACCTCCGGACCGGCGATGCGGACCAGATCATGGGGACCGCCTCCCACCTCCTCTCCGAGCTCTCGCGCCAGGTCGGCATCGTCGTGACGCCGGCGGTGGGCGACACGGTTCTCCGGGCGGTGGACTTCGTGCCGGTCTCGGGCCGCCGGGTGCTCTGCGTGGTGGTGTCGTCGACCGGGTTCGTCGACAACAAGATCCTGGAGCTGGAGGAGGAGATCCCGCGCGACGAGCTGGGGAGGATCTCCAACTACCTGACCGAGAGCTTCGCCGGGCAGACCCTGCGGCAGATCCGCGAGCGGCTGCTCCGCATGATGGCTGAAGAACGGGCCCAGATGGACCGCATGCTGGCCCTGGCGATCGAGCTGGCGCGCCAGGGCCTCGATCTTCCGGCCGGGCCGGGAATCCTGGTCGACGGGGCCCCCTCCCTGCTCAGCCACCCGGAGATGACGGACATCCAGCGCGTCCGCCGGATGTTCGAGGCGTTCGCCGACAAGGCGCGCCTGGTCAGGCTGCTCAACCAGTGCTTGCAGGGCAATGGCGTGCGCGTGTTGATCGGGGATGACAGCGATCTGACCTCGGAGCTTGATTTCAGTGTGGTGGCCACTCCGTATGGCATGGGAGACCAGACGCTGGGAACGCTGGGGATCATCGGTCCTTCGCGGATGGAGTACGAGCGGGTCATCCCCCTGGTGCACTTCCTCGGAGAGGCTCTGAGCCGTGCCCTGGCCGACACCTTCTCCGGCGGAGCGGAGAGAAAGTAGGATTCGCAAGAACGAGGGAGGCGGCCGATGGACGAGATGGAACACAACGAGGACACTCCGGAAGTGTCCCTGGATCTGGATGCTCAACACGACGACCTGGAGTCGGCCATGCGCGATGCGGTCGCCGCGGTCGAAGAGGTGGAGCGCGGGACGGCAGGCGACCCGCCGGCGGCAGCAGCCGGCGCCACCCGGCCCCAGCCGGCGGAGGGAGGCTCCGACGACCAGGAGGTCGAGAAGCTGCGCCGCGAGATCGCCGATCTGCGCGACCGCTCGATGCGGACCCTGGCGGACTTCGACAACTTCCGCAAGCGCTCCGAGCGCGAACGGCAGGAGCTCAAGAAGTATGCGCTGGTCGAGCCGCTGCGCGGCTTCCTGGAGATCATGGACAACCTGGACCTGGCGCTGGCGGCTGCCGGCTCGGCGGACGATCTCAAGCGGGGGATCGAGATGATCCACCGCCAGATGACCGATCTCCTGCGGCGCTTCGGCGTTCAGGAGGTCGCCGCCTTGGGGCAGCCGTTCGACCCGTCTCTGCACGAGGCGGTCTCGCGCGAGGAGGACCCCTCGGTCCAGGCCCCTACGGTGACCGGCGAGATGCGGCGCGGCTACCGGCTGCACGACCGGCTCCTCCGCCCATCCATGGTCAAGGTGTCCGTCCCTGTCGAGTCGGCCAAGCCGGCCGGGTCTTCCTCTCAAGTAGAATAGGGGCAAATACCGCCGCAAGGCCGGCTCTCTGGTTCCCTCTCCTCGGAACGGGGAGAGGGTTGGGGAGAGGGGAATGGGATCAACCGGCTGGCAAATCCGGCCTTTACGGCTTCTCGGGAGGGTGGATCCGGCTTGAGCAAGATTCTCGGTATCGATCTCGGGACGACCAACAGCTGCGCCGCCATCGTGGAGGCGACCGTACCGCGTGTCCTCGCCAATCGCGAGGGGAGCCGCACCACGCCGTCGATCGTCGCCTTCGCGGAGGAGGGGGACCGTCTCGTCGGCCAGATCGCCAAGCGCCAGGCCATCACCAACCCCGAGAACACGATCTTCGCGGTCAAGCGCCTGATCGGCCGCAAGTTCAAGGATCCCGCGGTCGAGCGCGCGCGGGGCGTCCTTCCCTATACCCTGGTCGCCGCGCCCAACGGCGACGTCAAGATCGAGATCCGGGACCGCCAGTACAGCCCCGAGGAGATCTCCGCCCAGGTCCTGCGCGAGATCAAGGACTTCTCCGAGGAGACCCTGGGCGAGTCGATCAGCGAAGCGGTGATCACCGTTCCGGCCTATTTCGACGATTCGCAGCGCCAGGCCACCAAGGACGCCGGCAAGATCGCCGGCCTCGAGGTCCAGCGCATCATCAACGAGCCCACGGCCGCCGCTCTCGCCTACGGTCTCGACCGCAGCCAGGAAGGGGTCAACGTCGCCGTCTACGACCTGGGTGGAGGCACGTTCGACATCTCGGTCCTCCAGCTGTCGCAGGGGATCTTCCAGGTGCGCTCCACCTCGGGCGACACCTATCTCGGCGGCGAGGACTTCGATCAGCGGATCATGGACTGGCTGATCGACGGGTTCCAGAAGGAGACCGGGATCGACCTGCGCCAGGACCGGATGGCTCTCCAGCGCCTCAAGGAAGCCGCCGAGCGCGCCAAGTGCGAGCTCTCGTCGGCCGACGACGCCGCGATCAACCTGCCGTTCATCTCGGCCGACCGCACCGGTCCCCGCCACCTGGCCCGCAGCCTCACCCGGGCTCATTTCGAGGGCCTGGTCAAGGAGCTCGTGGAGCGTACCGAGGGTCCCTGCCAGGACGCCCTGCGCCAGGCCGGCCTGCGCGCCGACCAGATCGGCGAGGTGCTCCTGGTCGGCGGCCAGACGCGCACTCCCCTGGTGATGCACACGGTCGAGCGGATCTTCGGCCGCGCGCCCAACCGGGAGATCAACCCGGACGAGGTGGTGGCGATGGGCGCCGCGGTCCAGGGCGGCATCCTGCGCGGGGACATCAAGGACCTGGTCCTCCTCGACGTCACCCCCCTGTCGCTCGGCGTCGAGACCCAGGGCGGCCTGTTCACCAAGCTCATCGAGCGCAACTCGACGATTCCCACCAAGAACACGCAGATCTTCACCACGGTCGTGGACAACCAGGACATCGTGGAGGTCCACGTCCTCCAGGGGGAGCGGCAGATCGCCAACGAGAACAAGTCGCTGGGCAAGTTCGAGCTGGTGGGAATCCCGCCGGCCCCGCGTGGGGTTCCGCAGATCGAGGTCAGCTTCGCGATCGACTCGAACGGCATCGTCAACGTGTCGGCGCGCGATATGGCGACCAGTCTCACCCAGAGCATCCAGATCACGCCCGCGGGCGGCCTGTCCGAGGAGGAGGTCCACCAGCTGGTCGAGGAGGCGAGCCAGAAGTCCCAGAGCGATCTGCAGAAGCGCGAGGTCCTGCAGCTCAAGAACCGCCTGGAGGGGCTGATCTACAGCAACGAACGGGTCTTCGAGCAGTTCCGGGACATGCTGCAGGAGGCGGACTCGAAGAAGATCCACGAGGATCTGCTCAAGGCGCGCGTGGCCCTCAACGAGGACCAGAAGGCCGACCTGGAAGCGGCGATCTTCGACCTGAACAACGTCTCGCGGACCCTCTCGGACGTGATGCTGACCAAGGCGAGCCCCGGCCCGCAGAAGGGTTGATGGAAGCATGGCGAAACGCGATTACTACGAGGTTCTGAGCGTCGAGCGGACGGCGGGCCAGCAGGAGATCAAGTCGGCCTACCGCAAGCTGGCGCAGAAGTATCATCCGGACAGGAACCCCGGCAACAAGGAGGCGGAGGAGAATTTCAAGGAGGCCGCCGAGGCCTATGCGATCCTCTCCGACTCCGACAAGCGGGCGCGCTACGACCGCTTCGGCCACCAGGGGGTGAGCGGCGCCGGGGCCGGCGGGTTCGATCCGACGATCTTCGCCGACTTCTCGGACATCCTCGGGGACTTCTTCGGTCTCGGGGGCGGCAGCCGCCGTCCGGGCGGCATGACCCGGGGCGCGGATCTGCGCTACGACCTGACGCTGACTTTCGAGGAGGCGGCCTTCGGCGCCGAGACGACGCTGCGCATCCCGCGCCTGGAAGCCTGTCCGGAGTGCTCGGGAACGGGGAGCGCCGGAGGGAAGGCGCCGGAGGTCTGCTCGGCTTGCGGCGGCCGCGGCCAGGTGCGCTTCACCCAGGGCTTCTTCACGGTGGCCCGCACCTGCCCGCAGTGCCGCGGCGAGGGCCGGGTGGTGACCGATCCCTGCCGGGAGTGCAAGGGCGAGGGGCGGGTCGAGCGCGAGCGCTCGATCTCGGTGAAGATCCCCGCCGGTGTGGACACCGGAGCGCGCCTGCGCCTCGCCGGCGAAGGGGAGCACGGCAGGAGCGGCGGGCCCCCGGGCGATCTCTACGTCGTGATCCAGGTGCGCCCGCACCTGCGCTTCCGCCGCGACGGCTCGACCGTCCTCTCCCGGGTGACGGTCAGCTATCCGCAAGCCGTGCTCGGCGCCAACATCGAGGTGGAGACGCTCCACGGAAAAGCGCCGCTGGAGATCCCGGCCGGCACGCCGCACGGCCGCGACTTCCGCCTGCGGGGCCAGGGGATCGACCGGCTGGGCGGCGGCGGACGCGGCGACCACGTGGTCACCGTCGAGGTCGAGGTCCAGCATCCGCGCAACCTGTCGGAGGAGGAGGTCACCCTGCTGCGCCGCCTCGCCGAACTCGGCGGCCACCCGGTCAAGGAGGAGCGGGGCGTGTTCGACAAGATGAAGAATCTGTTCGGGTAAGGCATGCCTTACCTGCGCCGCGTCTTCCTCCTCCCTCCCTCCCTCGAAGAGCCTTTCGTGGCCGACCTCTGGCTGGAGGGCACCCTCGGGGTCCTCACGGCCAATGAGCCCGACGGCCGGCTGCGGCTGGAAGCCTGGTTCGACGCGGGGGCTCCCGAATGGGCGCCCGGCGACTGGCCGGAGCGCGGGGTGTGTCTCGCCGCCGAGGAGACGATCGAGGAGCAGGACTGGTTCGCCACCTGGCGCAGCCAGGCGCAACCGTTCCCGGTCGGCCGGACCTTCTTCCTCGATCCTCGGGAGCCCGAGGAGGAGCTGCCGGAGGTCCCGGAAGACCGGCATCTGCTGCGCCTGCCCGCCCGCGCGGCGTTCGGAACCGGGAGCCACGAATCCACCAGCCTCGCCCTGGAGATCCTGGAGACCATGGACCTCTCCGGCCGCCGCGTCCTCGACGTGGGGACCGGCACGGGCGTCCTCTCGTTCGCGGCCCTCCTCGGCGGGGCATCCCTCGCCGTGGGCTACGACGTCGATCCGGCGGCGCCCTTCCATGCCCGCGACAACAGCCGCCTGAACGACCTGCAGCCCCTCCTGTTCGCCGGCCGCCTCGCCGCCCTGCGCGAGGCGCCGCTGTTCGATCTGGCCGTGGTCAACGTGGTCCCCGAGCAGATCCTGCCGGAGATGCCCGGAGTGACCGGCCGGCTGCGCGCCGGCGGCGAGGCGGTCCTCTCGGGCATCCTGCGCGAGCGCGGCCGGCAGGTCCTCGACCGCATGCGCAGTCTCGGCTTTCTGGAGACCGACCGCCGCGAGGCCGGCGACTGGATTGCCTTTCGGATGGTCCGATCGTGAGCTTCCCGACCCTGCTCGCTGCGGAGGGGGTCGCCGGCGGGGAGCTGCGGGTCGAAGGGGAGGCCTACCGGCATCTGTTCCGTGCCCGCCGCCTGGCGGTGGGCGACCGCCTCCGCGTGGTGGACGGCCGGGGGAGCGCCCGTTGGGGCGAGGTGGTGCGGATCGACCGCTCCTCCGGAGTCCTGGCGCTGCGGGAGCCGGCGCCGGTCAACGAGCCCGCGGTGCGGCTCGACCTCCTGGTCCCCACGCTCCGTCCCGAGCGCGCCTCCTGGATGGTGGAGAAGGTCACGGAGCTCGGAGTCCGGGCCATCCATTTCCTGCACACCGAGCGGGCGCCGCGCCACTTCGGAGAGGGCACGCTCGACCGCCTGCGCCGGGTCGCCGCCGCGGCTCTCGAGCAGTGCCAGGGCGCGCTCCTCCCCGAGATCACCGGTCCCCACGAGTGGCGCGAGCTGCCGCGGCTCGCCGCGGATGCCGGGTCGCGCTGGGTGCTCGACCCGGGGGGAGAATCCGTCGGATCGGTCCGATCGGTCCGATCCGTAGGATCAACGGCCGCCCTGCTGGTCGGCCCCGAGGGAGGCTGGTCCGACTCCGAGCGCGCCGAGCTGCGCGCCGCCGGCTGGCGGGCTGTGGGCCTGGGGCCGCGGGTGCTGCGCATCGAGACCGCTGCCGTAGTGGGGGCGGCGGCGGTGTTGCTCCACAGCGAAATTGACCCTGACCCCGGTTCGGGCTAGCATCTGGAGACTTCTGCTGTCCGCCGAAGGAGGTTCCGGTGTCCAATCTTTTCGCCGGTATCCGTTGGATCTGGATGAACGGCGAGCTCATCGAGTTCGAGAAGGCGACCGTGCACGTGCTGTCGCACGCGCTGCACTACGGCTCCGGTGCGTTCGAGGGGATCCGCTGTTACGACACCCCGGACGGTCCGGCGGTCTTCCGTCTGAGCGAGCACATCCGCCGCCTGGAGCGGACCTGCAGGATCTACCGCATGCCGCTGCGCTTCTCGGGCGAGGAGCTGGCCGACGCGGTGCTCGAGACCATCCGCGCCAACGACCTCGGGGCCTGCTACATCCGCCCGCTGGTCTGGCGCGGCTTCGGCACGATCGGCGTCGACCCCCTGCGGGCGCCGGTCGAGACCGCGGTGGCGGCCTGGGCCTCGGGGAAATACCTCGGCGACGACGCCGACGAGGGGGTCGACGTCTGCGTCTCGTCCTGGCGGCGGGTGCCGACCGAATCGCTGCCGTCGGAGGCCAAGGCGACCGGCAACTATTTGAACGGCACCCTGATCAAGATGGAAGCGCTCCTGGACGGGTACGCCGAGGGGATCGCCCTGGACACCCACGGGTTCGTCAGCGAGGGGTCGGGCGAGAACGTCTTCCTGGTGGTCGACGGCGCGCTCGTCACGCCGCCGCGGTCCGCGTCCCTGCTGCCGGGGATCACCCGCGACACGGTGACGACGCTCGCCCGCGATCTCGGCCTCGCGGTCCGCCAGGAGCCGATCTCCCGCGGCCTGCTCTACATCTGTGACGAGATGTTCCTCTGCGGGACCGCCGCCGAGATCACGCCGGTGCGCTCCATCGACCATTACACGGTGGGGGACGGCCGGCCGGGCGAGATCACCCGCCGCCTGATGGAGGAGTTCCGCCGCACCGTCACCGGCCGCAACCCGGGGCACGGCGACTGGCTCACGCCGGTGGTCGCCCGGCCGGTGGTCTGCGAGACGCCGTAGCGCCCGGTTCACCCAGGAGGTAATCCGATGAACATCAATGACCTGCTCAAGATCGCGGTGGACCGCAAAGCGTCGGACCTCCACCTCAAAGTCGGCGGCCATCCGGTCATCCGCGTGGACGGCGAGCTGACGCCGCTGCCCGAATTGAAGCGCCTGATGCAGGAGGACACCATCGCCATGGCGTTCTCCATCATGAACGCGCGGCAGAAGCAGCGCTTCAAGGAGGAGCTCGAGCTCGACATCGCGTATCAGGTGCCGGGCCTGGGCCGCTTCCGTTGCAACGTCTTCCAGCAGCGCGGCGCGGTGGGCCTCGTGCTGCGCGTCATCCCGGCGCGCATCCTGACCATCCGCGAGCTGATGCTGCCGCCCGTCCTGGAGCGGATCTGCGAGGAGCGGCGCGGCCTCGTCCTGTGCACCGGGACGACCGGCTCGGGCAAGTCGACCAGCCTGGCGGCGATGATCGACTACATCAATGCCTCGCGCACCGAGCACATCATCACGGTCGAGGACCCGATCGAGTTCCTCCACCGCGACAAGAAGTCGATCGTCAACCAGCGCGAGATCGACGTCGACACGCGCACCTTCTCGAGCGCGCTGCGCGCCGCCCTCCGCCAAGACCCCGACGTGATCCTGGTCGGTGAGATGCGCGACTACGAGACGATCGAGACGGCGCTCCTCGCCGCCGAGACCGGCCACCTGGTGTTCTCGACCCTGCACACCCTGGACGCCACGGAGACGATCAACCGCATCATCTCGGTCTTCCCGCCGCACCACCAGAAGCAGATCCGCATCCAGCTCTCGCAGGTGCTCAAGGCGGTCATCTCGCTGCGCCTGGTGCCGCGCGCCGACGGCATCGGCCGCGTGCCCGCCGGCGAGGTGCTGATCTCGACGGCCTACATCCGGGAGTGCATCGAGAACAAGGAGAAGACCAAGTTCATCCGCGAGTCGATCGCTCAGGGCACGAGCCAGTACGGCATGCAGACGTTCGATCAGTCGCTCTACCAGCTCTTCAAGAGCGGTCTGATCACCCTCGACGAGGCGCTGCGCCGGGCCACCAACCCCGACGAGTTCCGCCTGAAGATCCAGGGCGTCCAGTTCACCTCCGACATCGCGCGCGAGCAGATGGAGGAGGCGCTCCAGGGCCAGGGAGGCGACGATCTGATGACCGGCGGGTCGCAGTTCGAGATCTAGTCCCAGGCCCTCTCCTCTTGACCCCTCTTCCAAGGGAGAGGGGATGCTACGCTACCGACCATGGAGCCCGGCAGATCGAAGGCGACCCTCCGGCTGGCCGCCGAAGCCGAGACAGTGGAGGATCTGGTCGCCCAGGTCGCACGCGGCGCGGTCCGGGTTCCCGCTTTCCAACGCGGGCTGAAGTGGAAAACGGATGATGTCGTCGCCCTGTTCGACAGCATCTACCGCGGGTACCCGATCGGCTCGATCTTGTTACGGAAAGGGAGAGCCGAGGCTGCCCGGATTCAGGTAGGGCCGCTCTCGATCGATGCGCCAGAGATAGAGGCCGCTCTGTGGGTCGTCGACGGGCAACAGCGCCTGACCGCTCTCACGGCCGGGCTCTTACGTCCAAGCCCGGTCCCCACCTCGCCCGAGGATCCGTGGGTGGTCTATTTCGATGCCGCGAGCCAGACCTTCCACGCACCTCCCCGGGACGGCACCTTTCCGTCCACCTGGGTCCCCGTTGCGCAGCTCCTGGATGCGTCAGCCCTCAGCGAATGGGTGTTCCAGTGGCGGCACGCGGGCGATTCCGCCCTTCGCGCGGATGTCTTCCAGACCGGGAGGCGGATCCGGGAATACCGGATCCCGCTGTACATCGTAGAGACGGATGACGAGGAGAAGCTGCGAGAAATTTTCTACCGCATCAACAACTTCGGCAAGAACCTCCAATGGGAGGACGTCCACGACGCGTTGTTCGGACATGGAGAGGGGCATCCGTCGACTCTCCAGGAGCTGGCCGAGGATCTCCAAAAGCTGGGTATGGGGCGGCCCGAAAGGGGCCAGTTGCTCTCCTGCCTGATCGCATTCAAGGGCCTGGACGTCACTCGCACGATTGCCGAGCACTACCGCAAGGATTCGGAGGTGCTCGCCAGAGCTGTCCGGGAGGCGCTTCCCGCGATTCGTCGAGTGCTATCCTTCCTCAAGCTCCACGCGGAAATCCCCCATCTGCGGCTGCTGCCCCGTTCGATCCCGCTCGTGGTGCTGACGAGGTTCTTCGCGCTGTATCCGGAGCCAAAAGCACGATCTCTGGCCTTACTCGCGCGTTGGACGTGGCGCTTGCTGCTCGGTGCGGGCTCCTATGATGAGCGAACGCTCCTGCGGCATGGCGTCACCGCTATCCAGAAGAAGGACGAGGAGAAGAGCGTTCAACTGCTTCTGTCCCTCGTTCCGAAGGAGCCGCGCAATCCGTATACTCTTCCCGAGCGGTTCGACGCCAGGGCGGCGGACAGCCGGATCGCCCTTCTCGGCATGGCATCGCTGGGTCCCCTCGGCCTGAAGGACGGGAGACCAATCGATGTGGCCAAGCTGATCGAGCAACACGGCGTGTCCGCGTTCCGCCGGATCTTGTTGGACAGGGAGGGCCTCAGCCAGGGGCCGGCGAATCGCCTGCTGCTGGCCGGGTCCGGCGCCGCGCGGGAGGATCTCTCCGAGCTTGCCCTCTCCCACGGACGGGAGTCTCCTGTGCTCCTGTCCCATGCCATTTCGATCTGGGCTGCGGGCGCTTTACTTAACGGGGAGACCGAGGGCTTCTTGCTGGAGCGCAGGGAAACCCTCGAAGAGGCCGTGAACCGCCTCGGAGAACGGCTCGCCGCGTGGTCGAGGAACGATCGGCCTTCCATTCGCTATCTGCTGGATCAGGCGGAGCTTGAAGCTTGAGGAGGTCCCTGGACGTCTTCCTGGGCGATATCCAGGCAGGGCGCCTCTCTGAGGACGAAGAAGGGCGTGTCTCCTTCCGCATCTCCGAAGACTACCGGCGTCTGCCGAGGAGGCCCGTCCTCAGCCAATCGTTCGAAGACGACCTGGCCAAGGTATATCGCGGGCGGCGGGAAGAGTTGCCGGCGTTTTTCGCCAACCTTGTGCCGGAGGGACCCCTGCGGGAGCTGATCGAAAAGGGCCTTCAGATCCCCCCCGGCGATGAGATGGCGCTCCTGGAGGCTGTCGGAGGAGACTTGCCTGGAGCGGTGGAGCTGCGCCCCGGCGAAGGCGAGCCGCACGATGCCGGAGAGAACGGGCTCGATGAGGATCAAGCGCCTCTGGATGCCTCCGCCGAGGGCGAGCTTCTCCGGTTTTCTCTCGCCGGCGTTCAACTCAAGTTCTCGGTTCTCCGCGAAGGCGACAAACTGGTCCTGCCCGTCAAGGGGAGGCTCGGAGAGTGGATCGTTAAGTTCGATTCTGTGCGCTTCCCGCACCTGGTGGAGAACGAGTTGGCGATGCTTGAGTGGGCGCGTGCGGCCGGATTCGAAGTTCCGGAATGCCACCTGGAATCAGTCGCCGCCCTGTCGCCACCCCTCCGTCGTCATGCCGATCCGGAAGGGCGCGTGTTGGTCATCCGCAGATACGACCGGGAAGGCGACCGGCGGATCCATCAGGAGGATTTTGCGCAGGCTGTCGGCCTGCCGCCGAGGTTAAAGTACGAGCAGGTCACGTACGACAAGCTCGCCAAGCTGGTGAAGGCGATTGCCGGCCCTGAAGCCTATTTCGAGTTCGTCCGGCGCCTGGCCTTCGTTGTGGCCTCCGGCAATGCCGATGCTCACCTGAAGAACTGGTCTCTCCTTTATCCGGACGGAGTCGAGGCCAGCTTGGCGCCGCTCTACGATCAGGTCTGCACCATCGTCTGGCCCGAGGTTGCGCCGGAGCTCTCTCTCAAGCTCGCCGGATTGAAGAGCATGAAGCAGGTGGACGAGCGATCGTTTCAACGTCTTGCCGTGGTCGCGGGAAGTGATCCTGCCCGGACCCTCGCCGTCGTGCATGAGTCTCTGGAGACGATTTCGCGGGCATGGCACGACTCTGTGGCTCCAGACATCTTTCCGGCGGAGGATGTGGCGCTGCTCCGCGAGTACTGGAGCAGCGTGCCACTCCTGAGGCGGCATTCCAAGCCGGGATCGTCTCGTGACTGACCTCACCTGCTACGACCACGCCGTCCGCCTGCTGGCGCCTCGCCCGCACTTCCGGGCAGAGCTCTCCGCCAAGCTGGCGCAGCGCGGCTATCCCGAGGAGGAGATCGCGGCGGCTCTCGATCGCCTCGTCGCCGAGGGGTATCTCGACGACGCCCGCACGGCCCGCGACTTCGTCGCTCATCGTCTCGAGCGCCAGGCGGAGGGGCGCCTCCGGCTCAAGGCCGAGCTGGTCCGCCGCGGCGCTCCCGCGGAAGCCATCGCCGCGGCCCTCGCCGAGGTTCCGGAGGACGATCTGGAGGCGGCCCGCGAAGCGGCGGAGAAATGGGCCCGCGGGCACCGGCCCGACCCGGCGGCTCTCGCCCGCCATCTGGCCCGGAAGGGATTCTCCCGCCGTGCTATCTTTGCGGTTTCGAACCTGGACGACGAGCCATGAAGAGTCAAGAGATCCGCAGCAGCTTCCTGGAGTTCTTCCGCGATCGCGGCCACCGGCCCGTGCCGAGCGCGCCGCTGGTTCCGCAGAGAGACCCGACGCTGCTCTTCGTCAATGCGGGCATGGTGCCGTTCAAGAACTACTTCCTGGGCGCGGCCAAGCCGCCCTCGCCGCGCGCCGTCTCGGTCCAGAAGTGCCTCCGCGTCTCGGGCAAGCACAACGATCTGGAGAACGTCGGCCCCAGCCATCGCCATCAGACCTTCTTCGAGATGATGGGCAACTTCTCCTTCGGCGACTATTTCAAGGAGGAGGCCATCCGCTTCGCCTGGGAGCTGGTCACCCAGGTCTGGAAGATTCCGGTCGACCGCCTCTTCGCCACCGTCTATGAAGAGGACGACGAGGCGTACGACTTCTGGCGGAAGCTCTCCACGCTGCCCGCCGGGCGCCTGCACCGCTGCGGCAAGAAGGACAACTTCTGGTCCATGGGCGAGACCGGTCCTTGCGGGCCGTGCAGCGAGATCTTCGCCGACCTCCATCCGGAGCTGCCTGCCGTCTCCTGGGACGAGGGGAACGAGTCCGGGCGGTACGTGGAGATCTGGAACCTCGTCTTCATGCAATACGACCGCGACGAGCAGGGCAATCTGAATCCGCTGCCCAAGCCGTCCGTCGACACGGGTGCTGGATTGGAGCGAGTCGCAGCCGCGCTCCAGGGGGTCGACTCGAATTATGAGACCGACCTGTTCCGGCCGATCCTCGACGCCGCGGCCTCGCTGGCGAAGATCCGCTATGGCCAGGATGCCGAGAGGGATGTCTCGCTGCGGGTGATCGCCGACCACCTGCGGGCGGTCTCGTTCCTCTTGGCGGACGGCGTGATCCCGAACAACGAAGGGCGCGGCTACGTGCTGCGGCGCATCCTGCGGCGCGCCGTGCGCCACGGCATGCGCATCGGGTTCGAGGAGCCGTTCTTCTACCAGCTGGTGCCGGTCTTGGGCGAGGTGATGGGCTCGGCCTACCTGGAGCTGGCGGAGACGCGCCAGGCCTCGGCCGCCACCATCAAGGCCGAAGAGGAGAAGTTCTTCTCCACCGTGGCCAGCGGCTCCCGCCAGGTCCAGGCGGAGATCGAGCGGCTGCGCGGCCAGGGCGTGTCGATCCTGCCGGGGGAGATCGCCTTCCGGCTCTACGACACCTACGGCCTGCCGCGGGAGCTCGTCCGCGAGATCGCCGAGGAGGAGCGCTTCGCGGTCGACGAGCCGGGCTTCGAGGAGATGCTGCGCAAGCAGCGCGAGGTGGCGCGCAAGGCCACCCAGGAGCTGCAGAACCGGATGTCCGCCCTGCGCGAGGTGGTGCGCGGCCATGCCGAGCTGGCCGAGACCCGCTTCGAAGGGTACGAGCGCACCGAGCTCACCGACGCCGAGGTGGTCCGCCTCGCCACCTGGAAGGACGGCGCTCCCGAGCGCGTGTCGAACCTCGCCGCCGGACAGGCGGGAGTCGTCGTGCTCGACCAGACCGTCTTCTATGCCGAGTCGGGCGGCCAGGTGGGGGACACCGGCGAGATCCTCTGGGAAGGCGGCCGCGCCCGGGTGGTCGACACCCAGAAGGACAGCTCGGGAGTCACCTTCCACTTCGTCGAGGTCGAGCAGGGGCAGATCTCGCGCCACATGCGCGTCTCGCTCCGGGTCGATCACGAGCTGCGCCTGGCCACGCAGCGCAACCATACGGCCACGCACATCGTGCACGCGGCGCTGCGCCAGGTGCTGGGCAAGAGCGTGCGGCAGGCCGGATCGCTGGTGGCGCCGGACCGTCTGCGTTTCGACTACACCTATCACCGCGGCCTGTTCCGGCAGGAGCAAGAGAAGCTGGAGGACCTGGTCAACGAATGGGTCCGCCGCGCCGTGAGCATCGAGATCGTCTCGCGGAGCTACCAGGAGGCGGTGGCCGCCGGGGCCATGGCGCTGTTCGGCGAGAAGTACGGCGAGCGGGTGCGGACGGTGAACGTCCCCGGCTTCAGCCTGGAGCTCTGCGGCGGCTGCCACGTGCGCAACACGGGCGAGATCGGCCTCTTCCTGGTCGAATCCGAGCGCGGCGTGGCTTCGGGGGTGCGGCGCATCGAGGCGGTGACCGGCGACTATGCGCTCCAGGAGGTTCGCCGGCAGCGTATCGCCTATGAGGAGCTGACGCAGCGCCTGGGCATCCGCTCGGGCGATTTCGACCAGCAGCTCCAGAAGGCCGAGCAGCTCCGCCAGCGGCAGAACGAGCTGGAGAGCGAGATGAAGCGCCTGCGCATGCAGCTCGTCTCCGGCGCCTCCCCGGCCGCCGAGGAGGAGATGACGGTGGAAGGCATCCGGGTGGTGGCGCGCGAGGTGCCGCCGGCCCCGGCCAACGAGCTGCGCGACATGGCGGATACCCTGCGCTCGAAGCTGGGCTCGGGCGTGGTGGTGATCGGTGCGCGGGGCGACGGCAACGTCAGCCTGGTCGCGGCGGTCAGCAAAGACCTGACCGGCCGGGTGCGCGCCGGAGACCTGGTCAAGCGGCTCTCCCCCATCGTCGGCGGAGGGGGCGGCGGCCGTCCCGACTTCGCCCAGGCCGGCGGCAAGGATCCGGAGAAGCTGCCGGACGCTCTCGCCGCGGTCAAGGATGCGGTCCGCGAGCAGCTCGCGCGGTGAGCCGGCCGGCTCATCAGCTCGCCCAGTCTCCTTATCAGGTCAGCCGGTCAGCTCATCAGCTCACCCGGTCTCCTTATCAGGTCAGCCAGTCGACTCATCAGCTCACCGGATGAGCTTATCGGGTGAGCCGATCCGCTCATCAGCTCACCCGATGAGCTTATCGAGTGAGCCGGTCGACTCATCAGCTCACCTGATGACCTTATCGGGTGGGCCGGTCAGCTCATCAGCTGACCTGATGACCTTATCGGGTGAGCCGATAAGCTTATCGGATGAGCTGATGGGCTTATCAGGTGAGCCGGTCAGCTCATCGGGTGACCTGATGAGCTTGTCAGGTGAGCCGATAAGCTCATCGGGTGAGCTGATGGGCTTATCAGGTGTGCCGGTCGGCTCATCAGCTGACCTGATGACCTCATCGGGTGAGCCGATGAGCTTGTCGGATGAGCTGATGGGCTTATCAGGTGAGCCGGTCAGCTCATCGGGTGACCTGATGAGCTTGTCAGGTGAGCCGATAAGCTTATCGGGTGAGCTGATGGGCTTATCAGGTGTGCCGGTCGGCTCATCGGCTGACCTGATGACCTTATCAGGTGAGCTGATAAGCTTATCGGGTGAGCTGATGGGCTTATCAGGAGGTGTCTCGAGAGTCGGACCAGTGCCGCTTGGAGTCCTCACCCCCTGGCCCCCCTCTCCCATCTCCCACCCAGCCCCCGCCGGGAGAGGGGGTCGGGGGGTGAGGACTCCAAGCGAGGCGCTTTCGAGACACCCCTCTCGCCGGGAGAACGGTGCCATCCTCGGGAACGGCCGCCTTCTCTAGCGTGTCACGTCATGTAAGGGCTCGTCACGAAATAACTGTCTCAACTACGATCCGGGAAGTCATCGGCGACCCCGACTGCACCAAGGTGCCGGCGTGCGCCCCCTGGGACCGCTGGCGTCTCGCCGGCTTTCAAATCAATTGGGCCGAAGGCCCGGCCTTCCTGGGAACGGGCCACGGGCAACAAGGCGGGCTTGGGGTCCCAAA